>DATMUG010000192.1:0-6024 GCA_035563915.1 Pseudomonas sp. | reverse complement strand
GTGGAAGCGGGCTTGCTCGCGAAGGGCACACTGCGGTGCCACTGAAAAAACACAAAAAAAAACGGAGCCCAAAGGCTCCGTTCTCTTTCATGCAACCAACCCGATATCAGGCCAGTTTCTTGTGCCGTACACGGTGCGGCTGGGCAGCCGCTTCGCCGAGACGCTTTTTGCGATCGGCTTCGTATTCGGTGTAGTTGCCTTCGAAGAACACCGCTTGCGAGTCGTCTTCGTACGCCAGGATGTGAGTCGCCACGCGGTCAAGGAACCACCGATCGTGAGAGATCACAATGGCGGCGCCAGGGAAGTCCAGCAGGGCTTCTTCCAGGGAACGCAGGGTTTCGACGTCGAGGTCGTTGGACGGTTCGTCGAGCAGCAGGACGTTGCCGCCCTCTTTAAGCGTCAACGCCAGGTGCAGACGACCGCGCTCACCACCGGACAGGTCCTTGACGAACTTCTGCTGGTCGCCGCCCTTGAAGTTGAAGCGACCGACGTAGGTACGCGACGGAATCTCGTAGTTGCCGATGCGGATCTGGTCGGAACCGTCGGAGATCTGCTGGAACACCGTCTTGCTGCCGTCCAGGTCCTCGCGGCTCTGGTCCACGCAGGCCAGTTGCACGGTTTCGCCGATTTCAATGGAGCCCGAATCCGGGGTTTCCTTGCCCATCAGCATGCGGAACAGGGTCGACTTACCGGCACCGTTACCACCGATAACGCCGACGATGGCGCCTTTTGGCATGGAGAACGACAGGTTGTCGATCAACACGCGATCGCCGTAGCCCTTGGTGACGTTCTTGAATTCGATGACCTTGTCACCCAGGCGCGGACCGGCCGGGATATAGATTTCGTTGGTTTCGCTGCGCTTCTGGAATTCCTGCGATTGCATTTCTTCGAAGCGTTGCAGACGAGCCTTGGATTTGGACTGACGGGCCTTGGCGCCTTTACGCACCCACTCCAGTTCTTCCTTCATGGCTTTTTCGTGAGCCGATTGTTGCTTGGACTCCTGGGCCAGACGATCGGACTTGGCTTCCAGCCAGCCCGAATAGTTGCCCTCGTAAGGAATGCCCGCGCCGCGGTCGAGTTCCAGAATCCAGCCAGCGACGTTGTCCAGGAAGTAACGGTCGTGGGTGATCGCTACCACGGTGCCCGGGAAGTCGTGCAGGAAGTGCTCAAGCCAGGCGACCGAATCGGCATCCAGGTGGTTGGTCGGTTCGTCGAGCAGCAGCATGTCAGGGGCCGACAGCAGCAGGCGGCACAGGGCCACACGACGCTTTTCACCACCGGACAGGTGCTCGACTTTGGCCTCCCAGGCCGGCAGACGCAGCGCATCGGCGGCGACTTCCAGCTGGCGCTCCAGGTTGTGGCCGTCGCTGGCCTGCAGGATTGCTTCCAGCTTGGCCTGTTCGGCAGCCAGCTTGTCGAAGTCGGCATCCGGATCGGCGTAGGCCGCGTAGACCTCGTCCAGACGCGCCTGGGCGTCCTTGATTACACTGACCGCTTCCTCAACCACTTCACGCACGGTCTTGGTCGGATCCAGTTGCGGCTCCTGCGGCAGATAACCGATGTTCAGCTCCGGCATCGGACGGGCTTCACCTTCGAACTCGGTGTCGACACCCGCCATGATCTTCAGCAGGGTGGACTTACCCGAACCGTTGAGGCCGAGCACGCCGATCTTGGCGCCAGGGAAGAACGACAGGGAGATGTTTTTCAGGATTTCCCGCTTCGGCGGCACAACTTTGCCCAGCCGATGCATGGTGAATACGTATTGAGCCATGGAGAACCTAGGGTCAGTGACTGATGAATGATTGGAGCGCAGGCGATGCCCGGGCCAGACCGTGCGCGTGGACCGCTTGATGGAGACCCAAGCGTGCGCGCTGAAAAAGTCTGATTCTAGGAGCTGGAACGCTCCCGCGTAACCGGCAAAGCTACCTGAATGACAGATGGCCGTCCAGCCGAGCAGGGCTGGCACTTTGCCACAACTCAAGGCATGCTAGCCGCCCTTCGGGCGTCCGGCTTATAGTGCACGTCGCGCCAGTCCAGCCAAACCGCAGGATTACAGTTTGTCCATTGCCCCTCCGCCCCTGACCACTCGTGCGCCGGCATCCGCGAACGGTTCGCCCCTGCGCGCAACCCTGAAAAGTGCCCTGGCGACCCTGGTGCTGTTGCTGCTCGCGCTGATGTTCTGGCAACTGCTGGACCAGTTGCGCGAAACCCAGAAAAGCCAGCGCCAGTACACCATCGACTACACCGCCGACCTCGCCACGCAAGTCAGCTTGAATATGGCGTTGAATGCACGAATCGCCCTTAACCTGCTGCCGATCGTCGAACAACCGCAAAGCATCGAAGAACAGCAGGAGTTGCTGCGCAAGCTGCAAAAATCGCTGCCCGACCTGATCAGCCTTGCCTTGCTCAGCCCATCGGGCATCATCCTCGCCGACAGCGCCGGCGACAGCGAGGACGCCAACTATTTGAGCGAACTGGTCCGACGCAGCCATGCCCAGCCTCATTACTTCAGCAATGCCATCGATGGCTCGATCGTGCATCTGTTATTGCATCAAGCCAGCGGCAGTACCCGCGGTTACTGGGCCTTGCGCTTCAAACCGACGTTTTTTTCGTCCCTGACCCAACTCGGCGCCGATAACCGTCCGCAGTGGCTGGTGGAAAACCGCTACAACCACCAGATCATCAGTCGCGATGAAGCGCTGCCGCTGGTCAATCCGGGCACGTTGACCCAGGACGATCTGAGCAACAGCGTGCTGACCGTTCCCCTGAGCAGCAGTGACTGGCAACTGCGCGGACTGTTCGATCGTCAGCAGGTGCTTGAAGAACTGCTGCCGGCCTTCATCGGCAAATGCCTGTTGGGCCTGGCCTTTTCCATGCTGCCGTTTATCGTCCTGCTGAATATGCGCCGGCGCCAGCGCCAGCTGCATGAAGGTCGCCGGCGTTATCAGGAAATATTCGAAGGTACGGGTGTCGCCTTGTGCGTTCTCGACATGTCCGGTCTCAAGACGGCGCTGGACAAGGCCCGGGTACAAAACAACGAGCAACTGCACGAATGGCTCCAGGAACCGGAACAACGCCGCCAGTTACTGCGGGCGCTGCGTATTACCGAAGTCAACCAGGTGGCGTTGCAACTGCTCAACGTCAATAGCTGCGAACAGGCCTGGGACCTATTGATCGAAGGCAGCCCACTGGATGGCAGCGCCATCGGCAATCAGGTACTCGAGGCGACACTCAATCAACACAAGCAACTGGAGCTGGAGATCAAGCTCCAGGACGCCAATGGCCGCGACCAGCATCTGTGGCTGGTTCTGCGCCTGCCGCAAAGCCCGGAAGAATATAAAGCGGTCATCCTCAGCATCACCGATATCACCAGCCGCAAGCTCACCGAGCTGTCGCTGCAGGAACGCGAAGGCTTCTGGTCCGACGTTGTGCGTACCGTGCCCGATCACCTGTACGTGCAGGATGTGATCAGCCAACGCATGATTTTCAGCAACCACCATCTGGGCCAGACCCTGGGCTACAACCGCACCGAATTGCAGCAGATGGGTGAATATTTCTGGGAAATCCTCCTTCACCCCGACGATGCCGACTTCTATCATCGTTCGCGCCATCACCAACGCCAGGATGGCTACAGCCAGTTGATGCAATGCCAGTTGCGCTTCCGTCACCGCAACGGTGAATGGCGGCGTTTCGACATTCGCGAACAGGCGCTGGCTCGCGACAAACACAACCAGGTGACCCGCATCATTGGCGTCGCCAAGGACGTGACCGAGCAGATCGAAGCCAGTGAATCGCTACGCGACAGCGAGCAGCGCTACCGGATGCTCGCCGAAAGCATCAGCGACGTGATCATCTCCACCGACAATCGCCTGAGCCTCAACTACGTCAGCCCCTCGGTGCAAGCCGTGCTGGGTTACGACGCCGAATGGATTTTCCAGAACGGCTGGCATTCAACCATCGCCAACCCGCAACAACTGACCGGCATTTACAGCCTGATGGATCGGGTCGGCAAGGCGCTGGATCAACCAGACCAACTGGCGCTGTTGCGCAGCCAGGTGCAGACGCAATTGTTCCTGTTCGACTGCCTGCGGGCCGACGGACGCAAGATCCCCATCGAACTGCGGCTGGTGCTGGTCTGGGACGAGCACGATGCGTTCGAAGGCGTGCTCGGGGTCGGTCGCGATGTCAGCCAGCAACGCCGTGCCGAAAAAGACCTGCGCATGGCCGCCACGGTTTTCGAGCACTCGACTTCGGCGATCCTGATCACCGACCCGGCCGGCTACATCGTCCAGGCCAACGAAGCCTTCAGCCGTGTCAGCGGTTATGCGGTCGAACAGGTGCTCGACCAGTTGCCGAACATGCTGACGGTCGACGAGCAGCAGGAAGCCCATCTGCGTTATGTGCTCAAGCAACTCAACCAGAACAGCACCTGGGAAGGCGAAGTCTGGCTCAAGCGCCGCAATGGCGAGCATTACCCGGCGTGGGTCGGGATTACAGCAGTGCTGGACGACGAGGGCGACCTGGCCAGCTACGTGTGCTTCTTCAGTGATATCAGCGAGCGCAAGGCCAGCGAGCAACGGATTCACCGACTCGCCTACTACGACGCCCTGACGCACCTGCCCAACCGCTCGCTGTTCCAGGATCGCCTGCACACCGCCCTGCAAGCGGCCGAGCGGCAGAAGTCCTGGGTGGTGCTGATGTTCCTCGACCTCGACCGATTCAAGCCGATCAACGACTCCCTGGGCCATGCCGCCGGTGATCGCATGCTCAAGGAAATGGCCACCCGGCTGCTCGAGTGCGTCGACGACGACGACACCGTGGCGCGCATGGGCGGCGACGAGTTCACCTTGCTCCTGCAACCGCGGGCTAACCGTGAGATCGCCCTGAACCGGGCAATTCACGTGGCCGAACAGATTCTCGCCGGCCTGGTGAAGCCCTTCGTGCTCGAAGGTCGCGAGTTCTTCGTCACGGCCAGCATCGGCATTGCCCTCAGCCCGCAGGACGGCAATGAACTCAGCCAGTTGATGAAGAACGCCGATACCGCGATGTACCACGCCAAGGAGCGCGGAAAAAACAACTTCCAGTTCTATCAGGCGGACATGAATGCCAGCGCCCTGGAGCGCCTGGAACTGGAAAGCGATTTGCGTCACGCCCTGGAACAGAACGAGTTCACGCTGTTCTACCAACCGCAATTCAGCGGCGATGGCAAACGTTTAACCGGTGCCGAAGCCCTGTTGCGCTGGTGCCACCCGCGACGCGGCATGGTGCCACCAGGGGATTTCATTCCGGTCCTGGAAGAATTGGGCCTGGTGGTGGATGTGGGCGACTGGGTGATCAGCGAGGCCTGCCGCCAGATCAAGACCTGGCATCAGGCCAAGGTACGGGTGCCAAAAATCTCGGTAAACATCTCGGCCCGGCAGTTCTCCGATGGCCAGCTGGGCACGCGGATCGCGACCATCCTCAAGGACACCGGCCTGCCACCGGCGTGCCTGGAGCTGGAGCTGACCGAAAGTATTCTGATGCGCGACGTCAGCGAGGCGATGCAGATTCTCGACGGCCTGAAAAAACTGGGTCTGAGCATTGCGGTCGACGACTTCGGCACCGGCTACTCATCGCTCAACTACCTCAAGCAATTCCCGATCGATGTACTGAAAATCGACCGCACCTTCGTCGACGGCCTGCCGTCGGGTGAACAGGATGCGCAGATCGCCCGGGCCATCATCGCCATGGCCCACAGCCTCAACCTGGCGGTGATCGCCGAGGGCGTGGAAACCCAGGAACAGCTGGATTTCCTCAGGGAACACGGCTGTGACGAAGTCCAGGGCTACCTGTTCGGCCGCCCAATGCCGGCCGACAAGTTCGAAGTACAGTTCAGCAATGATGCGCTCTTCGTGATCGACTGAAGCCCAAACTGTGGCGAGGGAGCTTGCTCCCGCTGGACTGCGCAGCAGTCCCCATACTTTTTAGACAAAGAGCGGGGCCGCTTCGCAGCCCGACGGGAGCAAGCTCCCTCGCCACAGACAC
>DATMUG010000191.1:0-3546 GCA_035563915.1 Pseudomonas sp. | reverse complement strand
ATTCGACATCGATTTGAATGACACACCGCTTTCGCGAGCAAGCCCGCTCCCACATTGGTTTTTATGCAGCGCGATGCCGCCCGGCGGGATTCCTCTGCCTCGCCTTGCAAAGCGGGAACTTCATCCCGCCTCCCCTTATCTCAAAGACACTTCGCCCCACCTGGCGGGCTTCGCTGTGGCCGCTGTCGAACCTCAAGCGGCGCACACCCTTTGAGACACGCCCTTTGAGAGTTGTGCCGATGCTCAATAAAAACCCGAAAGACCTTCCCTCAAAGCAGTGGCCGCAGACCGCTCAAACCCTGATGGCGCTGATGCACGCCCAGGGTGAGGTAGCGCGCCTGAGCGAGCGCGAACAACTGTTCACCACCCTGCTGGCGAGCGTCAACGCGGTTCTCTGGGCCTTTAATTGGGAAACCCGTCAGGTGCTGTATGTCAGCCCCGCCTATGAACGGATTTTTGGCCACCGCGCCGACCTGCTGCTGGCCGACTACAACCAGTGGCGAGACAACATCTACCCCGACGATCTGGAATACGCCGAGCACAGTCTTGCCCAGGTATTGGTCAAGGGTGAGGTTGAAGACCGCGAATACCGGATCATCGACGCCAACGGCCGCCTGCGCTGGATAAGCGATAAATGCTTCATCAACCGCCAGGCGGAACCGGGGCAACCGGTCATCATTGTCGGCATCGCTGAAGACATCACCGACAAGAAGCACATGGAAACCGAGCTGCAACGCCTGGCCACCACCGACGCCCTCACCCGCAGCAGCAACCGTCGACACTTCTTCGAAGGCGCCCACGAAGCGTTCGAACTGGCGCGACGGCACGACACGCCGCTGTCGTTCCTGATGCTGGACATCGATGACTTCAAAGTGATCAACGACACCTACGGCCATCAGGCCGGCGATAACGTGCTGCAACGCATCGCCGACATTGGCCGCGCGGCACTGCGTCGGGGGGATCTGTTCGGGCGTATCGGTGGCGAGGAATTCGCCGCCGTATTTCCCGGTTGCACGCCACAGATGGCTCTACAGGTCGCCGAGCGGCTGCAGCGGGAAATACAACGGCTGAGTTTTGATCATGACGGCCAGATGTTCGCAATTACCGTCAGCCAGGGGCTGACCAGCCTGTCCGAAGAGGACGAGTCTATCGAAAGCCTGTTTGCCCGCGCGGATGCGGCGATGTATCAGGCCAAGCGGGAGGGGAAGAACAGGGTTGTCACCGGCTGAGGCAGCAGCTCCCTGTAGGAGCTGTCGAGTGCAACGAGGCTGCGATCTTTTGATTTTCATAAACAAGATCAAAAGATCGCAGCCTGCGGCAGCTCCTACAAAGGATCTGCGGCGCTACTGTTTGCGCATCCGCATCAGCTCGGGCAGGCCGATCTGAAGCAACCGCGCCGTCCGGCTTTTCGCCAGTTCCTCGACACCCTCATGCTCCGTCAGCCGCGCCAGCTGTGCCGCCATGTTCATCACCAGCGCTTCACGGGAGTAAACCCCGCCACCGAGCTGATAGGCCGCGGCAATCAGCTGTCGCAGCTCCAGCGGCAAGCGCCAGCGGGTGCGCAGCGCCGAACCATAGGCCGCACTGAATTCGGCGAGCGCTTCACCGACCTCTTCCTGGTCGTCCAGCGCGCCACCGGCCTGCGTCCACTCCTGCAGGCAGCGCAACAGCGCCAGATCACCCAGGCGATGCAGAATGCCGGCGCAATAGCAGCGCGCCTGATCCAGATCCAGCAGGCGCGCCAAGGTCCGCGCGTACTCGGCGGTGTGCAGCGACAGGTCCCAATACCGCTCGGCATAGTCCGCCAGGCAGGGATCGCTGAGCCGGGCGCTGCGCTTGAGGGTCAGCCCCAGGATCAGGTTCATGCTTTGCCCGGTACCCAGTCGATGCAAGGCCTGGGACAGAGTCTGCACCGGTGCGCCATGGTGCTGCGCAGCGCTGTTGGCGGCGGCGATCAACACGGCGGTGACCTGCGGATCGGTGCGAATTTCGTCTTCCAGTTTCGACAGATCGAGGCCATGGGGATTGAGACTGCGATTGACCGCCAGCTGCACATCGGTCATCAACGGCGCGCCTTCGGCCAGTTCACGACGCCGCTCCAGGTACACCGACAAGGTCATGCCGGGCGCAAGCGATGGCACCTCACAGGCGACTTCCTCACCGGCATTGACCAGCAGTTCCTGCAAGCGATGGGTCAGGCCTTCCATATTCAGCGGTTTGGTCAGGTACGCAGCGGGAGCCAGCGGCAAGGCTTCGCGCACGCTGGCGCTGTCGTTGCGACTGCTCATCAGGATGAAGGGCAACGGTGGATTGCGTTTGCGCTGGCGAACGCTGCGCAACACATTCAGGCCATCGACGCCGGGCAACTCCCAGTCGGCGATCACCAGGTCATACGGATTGGCCGCCAACAACTCCAGGGCCTGCTGGCCGTTGGCGCACAAGTCCAGTCGCGCATCGCAGCGTACGTTTAACAACACTTCCTTGAGCAGATCGCGAGACCAGGGGTCGGCCTCGGCGATCAGCACTCTCGGAGCGGCGGGTAAAATGACAACTGTCATACAGCTCTCCCTGGCAATTCGGAAACCTTAGCCAATGCTGGCCATTCGATACAGTGAAAAAGCACCGAGGGCTCACGCAGGCATGAAAAAACCCGCCGAAGCGGGTTTTTTTGTGGATCAGGTCACACTGGGCGATCAGAGTTCAGCGAAGCACTCTTCGATGATTGCCAGACCTTTGTCCAGTTGCTCGTCCGGCGAGGTCAGCGGTACCAGGACGCGCAGAACGTTGCCGTAGGTGCCGCAGGACAGCAGGATCAGACCTTTGTCGCGAGCTTTGGCCACCACCGCTGCCACGGCAGTCGGGTTTGGCTTGTGGCTGTCGCCGCCTTCGAACAGCTCGACTGCGATCATCGCGCCCAGGGCACGGACTTCGCCGATCACCGGGTACTTGGCCTGGATAGCCTTCAGACCGGTAACCAGACGCTCGCCGACAGCCTTGCAGCGGTCCAGCAGGTTTTCTTCTTCGAACACTTCCATCACCGCCAGGGCCGCGGCGCAAGCGATCGGGCTACCGGCGTAGGTGCCGCCCAGGCCGCCTGGAGCGATGGCGTCCATGTATTCGGCCTTGCCGCACACACCGGCCAGCGGGAAGCCGCCAGCGATGGATTTGGCGAACGTGGTCAGGTCGGCAGCAACGCCCATCTGTTCCATGGCGAAGAAGGTGCCGGTACGGCCAGCGCCTGTCTGTACTTCGTCAGCGATCAGCAGGATGCCGTGCTGGTCGCACAGGGCACGCAGACGCTTCATGAATTCTTTCGGCGCGACGTAGAAACCACCTTCGCCCTGAACCGGCTCGATGATGATCGCAGCGATGTCACGCGGCTCGGCGTCGTTCTTGAAGATGCGTTCGATGGAAGCGATCGAGTCGTCGATGCTCACGCCGTGCAGTTCGTTCGGGTACAGCGCGCGGAAGATGCCGCCTGGCATCAGGCCCATGCCGGCCGAGTAAGGCACGACTTTACCGGTCAGGCCCAGGGTCATCATGGTG
>DATMUG010000190.1:0-1598 GCA_035563915.1 Pseudomonas sp. | reverse complement strand
GTATCGCACCTTACAAGAACGCGGATAGCGTTCGATGATTGCTCTTGGTGCGGGATGGGCACCGCCAGCGCTGTTTTGCGAGGTTTGAATTCGCAAGTCGCGATTGCATGGGAAAAACGTGCCAAAGCGGATACACCCGCTATAAATAGGGCTACACAGATCTGTCGAGATCGAGGAGGGGGCATGTATCAACTGTACGGACATCGCAATTCAGGTGCCGCAGCCATTGAGGCGGCGCTGGAGTTATGCCAGATCGCCTATCGCTTTATCGATATCGAAGCCTCGAGCGAAGCCGCCGAGGCACTGGCGCGCCTCAATCCACTGAAGCAGGTGCCGACCCTGCAATTGCCCGATGGCAGTGCGATCACCGAGAGTGTGGCGATTCTGATTCATCTGGGCCTGAGTTTTCCCGAGTCCGGCCTGTTGCCGGCCAAGGCGGCTGATCGCGATCAGGCGATTCGCGGCATGGTTTACATCGCCAGCAATTGCTACGCGGCCATCGGCGTCATCGATTACCCCGAGCGCTGGCTGGTGATGCCGGACGAAGCTTCACGGCAGAACCTGATGGCCGGTGCACGTGAGCGCCTGCACTGGAGCTGGGAAGTGTTTGCCGATCAGTTTTCCGCCGAGTTGTACCTGGACGACGAAACACCCGGCGCGCTGGACGTGCTGGCGGCCGTGGTGACGCGTTGGGCGGGCAGCCGCGAGCACTTGCGCCAGAGCCGTCCGGGGTTTTATGCGTGGTTGCAGCGCATCGACCGGCACCCGGTGCTGGCGCCTGTCTTCGCCCGGCATTGGCCGTCCTGAACACCCGATAAACCAAAATGTAGGAGTGAACTCTGTGGTGAGGGGATTTATCCCCGATGGACTGCGAAGCGGTCCCGGCTTTTCTGGGGGTGCTTCGCGCCCCATCGGGGATAAATCCCCTCGCCACAGGGCTCACTCCTGCAAGTGGGAAGGGTCTATTCCCCGCGAATGTACTGCTCCAACTGCTTGATCAGCTCTGCCTGTTCGGCAATTGCCTCTTTCACCAGGTCGCCGATCGACAGCAGGCCGATCAGCTTGCCGTTCTCCACCACCGGCAAGTGGCGCAGGCGTTTGTCGGACATGATGCCCAGGCAGGTGTCGACGGTCTGGTGGGTGTCCACAGTGATGACGTCCTTGACCATGATGTCGCGCACCGGTGTGCCCACTGACGAGCGCCCGTGCAGTACCAGTTTGCGTGCGTAATCACGCTCACTGATGATGCCGACCACTTTGTCATCTTCCATCACCACCAAGGCCCCGACGTTTTTCTCGGCCATTTTCATCAGCGCTTCGAGCACCATGTGACCGGGATCGATATGGTGCACTTCCTGATTTTTCTGATCTTTGAGCTTGAGCAGTTGGGCGACGGTCTTCATGGCGGTTACTCAGGTGTTGTCGTTGTTATTCAAGCATCGTAGACCCTTGCGCGCAGGGCAAGGTGGCAAAGCGGCAGATAGCACGCAAAAAACGTCATTTGCCGGTTTTTCCGGCTCACCTCTAACCCTGTGGCGAGGGAGCTTGCTCCCGCTGGACTGCGTAGCAGGCCCAAACCCTGAGAATTCGGTTTGCCT
>DATMUG010000189.1:0-7840 GCA_035563915.1 Pseudomonas sp. | reverse complement strand
GGGGGCGAGGATCAAACGCTCATCCTCTTTGAAAAAATGCTCATCGCAGTTATTGCCTGTGCCACTGCGATCAACCACCAGGAAGTCATCCCGCTTTTCGATCGTCAGCACCGGGTGGTGCCAGACGCCGCGATGGTAATTAATGCCCTGCCTGCCGTTGGTGACGAAGGCGCGGACCAAGCCTGATACAGGTTCATCGCCAAGTGGCGCGACCACGATCAGAAAGGGGTTGCCGAGCAGCGGAATGAAAGCCTGGCTGCCCAGCGGATGGCGCTCCAGCATGCTGACGGTCAGCGGCATGTCCTGCGCGTCGGCGCGGAAGATGCTGATGATCGCGTTGTCCTCTGGCGTGGCGGTTTGCACCGTCGCCAGTTTGTGAAAGCGCATGGTCGAACCGTTGTTGATCATGAAGTGATCGCTGCCGTCGGTTTCGATCACGTCACCGAAAGGGGCGAAGGCTTCTTTGGTCAGCGGTTCAATCGTCAGTGTGCGCATGCTGTTCTTATCCAAATTCTGTGTTGTTGGTTTTGCTTTTGTGGCGAGGGAGCTTGCTCCCGTTGGAGTGCGTAGCGCTCCCGGTTCTTCTTGAACAAAGAGCGGGGCCGCTTCGCAGCCCAGCGGGAGCAAGCTCCCTCGCCACAGGGTTCACCGCTTACTTGGCTACCTTACCCAAAACGCGCAGGCGGCTCACACCGCCGTCCGGGAACACGTTCAGGCGGATGTGGGTGATCGGGCCCAGGGCTTTGATCTGCTCGGCGAAGGTGTGTTCGGCGTGCATTTCCAGCTTCTGGCTTGGCAGCAGTTCGCGCCAGAACAGCGACTGGGTTTCGATCTGGCTGTCGGTACCGCCTTTGACGAACGCACCCTGGATCGAGCAGCTGTCCGGGTAGTTGCCCTTGAAGTGCAGGGTATCGACGATGACTTTCTCGACTTCACCGGCATGGCCCAGGGCGACGATCACCCAGTCATTGCCTGGGGTACGACGACGCGCGGTTTCCCAGCCGTCGCCCATGTTGATGCCGCGGCCCGGGTTGAGGATGTTGCTCATGCGGCCGAAGTGTTCGTCGGAGCAAGCCAGGGCGCGACCACCGTTGAGGGCAGCAGCCAGGTCGACCTGTTCGTTGTCGCCAACCGCCGACCAGTCGCGGAACGGCACGCCGTACACACGCAGACGGGCTACGCCGCCATCCGGGTAGATGTTGAAGCGCAGGTGGCTGAAGGCCTGCTCGTTCTTGATCTCGTGGTAGTGGTGGCTGTTGCCTTGCAGCTCGACGGCCGACAGCACTTCGGTCCACTGGGTATTGTCGTCCGGCTCGCCTTCGGCCAGGAAGCAGGCTTCCAGAGATGCCGATGGCGGGAAGTTGCCGGTGAAGAATGAAGTGTCGATGTCCACGCCTTTGATCGAACCCGGTACGCCCAGGCGAATCACGGCGCTGTCGTAGCCTTCGAAGCGCTTGCGGCGCGACTCCCAGCCATCCATCCACTTGCCGTTGTCATCGAACACGCCCTCCTTCCACACGGCCGGGGTCGGTTGGAACAGACGGTTGGCGTCTGCGAACCAGTCATCGGTGACCGAGATGATTTTGGTGCCCAGGCGGGCGTCGGCCAGGTTGACGAACTTCTCGAAAGGTACGGCGTAAGCTTTCATTCTTCTTGTCTGCCTTTAATAAGTTGGCTTGGGATGCTTGCAGTGCCCTGGGTGCTTTCTGCGTTTAAAAGCTCTCGGGCAAGGCTCGCTATAGGGTCAGTAAACGGAACAGGGCGATCTTGTTAATCTCCGCCAGCGCGCACTTGAACTCGGTGTCGACCGCGTTGTGGATGCGCGTTTCGAACGCTGCGAGGATCTGATGCCGGTTGCTGCCTTTTACCGCCATGATGAAGGGAAACTTGAACTTGGCTTTGTAGGCGTCGTTCAGCTCGGTGAAGCGCTGGAACTCTTCGGCCGTGCATTGGTGAATACCGGCGCCAGCCTGTTCATTCGTGCTGGCTTCGGTCAACTGGCCCTGGACGGCGGCTTTGCCGGCCAGGTCCGGGTGGGCGTTGATCAGGGCCAGTTGGCTGGCATGATCGGCGCTCAACAGGATGTCGCTCATGCGCTGGTGCAGGGTTTCGATCTGGTCGATCGAAGCGTCCTGGCCCAGGTCGAAGGCCTTTTCGGCCACCCATGGCGAATGTTCGTAGATGTCGGCGAAGGCTTTGACGAAGGCGTCGCGGCTCAGGGTCGATGGCTTGAGGGTTTGAAAGGCGCTCATTTCGCGGCCCCTTGGTACGGGTGGGTTTCGTGCCAGTGGCGCGCGATGTCGACGCGACGGCTGAACCACACCTGTTCATGACCTTTAGCGTATTCGATAAAGCGCTTGAGCGAAGCCAGACGCGCCGGACGGCCGATCAGACGACAGTGCAGGCCGATCGACAGCATCTTCGGCGCTTCGGCGCCCTCGGCGTACAGCACGTCGAAGGCGTCTTTCAGGTATTCGAAGAAATCGTCGCCCTTGTTAAAACCCTGGACCTGGGTGAAGCGCATGTCGTTGGTGTCCAGGGTGTACGGGATCACCAGATGCGGCTTGCCGGTCGGGTTGTTCGGTTCCCAGTAGGGCAGGTCGTCGTCGTAGGTGTCGCTGTCGTAGAGGAAACCGCCTTCTTCCATCACCAGGCGCCGGGTGTTGGGGCCGGTGCGACCGGTGTACCAGCCCAGCGGACGCTCGCCGGTGATTTCGGTGAGGATGCGGATCGCTTCGAGCATGTGCTCGCGTTCCTGGGTTTCGTCCATGTACTGATAGTCGATCCAGCGATAGCCGTGGCTGCAGATCTCATGACCGGCCTCGACCATGGCGCGGATCACGTCCGGGTGACGCTGGGCGGCCATGGCCACAGCGAAGATGGTCAGCGGGATGTCGAATTCCTTGAACAGCTTGAGAATCCGCCAGACGCCGGCGCGGCTGCCATACTCGTAGAGGGATTCCATGCTCATGTTGCGCGCGCCTTGCAGAGGCTGCGCCGCGACCATCTCCGAGAGGAAGGCTTCGGATTCCTTGTCGCCGTGCAGGATATTGCGCTCGCCGCCTTCTTCGTAATTGAGTACGAAGGACAGAGCGATGCGGGCATTGCCCGGCCAGTGTGGGTGCGGAGGGTTACTGCCGTAACCGGTCAGGTCGCGTGGGTAGTCAGCGCTCACTGCAGTCTTCCTTCTTATTCGTGGCTTTTTGCAAAGTCAGGGTTGGCGTGGCGTGCCTGGGAATGAGAAGTCAGGCTGGCGTCACAGCGATGGGCTGATTGTATACAACTTTATATTCACTTTGTAAGCCTGATTTTTTGCATTTTTCGCTAACGGTCATCTTTCCGTGCTATTCGAAGGTGTCTGCAAGAAATCTGCCTATTGGCTCAGCTGATGGTTGCGGGGTTGAGGCAGCATGCGGTTCGTTGGAAAACCACCGGCAAATCGCCGGGTGTTTCAGCCACTGGTAAATATGTCGCTTTTATTGTGTACAATATTTATGAAAAGTGTCTTAATCAAGCCCTCGCCGCAGCTTTTCGGGCTCCGAAACGGTGCGGTCTCCTTTTCAACTGACTTCGGGAGGCGCGAGGCCTGACTGCTGAACGCAGGTGGGCGCGCAGAATCAATGGGACGTTTGACTACACACGTTTTGGACGCTGCACACGGTTGCCCGGGAAGCTCGATCAAGGTCGAGCTGTACCGCGTTGAAGGATCGCACCTGGAATTGGTCGCCACTGCGACAACCAACAGCGATGGCCGTGTCGATGCACCGCTGCTGCAGGGCGATGACTACCGGACCGGGGTTTATCAGGTGCAGTTCCATGCGGGGGACTACTACCGCAACCGTGGCGTTCAGCTGCCGGAACCGGCGTTCCTGGACGTCGTAGTGCTGCGTTTCGGCATTTCGGCCGAACAGGATCACTACCATGTGCCGTTGCTGATTTCGCCTTACAGCTATTCCACCTACCGCGGCAGCTGATCCCCCAAGCAGCTGCCTCACCCTGGAAGCGACTGCGCATATAGCTTCTTTGGTCTTTCGCCCGCTCACACTGCGGGCTTTTTTTATCTGATCGAAACGCCAGGCCTGGGGTCATCGGTTCTCACGATGAACACCGAATCCGGGCGATCGGCTGAAAACTGACTCCCACCTTTGAGCCAGATCAGTTTGTTGGCGGCTTCGGCGTTTCGAACCGCGCGCAAGGCGGGCATGCCCAGCAGGTCCAGTGCCCGGTCAGGGGCGAATCCCTGATCGCTGCTCGGCAGAAGATGAATTTTTTGGCCGTGAACACGGTGCAAAGTCATGTAGAACACAAAGTCATGCCCCGTTCGCTGGAACACCAGCGCGGGATGAGACTGGGCGCTGGTGGGCTTGAATACTGTGTATCCATTACGCGTCAACAGATCGAACATGAAGCGCTTGATATCGACGGCCGACTGGGCCGTGGTGAAGTATTGCCACTCTGTCCGGAATTTCTTGGGATCAAAGACCAGTTGCTGTAAAGGCATTTGCTCGGAGAGCAAAGGAAGTTCCACCATCCGGGAACCTGCCGACCGTTTCGTTATAGGCGACACCGTGAGCATGAGAAGTGGGTCTGCCAACTCCGGCTGTGGTGTGATGCCGGAGGATTTCCAGTCATTGAACACTTGCCGCAAGGTCGTCAGTCCGGCGTTGGTTGCGGTATCGGAACCATTGGCGAGGACAAATTGTTTTTTGGCGACATTCAGCAGTGAAGTTTCCGACAGCTCAGGGAAATACGTGGCGACATAGTCGGTCAGCGGCAAGTCAAAAGGCAGCTTCGGGTCGACTTGCCAATGGTCGGTCGGCGGGACCTGGATAGCGCCGCGGGGTTGTTGCTCGGGCGTTTGCCTGAGGGTGCTGTGCAATAAATCGAAGTCGTAGACCATGTGCGCGGGGTTCTTGATGTAAACAATGGGATGAAAAGGTGCGTCACCTCGCGGCAGCGTCTTGTAGTGAACACCCTCGATTTTGATATCGTGGGGTGACGCGTGCTGAGCACTGATTCCCCAGTCTGCCCAGGGTTCGGAGGAGGAGTGAGGGGGGCGCGTAATGATCAGCTCCGAATCCTCGGAACCCCTGCTTTCGGGGTGCATTCGACGCCATTTTGAAGAGTGTCCCACGCGTTCGATTCGAGGGCCGGAAGGAAGCAACTCCGACATCTGCGTTGCCCTGAAATGACCCTGGTCGTCAATGCCCAGCTGTACAGTCCCACCCTCGACAAGATCGACAAACCGGCGTCTGGAATTGATCGTTCGAATGCCGGTTTCCGGGTGAGGCTCAGGCAACCTCTCAACCAATAACGGCGGCAGGTAGTAACGGCTGATCGTGGATTCGGTGCTCGTCCGGCTGATGTGTAGATCGGCAGGCAAGTCGATGACTTCTATCGTCGGGGGCTGAGCATCCGGTAGCTGAGCGTGCTCCGGGAATGGATGCCCATGGGGTGTGTCGAGCTCAGGGTGCGGTCTGACGGAAGGGGGGCGGGGTAAAGGGGGCGGTGTTAAGTCCCGTATGCCGGAAGGGCCTTCATTTGTAACGCCTGGGGCTTTGGGTCGAGTGGGGTATTTTGGACTCATGGAGAAACCTGTTGTCATAGGTTCGCGTCATTGCGAATGAATGTATCCGTACACGCGAGCGGTTCATGGAGTACCCGCCGGCAGGGCCGGCGAGCTGAAGAGGCGTGTCAACGTTCCCTGATGATGAAAACCGACTGCCATCCGGAGGTGGTTGTCTGGGTTCCTCCAAGTAACCAGATCACTTTGTTCTGATCGTGTGCGGCGCGCAGTGCGATTTGCGCACGCTCGCCGACGCGAGCTGCCAGGTGCGGATCGGCAAGCTCGTTGCCCGGTGGGGTGACATCCCTGAGCGTATCGCCATCGATACGGCCGAGTTTGAGGAAGAAAACGCTATCGTGATTTGCACGGGTGAATACCAGCGTTGGGCCTCGGTATTCGCTCGTCAAAGGAAAAACGTCATAGCCGTTGCGTACCAGTACGCTGGCCAATAACCGTTTGACGTTGAATCCGGAAGGGTTGGCGGAATACTCGGACCACTGCGCAGGGAAGTGATGGGGGGCGAAGTCCAGTCGTAGCAATGGTCCAGCCGCATCGGGCGATGGCAGGTCCAACCAGCCAGTGCCGGTTGATCTGCGAATGGCGGACAGCATCAGCAGCGGGTCGGCCAGTTCCCGCCGAGGAGTGGGGGTATCGTTTGGGGTGGCCCAGTGCCGGAAGGTCTGCTTCAAGACCAAAAGGCCCATGGAATCGATCACGTCGGAATGATTGGCGCGATTGAAAAGCTCTCTGGCAACGCTGTTCAACGAGTTATCCGCCAAATCCTTGAACGTTTCGGCCACGTAAGCGGAAAAGCTCCTTTCGAATGGAAGGGAGTTGTGCGGCACTTCCCATTGGCCGTTCTTTTTGACTGCCCATCGAGGTTGCAGCTCTATATCGCTCTGCAGCATCTGTTCGTAGGCTTCATAACGTGAAGGCGAAAACCGTGGATGTTCCAGAAAGACAAGTTTCGCGTGCTCCAGCGAACCATGAGGCACGATTCGATAATGAAGCCCATTGATTTCTACTGACTGCACCGATTGGGGTTGCGTCGAGCTTCCCCAGTTTCGCCATAACGCCGAGGACAAATCCAGAGGCGAGGTGGGCTGCGTCAGTAGGTCAGAGAGCAGTGAATGCTCTTCACCCGGATGGCTTGTTTCATCATCCTGGCGCGTGCGCGAGCTTGGGCCGGGTTGTTCATCCGGAACAGTTGCTGGTTGTGAATCAGCTGCGCGGGGTATCTCGTCCGTCAGGTCAGTATTTTTTCTGCGCCATAAAGATGTTCCTGCAATTCTTTCGAGCAGAGGGCCTGTAGCGATCAATGCATTGGCCGATGATGCCTGATACTCCCCATCTTCTCGGCGGCGGACCAGGGTGATGCCTTCATTCTCGATTTCTGCATACATCGTGTTGCGTTTGCCGTAGCGCAATCCATTGACAAATGGAGGGGACAGGCTCGAAAGCACAGCGGCGGGCAAAAAGTGGATGTCGGATGTGATGCCCGCTGAGCCGATGGCGGGTGACGCTGGCGTGGGAATATCCACCACCCTGATCTGTGCTTCTGGCGGGGTATTGCCTGCGTCCCCTTCAGGCTGCCGAATCCCCGATGGGTCGGTGTTGGATTCGGAAGTGCCGATACCGGGTAAAGGGCGTCGGGGGACTGTACCCTCCTCGGTCGGGGTGTTTCTTGCGGGTGAATCCGGTTCGATTCTGGGAACTTTCCTCGGTGGCTTCATGCCGTTATTACTCCATTGATTGAAAAACCGGTTAACAGTGAATTCATCTGGTTTGAACGGATTCGTTCAAACCAGATGCCTTCAATTCATGCGGTACTCGCCGGCGCGGGCGACGAGGTGAAAGGCCGGTCAGCGTTGTTCCCTGAGGATGAAAACCGACTGCATTTGGGAAGTTATCTGGGTTCCGCCATTCAGCCAGACCGCTTTACCCTGATCATGCGCGGCACGCAGTGCCGCAACGGCGGGCTCGCCGATGTGGTTTGTCAGGTATGGATCGAATAGCGGACCGTCCCGGAAGGTTGGATCGATGGCCCAAGTGCCATGCAGATTGAAGAGTTTCATGAAAAAAACGGAATCATGATTCGCCCGTGTGAATACCAGCGCTGGATACTCGTGGTTTTTCGTCATAGGAAAAACGTCGTACCCGTTGCGTATCAACACGCTTCCCACTAACCGCTTGAGGTTGAAATTGGAAGCGTTGGCGGAGAAGTTTGCCCACTCTGTGGGGAAATGAACGGGATCGAAATCCAGCCGCTGCAAA
>DATMUG010000188.1:0-2732 GCA_035563915.1 Pseudomonas sp. | reverse complement strand
TGCTCGCGATGGACCTGAGAGCAACGCGGGCATTCTGAAGGCCCGCGTCATCGTTGACGACCATCGCGAGCAAGCTCGCTCCTACAGGTTTTTAACCCTTCGCAGCCGGTCGCTTGTCCTCGACCTTCCACTTGCCGCCATCATAGAACGCTTTCCAGCCAGTCGGCTTACCGTCGACCTCCGTCTGTACGTACTGCTCCTTGGTCTTGCGGCTGTAACGGATCACAGCAGGCAGACCATCGGGATCTTTCTTCGGTGCTTCACAAAGGAAGTGATACTTCGGATCAATCTCGTCCTTGTGCGGAATGATTTCCATCACCAGTGGAGCACGGGTTTCACGGTTTTTCGGGAATTGGCTGGCTGCCAGGAACAGGCCGGAAGCACCGTCACGCAGAATGTAAGTGTCGTTGACCTTTTCGCATTTCAGCTCAGGCATCTTCACCGGGTCCATTTTCGGTGGCGCTGCATCACCGCTCTTGAGCAGCTTACGGGTGTTCTTGCAGGTCGCGTTGGTGCAACCGAAGAACTTGCCGAAACGACCGGTCTTGAGCTGCATCTCGCTGCCACATTTGTCGCACTCCAGGCTCGGACCTTCATAGCCCTTGATGCGATAGACACCCTCTTCGATTTCGTAGCCGTCGCAATCCGGGTTGTTGCCGCAGATGTGCAATTTGCGCTTCTCGTCGAGCAGATAAGCATCCATCGCCGTGCTGCAGATCGGGCAACGGTGCTTGCCACGCAGTACCAGCGACTCCGACTCACCCTCATCGTCCGCAGCGATTTCATCGCCCGGTACCAGGTTGACGGTCGCCTTGCAACGCTCTTTCGGTGGCAGGCTGTAGCCTGAACAACCAAGGAACACGCCTGTCGATGCAGTACGGATCTGCATCGGGCGGCCGCAGGTGGTGCACGGAATATCCGTCATCACGGGCTGGTTGGCACGCATGCCGTTATCCGGGCTCTCGGCCACTTCGAGTTTTTTCTTGAAGTCACCATAGAATTCGTCGAGTACGTTCTTCCAGTCGCGCTCGCCCTGGGCCACGTCATCGAGATGCTCTTCCATGCCGGCGGTAAAGCCGTAGTCCATCAGGTTGGAGAAGCTCTCTGCCAGACGCTCGGTGACGATGTCGCCCATCTTTTCCGAATAGAAACGACGGTTGTGCAACGCCACATAGCCGCGATCCTGGATGGTGGAAATGATCGCCGCGTAGGTCGAAGGACGACCGATACCGCGTTTTTCCATTTCCTTGACCAGGCTGGCTTCCGAGTAACGCGCCGGCGGCTTGGTAAAGTGCTGGGTCGGATCAAGCTTGATCAGCTTCATCGCATCGCCCTGGGCCATGTCCGGCAATACATCGTCGTCGCCCGGCTTGGCGATTTGCGGCAGGACGCGGGTGTAACCGTCGAACTTGAGGATACGGCCCTTGGCACGCAGCTCGAAGTCACCGGCACCCACGGTGACCGTGGTAGACAGGTATTGCGCCGGCAGCATTTGGCAAGCCAGGAACTGGCGCCAGATCAGCTCATAGAGACGCTCGGCATCACGCTCCATGCCCGACAGCTTGCTCGGCGTGGTGTTGGCGTCAGACGGACGAATCGCTTCGTGAGCCTCCTGTGCGCCTTCCTTGCTGCTGTAGACATTCGGCGTGTCCGGCAGATATTTCTTGCCGAACTCACCTTCAATATAAGTACGCGCCATCGCCACGGCATCGGCCGAGAGGTTGGTGGAGTCGGTACGCATGTAGGTGATGTAGCCCGCTTCGTACAAGCGCTGAGCCATCATCATGGTTTTCTTCACGCCGAAGCCCAGGCGGTTGCTCGCGGCCTGTTGCAGGGTGGACGTGATGAACGGTGCCGATGGCTTGCTGCTGGTCGGCTTGTCTTCACGCTTGACGATGCTGTAGCTGGAGGCCTTGAGCTTCTCCAGCGCGGCCATGGCCTGGGCTTCGTTCAATGGCTTGAAGGCTTCACCTTTCTCGCGAGCGACGTCGAAACGTACGGTAGCGCCTTTGGCGGTGCCCAGGTCGGCGTGAACTTCCCAGTACTCTTCCGGGATGAACGCGCGGATTTCACGCTCCCGCTCGACCACCAGTTTCACTGCCACCGACTGCACGCGACCGGCGGACAGACCGCGAGCGATCTTGGCCCACAGCAGCGGCGAAACCATGTAACCCACCACGCGATCGAGGAAACGACGCGCCTGCTGAGCGTTGACACGATCGATGTCCAGCTCGCCGGGCTCGGAGAAGGCTTCCTGAATCGCTTTTTTGGTGATTTCGTTGAACACCACGCGCTTGTAGCGGCTGTCGTCACCACCGATGGCTTCGCGCAGGTGCCAGGCAATGGCTTCCCCCTCGCGATCCAAGTCGGTTGCGAGATAGATGGTGTCAGCATCCTTGGCGAGCCGGCGCAGCTCTTCGATGACCTTTTCCTTGCCTGGAAGGATCTCGTACTTGGCTTTCCAGCCATGATCGGGATCGACCCCCATGCGAGCAACAAGCTGTTTGCGCGCCTTTTCCTTAGGCGACAGCGCCGGCGCTTCACCCGCGGCAGCTTTGCCGCGCTTGGCGGCCGGTTCTTTGGTGGCACTCGCCGAACCGCTGGTGGGCAGGTCTCGGATATGGCCGATACTCGACTTCACCACGTATTGGTTGCCCAGATACTTGTTGATGGTCTTGGCCTTAGCCGGGGATTCCACAATGACCAGCGATTTGCCCATGGATCAGAAAATT
>DATMUG010000187.1:0-15648 GCA_035563915.1 Pseudomonas sp. | reverse complement strand
TTTAAAGTCAAAAGATCGCAGCCTTCGGCAGCTCCTACATAAAGCGCGCAGAGAATTGATTCGCGATATGTCAGCAGCTGTTTATACTGCAACCGACCACGCCGCACTCAGTTGCGCACAGACTAATTCCAATAAAATCCGCCCCTGGCCGCTCCCCCCGAGAATGGCCTTCGGCATGCGTATGCCTGATCACAGCGTCAAGACTACCGACAGAGAACTTGCGCATGCCACTCGCCTTGCTTGCCCTCGCTGTTGCCGCGTTCGGCATCGGCACCACTGAATTCGTCATCATGGGTCTGTTGCCCGACGTCGCTCGCGACCTCGCGGTGAGCATTCCCCACGCCGGGCTATTGATTACCGGTTACGCCCTGGGTGTGGTGTTCGGTGCTCCGATCCTCGCGGTGGGCACTGCCAACATGCCGCGCAAAGCCACGCTGCTGGGCATGACCCTCATGTTCATCCTCGGCAACGTGCTCTGCGCCCTGGCACCGAACTACGCCACCCTGATGGCCGCCCGCGTGGTGACCGCGCTGTGCCATGGCGCGTTTTTCGGTATCGGCTCGGTGGTGGCTGCCGGGCTGGTTGCCCCAAACAAACGGGCCCAGGCGATTGCCATGATGTTCACCGGCCTGACTCTGGCCAACGTACTGGGCGTGCCCCTGGGCACTGCACTCGGACAATACGCCGGCTGGCGCGCGACCTTCTGGGCCGTGTCGGTGATCGGCGTGATCGCTGCGATTGCACAATGGCTCTGGCTGCCGAAAAACATCGCCATGGACAAGGCGAACCTGGCCAGCGAGTTCAAGGTATTGGGCAAGGTCAACGTGCTGCTGGCGCTGGGCATGAGTGTGCTGGCCTCGACCAGCCTGTTCAGCGTCTTCACCTACATCGCGCCGATCCTGCAAGACATCACCGGCGTCAGCCCCCATGGCGTGACGATCATGCTGTTGTTGTTCGGCGTGGGTTTGACCGCCGGCAGCATGCTCGGCGGGCGCCTGGCGGACAGTCGCCTGCTGCCGTCACTGGTGGCCATGGCGTTGGCCGTGGTGTTGGTATTGGCCGCCTTCACCCAGACCAGCCATTCGGTTATCCCGGCAGCGATTACGTTGGTGTTGTGGGGGATTTTTGCCTTCGCGCTGTGCCCGATCCTGCAATTGCTGATCATTGATCAGGCTCATGAAGCGCCGAACCTTGGCTCAACCCTGAACCAGAGTGCCTTCAACCTGGGCAATGCGACCGGTGCCTGGATCGGCGGCCTGGTGGTCGCCAGCGGCGCGGACCTGGCGGACTTGCCATGGACGGGTGCCCTGGTCAGCGGGTTGACCGTGCTGACCGCCCTGTACTTCATCCAGCGCCAGCGCCGTCGCGTTGCGCAAGTGAATGCGTCGATTTGATGCCGACTATTTTTTGAGCGTCCGCGGAGCAGGCTCTTCGTCCTGAACCGCCGAGTTTTTTGGCGGCCCGCTTTCACTGCGAATCTGCGCATGGCTGATCAACGCGAAGATAAAACTGCCGCCGACGATATTTCCCACCAGCGTGGGTCCGGCGAACACCAGCCAGAAATCCCTCCACGGCAATTCACCGGCGAACACCAGGTACGAGACCTCCAGCGAACCGACCACGATGTGGGTGAAATCTCCCAGCGCCATGAAGTAGGTGATAAGGATGATGATCCACATCTTGGCGCTCTCCATGGACGGAATCATCCAGACCATGGTGGCGATCATCCAGCCGGAAATGATGCCTTTGGAGAACATCTGCCGGCTGTCGCTTTCCATGACCTTGCGGCCGATATCGAGGAAAGCCTCGTCCGTCTTGCTGTCGAAAATCGGCAGTTCCAGCATCACATAGGCCACCAGCAGGGTGCCGCAGAGGTTGCCGATCAGCACCACCGACCACAGGCGCAGCAGTCGGCCGAAGTTGCCCAGCGTGGGTTTGCTCATGATCGGCAGGACCGCCGTCAGGGTGTTTTCGGTGAACAATTGCTGGCGGGCGAGGATGACGGCGAGAAACCCGGCGCAATAGCCAAAACTGGCAATGACCTTGAACCCTTCGCCGTCCGGCAGGCGGGAATTGAGTAAGCCCATGGCCATCAGCGACAGGCCCATGGTCAGGCCGGCGGCCAGCGCCGACCACCACAGGGCAGCAATGCTGCGTTCGAGTTCCTGATCACCCTGGGTCCGAATGATTTCGTGCAGCACCGCCGCACGCGGTGGCTGGCTTTTCTCGACTTCGTGCTGTTCTTTGGGCGAGAGGTCTGGGGTCTTGCCGTCTGTTGACGTAGTCATGGCGCGAACACCGGTGGCGGGTCATTTAGCTACGACCTGTGCCGCTGCCATTACGTTCTGTAGGAGCTGCCGAAGGCTGCGATCTTTTGACTTTAAAAGATCAAAAGATCGCAGCCTCGTTTCACTCGTCAGCTCCTACAGGGATCGCGTTATTCGACAGGGGCGTCGTCCTTGAACTGGTCCTTGACGTATTTGATCTCGGTCCGGCCGTGCGGGGCGGGCAAGCCGTCTTCGCCGAGGTTGACGAAGACCATCTTCTCCACCGTCAGGATGCTTTTGCGGGTGATCTTGTTGCGCACTTCGCACGTGAGGGTGATCGAGGTGCGGCCGAATTCGGTGGCGGTGATGCCCAGTTCGATGATGTCGCCTTGGCGCGAGGCACTGACGAAGTTGATTTCGGAAATGTACTTGGTGACGACCCGCTGGTTGCCCAACTGGACGATGGCGTAGATCGCCGCTTCTTCGTCGATCCACCGCAGCAGGCTGCCACCGAACAGGGTGCCGTTGGGGCTGAGGTCTTCGGGCTTGACCCATTTGCGGGTGTGAAAATTCATATGCACTCCTGAGCGTCTTTCCGATAGATGCCCGGGATCATGGCAGAGCTTTCGCCAGAGCTCTATTGGGCATCTTCTATAGCCATTATTACCGTTCGAACATTGACCGACAGAAACCCTTTGGAAGATCAGCATAGACGGCTATAATCGCCCCCGTTTCAAAACGGTAACGTCCACTTGCTACCGTTTTCCCGCCACCTGTCCGAGGGGCGCTGCAGCAGGTAAAACCTGTCAGGCTCGGATGGGGCGTTGCCAGGCCTTGATCGGCCCGACACTAAACGCACAACGGCGCCCATTCGCATACATTACGAATGGAGGCTCTTCATGAGCGCTGTCAACACGCCTGCAGATTTCACCGATTACAAAGTCGCCGACATGTCCCTGGCTGCCTGGGGCCGTCGCGAAACCATCATCGCCGAATCCGAAATGCCGGCCCTGATGGGTCTGCGTCGCAAGTACTCCGAAGAGCAACCGCTCAAGGGCGCGAAGATCCTCGGCTGCATCCACATGACCATTCAGACCGCCGTGCTGATCGAAACCCTGGTAGCCCTGGGTGCCGAAGTGCGCTGGTCGTCCTGCAACATTTTCTCGACTCAAGACCAGGCTGCCGCGTCCATCGCCGCTGCCGGCATTCCGGTTTTCGCCTGGAAAGGTGAAACCGAGCAAGAGTACGAGTGGTGCCTGGAGCAAACCATCCTCAAGGATGGCCAGCCTTGGGATGCCAACATGATCCTCGACGACGGCGGCGATCTGACCGAGCTGCTGCACAAGAAGTACCCACAGGTACTGGATCGCGTCCACGGCGTGACCGAAGAAACCACTACCGGCGTTCACCGTCTGCTGGACATGCTGGCCAAGGGCGAGCTGAAGATCCCGGCCATCAACGTCAACGACTCGGTGACCAAGAGCAAGAACGACAACAAGTACGGCTGCCGTCACAGCCTGAACGATGCGATCAAGCGTGGTACTGACCACCTGCTGTCCGGCAAGCAAGCGCTGGTCATCGGTTACGGCGACGTGGGCAAGGGCTCCGCCCAGTCCCTGCGTCAGGAAGGCATGATCGTCAAGGTCTCCGAAGTCGACCCGATCTGCGCCATGCAAGCCTGCATGGACGGTTTCGAAGTGGTTTCGCCATTCATCGACGGCATCAACAACGGCACCGAAGCGAGCATCGACAAAGCGCTGCTGGGCAAGATCGACCTGATCGTGACCACCACCGGTAACGTCAATGTTTGCGACGCGAATATGCTCAAGGCCCTGAAGAAGCGCGCTGTTGTCTGCAACATCGGCCACTTCGACAACGAAATTGACACCGCTTTCATGCGCAAGAACTGGGCATGGGAAGAAGTGAAGCCACAGGTTCACAAAATCCACCGTACCGGCGCTGGCGATTTCGACCCACAGAACGACGACTACCTGATCCTGCTGGCCGAAGGCCGTCTGGTGAACCTGGGCAACGCCACTGGTCACCCAAGCCGCATCATGGACGGTTCGTTCGCCAACCAGGTGCTGGCGCAGATCTTCCTGTTCGGCCAGAAGTACGCCGACCTGTCGCCAGCCCAGAAAGCCGAGCGCCTGACCGTTGAAGTACTGCCGAAGAAACTCGACGAAGAAGTGGCCCTGGAAATGGTCCGCGGTTTCGGCGGCGTCGTGACTCAACTGACCAAGACCCAGGCCGACTACATCGGTGTGACCGTCGAAGGTCCGTTCAAGCCGCACGCTTACCGCTACTGATCGGTCCTGAGGTCCGCTCTCCCTTGTGTGAGCGGGCTTGCTCGCGAAAGCGGTTTATCATTCGACATTAATGTCGTCTGACCCGCCGCCTTCGCGAGCAAGCCCGCTCCCACATTGGGATGTGCAAGGCTTCCAGGCTTACGCGTTTCCAAGGATATGACCATGTCCCAAGATCGTCGCTACAGCTTCGAGTTCTTCCCTACCAAGACCGATGCTGGGCATGAAAAGCTGCTCGCCACTGCCCGTCAGCTGGCCACGTACAACCCTGACTTCTTCTCGTGCACCTACGGCGCTGGCGGTTCGACCCGTGATCGCACCCTCAACACCGTGTTGCAGCTCGAAAGCGAAGTCAAAATCCCTGCCGCACCGCACCTGTCCTGCGTGGGTGACAGCAAGGAAGATTTGCGCGGCCTGCTGAGCCAGTACAAGGCTGCCGGCATCACCCGTATCGTCGCTTTGCGTGGTGACCTGCCCTCGGGCATGGGCATGGCCAGCGGCGAATTGCGCCACGCCAATGATCTGGTCGAATTCATTCGTGAAGAGACCGGCGATCATTTCCACATCGAAGTCGCCGCTTACCCGGAAATGCACCCGCAAGCGCGCAATTTCGAAGACGATATCGCCAACTTCGTGCGCAAGGCCAAGGCCGGCGCCAACAGCGCGATCACCCAGTACTTCTTCAACGCCGACAGCTACTTCTATTTTGTAGATCGCGTGCGGGCGCTGGGCGTCGACATTCCGGTGGTACCGGGCATCATGCCGATCACCAACTACAGCAAGCTCGCTCGCTTCTCCGACGCCTGCGGTGCGGAAATCCCGCGCTGGATCCGCAAGCAACTGGAAGCGTATGGCGACGACACCCAAAACATTCAGCGCTTCGGTGAGCAGGTCATCACCGAAATGTGTGAACGTTTGTTGCAGGGCGGCGCACCCGGGCTGCATTTCTATACCCTGAACCAGGCCGATGCCAGCCTGGCTGTGTGGAATAACCTGAAGCTTCCCCGCTGATCGTTATCCTGCAGGAACAAGGACCCTCTTCGGAGGGTCTTTTTTTTAGTAGTAGATTTGGAACGCTGTAGTCATGACGCCTTCAACACCTCGCCCGCAACTCGTCTATCTGGTTTTCGGTTCCGAAACCTATCACCAGGAAGCCGTTTTCAGCATTGCCAGTGCGCTTGGCTGGCTACGGGAAACGCCGGACGCCGCACTGGACATTCAGGTCTTCAGCGACAACCCGCAGCCTTACGAGAAACTGCCGGTTCGCGTTCGCCCGCTCGACCAAGACACGCGCCGGCGCTGGAATGAGCCCCATGGCTATCACTTTCGCGCCAAACATGTCGCCCTGCGCACGGTGCTGCAAGAGTCCGAAATCGCGTTATTGATCGACACCGACACCTTTTTCCATTGCTCACCGCTCGAGCTGTTCGACCGTGTGCAGCCTGGCACGCTGCTGTGCAACGACTACTACACCCACTACGGCACCAACAAGGAAAACCTGCTCTATAGCGCGCTGGCGGCCACCCTCCAGCAAAGAGGCCTGGCAGACGATCAGATGATACTGCTCAACTCCGGCGTCATCGGCCTGCACCAAAAGGATGCCCACATCCTGGATCACTCGATCGCCCTGATCGACGAGTTGTATCCGCGCGCGCGCGGCGCCTACACCCTTGAGGAATTCTGCCTGTCGGTCGCGGCCTACCGCACGCTGGAGGTCAGAAAGTGCCCGGACCTGATCCATCATTACTGGAGCCGCAAACAGCTCTTCAGGGCCAAGGCTCGGGCCTGGGTCGCCAAACATGCCGCACAACCGACCAGCACCGCCGCCCTGGACGATACCCGCCGCGTGACGGCCCGACTTCCACGGCCACCACGCTCACAACGCCTGCTCTACAAACTCATCACCCTGGCGTTGCCCGTGCATTTGCGTCAGTTCATTCGCGAAATCCTTTATGGCTGCTACGACCATCCCAATGAATTCGACAGGGCCTGCGGTCCGGTCTGGTGGGAAAAGGCGCTGCAAAACCAGAAGGAGCGGGTCGGAACGCCCGTGTGCCAGCATTTGCTGGAGCACTGGTTCACCCACCGCCTGGTCAAGTTGATTCTCGGGCGGCGACGCACGGCGATCCATGAACACTTGCTCAATTCGCCAAGTAAATAGAGACGTCGCGCCCAATCTGCTCAAGTCAGCGTTAAACATGCACGCCAGAGCTTCTCATTAGGCGCCCCGCGTACTAACCTCAGGCGATGCCTGTCATTTCTCGCCTCCTGACCGTTGTGCTATTTACTTGCCTGAGCTTCGCTGCCCGGGGCGAGAAATTGCGCATTGTCACCGAACCCTGGGCGCCTTACGTCTACGAGGAAAACGGCAAATTCCTGGGACTGGACTACGAAACCACGGCCATCGTCTTCAAGCGCCTGGGCATCGAAGTGGAGTGGCAGTTCCTGCCATGGAAGCGCTGCCTGTCGATGCTCGAAACCGGTCAGGCCGATGGCGCGCTGGACATTTTCCACAGCGACGAGCGCGATGCGACCCTGCTCTATCCCAGCGAACCGCTCTCGGATGTGCAGTTCGTGATGTTCTACGCCAACGAACGACCTCACCCCTTTCACACCCTGGACGAGCTGCGCGGCCTGACAATCGGCACTTCGCCGGGTTACCTGTACAGCGAGGATTTCAGGGAATCGACGCTGTTCACCCGCGAACCGGCCCCCAGCCATGAAGCCAACTTCGGCAAGTTGCTGCGCGGGCGGATCGACCTGCTGATCACCGACCGCCGGGTCGGACAGCATTTGCTCGACGAACTGAAGATCCGCGACCGGATCACCGAAAACCCGACCATCATCAGCCAGCAGAGCCAGTTTCTGGCGGTGCGCCGCAATGCCGGTATGGATTTGCTGATACAGCGCTTCGGTGCGGAACTCAAACGTTTCAAGCGCGAACCGGCCTACGCGGAACTGAGCGCCCGATACGGCGCCGCTCCCGCCGACCCGGCGGGCGCAGCAGAGGCCACTGCCCTCCGCGCGAAAACCGTTGAGCAGCAGGAAAGCGGCGCACAGTGATTGCTCTGTTATACTCCGGCCTTCCCGCCAGGCTCACGCCCGGACGCTCGGAATCGTTACAGGCATCTTGACCCCGCTACAGCGCAGCTTTCAGCCCGCGCGAGCGTTCCAGACGAGCTTTCGAAACCGAAGCAGGACCGGACGGGATTGCGTCCTCTTGAACGCCATTCGCGCCAGGCAAGACTCCCATTGGGCCAAGCCCTAACTAAAACAGGATTACTCATGTCCTTTGCTTCCCTCGGTCTCTCCGAGGCTTTGGTCCGCGCCATCGAAGATGCGGGCTATACCGAGCCTACTCCGGTGCAACAGCGGGCCATTCCCACCGTGTTGCAAGGTCGCGACCTGATGGTTGCGGCACAGACAGGTACTGGTAAAACCGGCGGTTTCGCCCTCCCGATTCTGGAGCGGTTGTTCCCCAACGGTCACCCGGACAAATCCCAGCGCCACGGCCCGCGCCAACCGCGCGTACTGGTCCTGACCCCCACTCGCGAACTCGCCGCGCAAGTCCACGAAAGCTTCAAGGTCTATGCCCGTGACCTGAAGTTCGTCAGCGCCTGCATCTTCGGCGGCGTCGGCATGAACCCTCAGGTTCAGGCCATGTCCCGTGGCGTAGACGTGCTGGTGGCCTGCCCAGGTCGCCTGCTTGACCTCGCCGGCCAGGGCAGCGTCGACCTGTCCCACGTGGAAATCCTCGTGCTGGACGAAGCCGACCGCATGCTCGACATGGGCTTTGTCCATGACGTGAAGAAGGTCCTGGCGCGTCTGCCGGCCAAACGGCAGAACCTGCTGTTCTCGGCGACCTTCTCCAAGGACATCACCGACCTCGCCGGCAAGCTGCTGCACAATCCTGAACGCATCGAAGTCACGCCGCCGAACACCACGGTCGAGCGCATCGAACAGCGCGTGTTCCGCCTGCCCGCCAGCCACAAGCGTGCGCTGCTGGCCCACCTGATCACCGCCGGTGCGTGGGAGCAGGTGCTGGTATTCACCCGTACCAAACACGGTGCCAACCGCCTGGCCGAATACCTGGACAAACATGGCCTGCCGGCCGTGGCGATCCATGGCAACAAGAGCCAGAACGCGCGCACCAAGGCCCTGGCCGACTTCAAGGCCAACCAGGTGCGCATCCTGGTCGCCACCGACATCGCCGCCCGCGGCCTGGACATCGACCAGTTGCCTCACGTGGTCAACTTCGAACTGCCGAACGTCGATGAAGACTACGTGCACCGCATTGGCCGTACCGGTCGTGCCGGTCGTTCGGGCGAGGCCATCTCGCTGGTGGCCCCTGACGAAGAAAAACTGCTGAAAAGCATCGAACGCATGACCAAGCAGAAAATCGCCGACGGCGACCTGATGGGCTTCGATGCCAGCGCCGTGGAAGCCGAAAAACCGGAAGCCCGCGAACGTCCCGACATGCGCAACCCGCGCAATGCCCGTGGCCCTCGCGGTGAGGGTCCGAACGGCAGCGGTGGCGGTCGCAAGGACAAGGGCAAGGACCGGGGCAAGGAAAAAACCGCTACCGGTGAGAAATCCGAACGCGGCGAACGCCCTGCCCGTCAGCAGAAACCACGGGAAGGCACCCCGGCCCGCGAACAGCGTCAGCCAAGCCAGCCACCGCGCGCCGCCGCTGATCGTGCGCCGGACGAGTTCCTGGATGACGAAATCGACAACTTCGGTAACCGTATCGACTACGTGCCGCAACAGAAGCCGGCCCAAGGCCGTGGCCGTCGTCCGGGGGCTCCGGCACAAGGCGCAGCCGCAGGTTCCGGCGCGCCACGTGGCGGCAAGCCACAGGGCCGTCAGAACGGTCCGCGCACCAGCGAAGGCGCAAGCGGTACACCAGCGGGCAAGCGCAGCGGTCCACGCAACGGCGCACCCCGTGACGGCCAGGGCCGTCGCGAAGAGTCGCGCAACCGCCGCCCGGCTCGCGACGAGCAGTCCCGTTCGGAACCGGCAGTGCAAAACCCTCGGGGCAATGCGCCGAAGATCATGCACAAGGAGTCCAAGGCTGACCGCTTCCCGACACCTGAGCAGCTGGATCAACTGCCAACCCGTCCGCGCGGCGAAAAACCGGCACTGCTGACCCGCAATCGCTGAGTTATCGCTGAAATAAAAAATGCCCCGCATCGAAAGATCCGGGGCATTTTTATGAACAATGCAAAACTCTGTGGGAGCGGGCTTGCCCGCGATGGTCGTCAACGATAACGCTGGAGACCTGATACCCCGCGGTGTTCTCGGGTTTCTCGCGAGCAAGCTCGCTCCTACAGTCTCAGCATTACTTCGCTTTAACACCTTCAAACGAAACGTACAGGTCGACCGCATCGGACGATGGGCCCAGGTCTTTCTGCTTGCCGAAATCAGAGCGTTTCAGGCTGAAAGTACCTTCGAAACCGGCACGGTAGCCGCCCCATGGATCCTTGCCTTCACCCACGAAAGTGGCCTTGACCACGATCGGCTTGGTCACGCCCAGGATGGTCAGGTCACCGGCCACGTCAGCGGTGTCTTTGCCTGCGGCGTTTTTACCGGTTGGCTTGACGCTGGTGGACACGAACGTCGCTTTGGTGCCGTTCAGGAAGTCTTTGCTGGAGATGTGCTTGTCACGTTCGGCGTTGTTGGTAAACACGCTGGCCGTGTTGACGTTGAACTCGATCTTGCTGTCTTCAGGCTTGGTGGCGTCGAAGCTGAACTTGCCGTCGATGTCCTTGAAGGTACCGGTGATATAGCTGTAGCCCAGGTGGCTGATCTTGAAGTTAACGAAGGCATGCTGGCCTTCCTTGTCGACCACGTAGTCAGCGGCCATTGCGTTGCCGGCGGCGAACAGCGCCGAACCGATTGCCAGAGCGGCCAGAGTCTTTTTCAACATACTTTGTTTTCCTTTGGAGTCGAGGTTGAACTTCAGGCTTTGCGACCCAGCATGCGCTTGAGGGTCACATCACGGTCGATAAAGTGGTGCTTGAGTGCTGCCAACGCATGGAGACCGGAAAAAATCACCAGCGCCCACGCCAGATAGAGGTGGATCACGCCAGCGTTATCGGCCTGGTCCGGTAGTCCGGAAACCAGCGCAGGCACTTCAAACCAGTCAAACACCGGTATCCCGACACCTTCTGCGGTGGAAATCAGGTAACCGGCAATCATTACAGCGAACAGACACAGATACAGAAAGATATGGCCGACCTTGGCGCCCAGCCGTGTCATGGGGCTATAGCTGGCCAACGTGGGCGGAGGTGGGCTGATGAAGCGCCACAACACCCGCAGCACCATGACGCCCAACAGAATCAGGCCGATGCTCTTGTGCAGATCCGGACCTGCCTTGCGCCAGGTGTCGTAGTAATCGAGATCGACCATCCACAGCCCCAGGCCGAACAGACCGAATACGGCCAAGGCCACGCCCCAGTGCATGAAGATGCTGACCCAGCCGTAGCGGGAAGTAGAGTTACGTAGCTGCATTGGCGGGTTCCTGTAAGTGCTTGGCCAAGACTATCGATTTACCTATCGAATTAAAGCCGAAAATTTCGCTCTGAAATATCGAGAAATACGATGAAGAGTCTGAAAGGGCTGAGTTAAGGAAAGATTAAAGGCGAAAGTTTGACGAGGTGTTAGCGCAAGGCCGGAATTTTGTCGTGGCCGCTCGCCTTCGTCGCAGGCAAGTCCAACAGCCAGGCAAAAAAAAGCGCGACCCTCGGGCCGCGCTTTTTTACGCCTGAACGTTACTGAGCCTTGGTCTCAGTGGTCGCAGCCGGTTTGGCCGCTGGCTTCTGCGCCGGTTCAGCCTTTTTCGCCGCAGCCTTGGCCGGCGCTTTTTTCGCTTCGGTCTTGGCTGCCGGTTTTTTCGCCGGCGCCTTGGCTGGCGCTTTCTTCGCCGGCTCGGCTTTTACCGGTGCCGCAGGCTTCGGTGCTTCGACCGGAGCAGGCGTCGGCGCTGGGGCTGGCGCAGGGGCCGGAGCTGGGACAACCGGCTCTGGCGCCTTGACCGGCTCCGGTTTCTTCTCGTCATCCGAGCCACCGAACAGGTTGGTGAAGAAGTTGCCCTTCTTCGCCGCCACCGCACCAGCACCTGCCGCAGCCGCCGCCACAGGGGCCGCTTTGGCGGGCTCGAACGACTTGCCCGCTGCCAGGTCTTCAACCTGGCTGGCCGCACGCTGACCGGTGCGCAATGCGCCTTCCAGGGTGCCCGGGTACAGGGTGTCAGTGTGTTCGCCAGCGAAGGTTACGCGCTGGATCGGACGTTCCCACAGGCGCCAGAACTTGCTGATCTGGCCCGGACCGAAGGCCAGATAAGCGCCACCGGTCGAGGGGTCGGTGCTGTAGCGGCGGATTTCATAGCCGGTGAACGAACCGCGCGCCTGTGGATAAAACGCGTGCAGACGGATCAGCACCTGATCGACCATCTGCTTGTCGCCGAACGCCTGCATCACCCGCGCATTGTCGCCGGACAGGTTGATCACCACGTTCGCACCGCCCTTGAGGGCAGGCTCGATCCACAACATGCCCAGGCCCGTGTTGCTGTAGATCTCACCCGACATGCGCGCCTTGCTTTCCCACACCGGCGTCTTGAACTTGAGCATGATCTGGTCGCGCCAGCCGTAGTTGGTGCCCTTGATCGCGGCCAGGTGCTGGGCGTCCAGCGCCGGGGTCATCTGGATCTTGTTCAGGGCGCGCAGCGGCACGGCCAGCACCACGTAATCCGCCTGATAGCCAACGCTGCCGACCTTGACGGTCACACCGTCCTTGTCCTGGGTGATGGAAGAAACCGGGGAATCGGTCTTGATGGTTTTCAGCTGCTTGACGAAGGCTTGGGCCAACACCGGGCTGCCACCGACCAGACGCGAAGCACGCAGGTCACGGTCGGAGACGCCACGGTACACGCGGCTCTGCTGGGCGAAGTACAGCAGCGAAAGACGCGAAGGCTCGTCGTAACGGGTACGGATCTGCTGGTTGATCAACTGGCGCGCGGTCGGCGGCAGGTTCTGTCTGTCGAGCCAGCCGGACACGTTGATCTGGTCCAGGGCGTGCAGTGTGTTGTTGGCCGCCGGGTTCTGCGGATCATCGATCGAGCGCGCCAGGTCATCGAGAGTTTTCTCGTAGCGCTTGAGCGCATCAGCGGTGACCGGATCCTTGGTGGCCAGATCGGCCGCGCTGTAGTACACGCCATCGACCAGATAACCCGGGGTCCGTACGAACTCCGGAGCCGGCGTAGTGCTCAGCTTGAAGGTCGATACGTACTTGTTCAGCACCGGTTGGGTCTTGTCGTTGCCGATCCACTCGCTGGTGGCCATGCCGGAACGGCCGCCCAGGCTCGGCTTGGCTTCCAGCAGCGTGACCTGCCAGCCCTTGTTTTGCAGTTCATAAGCCGCCGTGAGCCCCGCGACCCCACCGCCGATCACGATTGCGGTTTTATCCTTGGCCAGCGCAGACACGCTGAACAGCCCCAACATCACCAGCGCACAGGCGCGCAGCCAACCGACAGACATTCAGCGAACTCCGGAAATACACGTAGGAAAAATCTGTTTTGCGAGCCAGACGGCTCAAAGAAGCGCGAAGGATACGTCAGGCTTCAGACGCTCGCCAGCAACGTCTATCGTCCCAAACAAAGTAGCTCAATCGACACAATGGGTTGTTCGCAGGGCACGCATTGCATAGGCTTGCGCGACTGTATGTCCGCGTGTGTCACGGACAGCCTCGAGGAGAGTGAGAATGGGCCTGAACAATCAGTGGATGCAGCGCGACCTCGCCGTGTTGTGGCATCCCTGCACCCAGATGAAAGACCACGAACAGCTGCCGCTGATCCCGATCAAGCGCGGTGAAGGCGTCTGGCTGGAAGATTTCGAAGGCAAGCGCTACCTCGACGCCGTCAGCTCCTGGTGGGTCAACGTATTCGGCCACGCCAACCCGCGGATCAATCAGCGCATCAAGGACCAGGTCGATCAGCTGGAACACGTGATCCTCGCCGGATTCAGCCATCAGCCGGTGATCGAATTGTCCGAACGCCTGGTGAAGATGACCCCGGATGGCCTCAATCGGGTGTTCTACGCCGATAACGGCTCGTCCTGCATCGAAGTCGCGCTGAAAATGAGCTTTCACTACTGGCTCAACCGCGGCCTGCCGGACAAGAAGCGCTTCGTCACCCTGACCAACAGCTACCACGGCGAAACCATGGCGGCGATGTCGGTGGGCGATGTGCCGTTGTTCACCGAAACCTACAAGGCGCTGCTCCTGGACACCCTCAAGGTGCCAAGCCCGGATTGCTATCTGCGCCCCGAAGGCATGAGCTGGGAAGAACACTCGCGCAACATGTTCGCCGCCATGGAGCAGACCCTGGCCGAGCACCACGACACGGTGGCGGCGGTGATCGTCGAGCCGCTGATCCAGGGCGCTGGCGGCATGCGCATGTACCACCCGATTTATCTCAAGCTGCTGCGCGAAGCCTGCGACCGCTACGGCGTGCACCTGATCCACGATGAAATCGCCGTAGGCTTCGGCCGTACCGGCACCATGTTTGCCTGCGAACAGGCCGGCATCCGCCCTGACTTCCTCTGCCTGTCCAAGGCCCTGACCGGCGGCTACCTGCCGCTGGCGGCGTGCCTGACCACCGATGAGGTCTACAGCGCTTTCTACGACGATTACCCGACCTTGCGCGCTTTCCTGCACTCCCACAGCTACACCGGCAACCCGCTGGCCTGTGCGGCGGCACTGGCGACGCTGGATATCTTCGAGCAAGACAACGTCATCGAGAACAACAAGGCCCTCGCCGCGCGCATGGCCTCTTCCACCGCGCACCTGGCCGAGCATTCGAACGTGTCCGAGATTCGCCAGACCGGCATGGTGCTGGCCATCGAGATGGTCAAGGACAAGGCCAGCAAGGAAGCGTATCCATGGCAGGAACGCCGTGGCCTGAAGGTGTTCCAGCATGCGCTGGAACGGGGTGCCTTGCTGCGCCCACTGGGCAGTGTGGTGTATTTTCTGCCGCCCTATGTGATCACCCCGGAGCAGATCGACTTCCTCGCCGAGGTCGCCAGCGAAGGCATCGACATCGCGACTCGCGACAGCGTGAGCGTGGCGGTGCCGAAAGACTTCCATCCCGGTTTCCGTGATCCGGGTTAAGTGTCACCACATCCCCCTGTGGCGAGGGAGCTTGCTCCCGCTGGGCTGCGAAGCGGCCCCAAAAGATGGGACTGCTGCGCAGTCAAGCGGGAGCAAGCTCCCTCGCCACAAAAAGCGACTTTGATCGAATTCAGTAGAGAAATTTCATGAGACTGTCCCGCTTCTTCATCGACGCCCCCCTGAGCACCGGCGAGCACGAGCTGCCCGAGGCCCAGGCCCATTACATCGGCCGGGTGCTGCGCATGGCCGAGGGCGATGCGTTGCAGCTGTTCGACGGTTCGGGCCATGAGTTTCGCGGCACGCTGGTCGAAGTCGGCAAGAAGCGCGTGGTGGTGCAAATCAACGAGCAGTTCGCCGGCCAGGTTGAATCTCCCCTTGCGATCCATCTCGGCCAGGGTCTGTCCCGTGGCGAGCGCATGGACTGGGCGATCCAGAAAGCCACCGAATTGGGCGTCACTGAAATCACCCCGATTTTCAGCGAGCGCTGCGAAGTCCGGCTCAAGGATGAACGCGCCGATAAACGCCTGCTGCACTGGCGCCAGGTGGCGATCAGCGCGTGCGAGCAATGCGGGCGTTCAAGGGTGCCGGTGATTCATCCGCCGATGCTGTTGGCCGACTGGCTGAAGCAGACCCAGGCTGAATTGAAGCTGGTGCTGCACCCGGTGGCCGAGCCGCTGGTCAGTCATGCCAAGCCTGCGACCCTGGCGTTCCTGATCGGGCCGGAAGGCGGGCTGTCGGATGCGGAAGTGGAACAGGCCAAGGCCGGCGGTTTCCACGCCGCCCGCCTGGGTCCGCGAGTGTTGCGCACCGAGACCGCGCCGGTGGTGGCGCTTGCGGTGGCCCAGCAGCTTTGGGGCGACTTCTAATTCTTAAAAGATCGCAGCCTGCGGCAGCTCCTACAGGGTGTACGC
>DATMUG010000186.1:0-6878 GCA_035563915.1 Pseudomonas sp. | reverse complement strand
CTTGCTCCCGCTGGGGCGCGAAGCGCCTCCAAAACCTGCAACCGCAATCATTCAGACAGACCGCATCTACCAGGTTTACGACTGCTGCGCAGCCGAACGGGAGCAAGCTCCCTCGCCACAGGTAACGGGTCACTCATAGGTTTGCGCGGCGACCGAACCTATCAATTCAGTTAGTGCCTGGCGGCAGATACTCAGTGCCAGCACTTCATAACTTCGCAGCACCCAGCTCGACCACACCCGAGCAGGCACCTTCTTTCTAGACTTTGAGTTTTAGTGAAAAATCATCAAACAAAGTCGTTACGTTCGAACTAACAGCCGCCCCAGCTGCTTTGACGATCAGGACATCATTCCCACCTACGTTAGGCACCGTATATTCAACCGTGTGAGCGATCCAGTTATTGGTGACAGTAACGAGTTCATCTACTCCGCCCTGCGTGCCGCTTTTAATAGACACGAATCCCCCAGGATCCCCCACAGCTCCCCCCGAGGCCTTGGCTCTGAATTTAAGAACATAGGTTTTATTCAGCTGCACTTGCACCGATTGGCTAATGGAGCCTAATTTGGAAAGCTGGGCGCAGGGGTTGTCACCATCAAGAACAACCTGCGCATGAGCATTGGCATTGGGCTTGAGAAAATGCCAATGCTCCTCGTCAAGGTTAAAGTAACCGTTTTTAATCAACTCATCGGGACCGATGACCTCCTCCAGTTCGGTCAACGAGAGGTTATCGAAAGACAGTTTTCCCGTACTACCAAATAGCCTGATTCGAAGATTGTCCGTGGTCGCCGAGCTCCTGAAACGAACTTTGCGCGTCACCCAGTCATGCACACCCTCCACATACAAGCGGATCTCCACCTCATCTGCTTTGATTTCCAAGTAGCCATTGGGGTTGCGATCCTGGCCGTCGGGTTGTCTTTCGCTACCTTTCGTGCTCACTGTGAGGGTATATAGCGTCGACTTCGTAATATCTGAAACCTGTTGCGTTGCGAAACCGGAAATAGAGGCAGAAAAGTATCCGTTTCCGTTGTCAATTTCTCGGGCAGAAAGCGATTGTGGCACCGACTTTTCAAACGCCCATGGGGTGCTGTTCTGATCCGAAAAATCGCCATCTTTGACTTTATTGCCAGGCAACGCGATCGTTGAAGTGTTATTCATCTCGAATTCCTTTTTTCGATCAGTGGAGCAGGGTTCTAGGGGTTAACTCCCACGGCTTTTGAAAGATGGATTTGGCTGGTTACAGAGTGACTCTGCTAGCACCGGGAGATGAAATCATTCAATGCCAAAGGCGCAGGAGTGGCTACTGTCAGAAGTAACAGGCTGGCGGTGAATTCAGACGGATGGCATTGGCCAGGTTTTAGATGAGTGGGTTGCGAAGGACATTCGCGATACCGCGGATCTTCTGAATAAACGTGTTGTTCTGAAGTGCATCGCGAGCAAGCTCGCTCCTACAGGGGATGGTGCTGGTGATGCTGAAACATCCATCAGGAATCGCGACGCAAGTCAGGAGGAATCGGCAGGTCATCCTTCAACGGATCAGGCCGCTTGCCTTTGCCCGCCTTGTACTGGCGAATCTGATAGACGTACGCCAATACCTGCGCCACCGCCAGGTAGAGTCCACCCGGAATTTCCTGCTCCAGCTCGGTGGAGTAATAGATCGACCGCGCCAGCGCAGGCGATTCCAGCAGCAGAATCTCGTTCGCCGCCGCAATTTCCCGGATCTTCAACGCCAGGAAGTCACTGCCCTTGGCAATCAACATCGGCGCCCCGCTCTTGTCCGGGTCGTACTTGAGCGCTACGGCATAGTGGGTCGGGTTGGTGATGACCACGTCGGCCTCAGGAACGGCGGCCATCATCCGCCGCTGGGACATTTCGCGCTGCAACTGGCGAATCCGTTGCTTGACCTCTGGCCGCCCTTCCTGGTCCTTGTGCTCGTCTTTGATTTCCTGCTTGGTCATCTTCAGCTTCTTGATGCTTTCCCACAGCTGAATCGGCACGTCGACGGCGGCGATGATGATCAGGCCGCAGGCCATCCACAAGGTACTCCAGCCCACCACTTGCAGACTGTGGGTGATCGCCCGGTCCAGTGGTTCGTGAGCGATGCGCAGCAGGTCGTCGATGTCCGACGACAGCACCACCAGGGCCACGAACAGGACAATGAAAAATTTTGCCAGGGCCTTGAGCAGTTCGGTCACAGACTTGGTCGAGAACATGCGCTTGAGGCCGGCACCGGGGTTCATGCGGCTGAACTTGGGCGCCATGGTGCCGGCGGAGAACAGCCAGCCTCCCAGGGAAATCGGGCCGATCAGCGCGGCCAGCAACAAGGGGATCATCACCGGCTGAATCGCCAGCAAAGCGATTTTCCCGGAGTGCAGCAAAAAAATGCCCATCGAGCGCTGGTCCAGCACCACGTCCCGGGACAGGGAAAAATTCAGGCGCATCAGCTCCATCATTTCCTGCGCCAGGGCACCGCCGAATATCAGCAACGCACTGGCACCGGCGAGCATGATCGCCAGGGTGTTGAGCTCCTTTGAGCGGGCAATCTCACCCTTCTCACGGGCGTCCTTTTTCTTTTTCTCCGTGGGGTCTTCCGTTTTGTCTTCGTTGTCACTCTCGGACATGGCTCAGCTCGCCCTCGCCAGTTCGCGTAAAAACTGCAGGGCCTCGGTGGCCAGCGGTTGATACTGATTGAGAATGTCCGCCAGACCGACCCACATGATGAACATCCCGAGCACCAGGGTCAGCGGGAAGCCGATGGAGAAAATGTTCAATTGCGGTGCCGCCCGGGTCATCACGCCAAACGCGATGTTGACCACCAGCAGCGCGGTAATCGCCGGCAGCACCAATACCAGCGCGGCGCCCAGCACCCAGCCCAGCTTGCCGGCCAGCTCCCAGTAGTGGTGGGTCATCAGGCCGCTGCCCACCGGCAACGTGGTGAAGCTCTCGGTGAGCACCTCGAACACCACCAGATGGCCATTCATCGCCAGGAACATCAAGGTGACAAGCATGGTGAAGAACTGCCCGATCACCGCCACCGACACCCCGTTGGTCGGGTCGACCATCGAGGCAAAGCCCATGCCCATCTGGATCGCGAGAATCTGCCCCGCCACCACGAATGCCTGGAAGAACAGTTGCAGGGAAAAACCGAGGATCGCACCGATCAGAATCTGCTCGCCAATGAGCATCCACCCACTGAGCGCCAGCGCATTGACCGGCGGCATGGGCGGCAGGCTGGGTGCCAGGACCACGGTGATGGCCAGGGCGAAGTAAAGACGAATGCGCTTGGGCACCAGCGAGGTGCCGAACACAGGCATGACCATCAGCAAGGCGCCGATGCGAAACAGCGGCAACATGAAGGCCGCGACCCAGGTACTGATCTGGGTATCCGTCAGTTGCAGCAGGGACGGCATGGCTTAGCCGATGACCTGCGGAATGCTGCCGTAGAGCTGCAGGATGTATTCCATGAAGGTCTGCACCAGCCACGGACCGGCCACGATCAGGGTCACCAGCATTACCAGCAGGCGCGGCAGGAAGCTCAGGGTCTGTTCGTTGATCTGGGTGGCGGCCTGGAACATCGCCACCACCAGGCCCACCAGCAGGCTCGGGATCACCAGCACCGCGACCATCAGGGTGGTCAGCCACAAAGCATCGCGAAAGATGTCGACGGCGACTTCCGGCGTCATGGCGAGACTCCCCCGAAACTGCTGGCCAGGGTGCCGATGATCAGCGCCCAACCGTCCACCAGCACGAACAACATGATTTTGAACGGCAGCGAAATGATCAGCGGCGACAGCATCATCATGCCCATGGCCATCAGGATACTGGCCACTACCAGGTCGATGATCAGGAACGGAATGAAGATCATGAAGCCGATCTGGAACGCGGTTTTAAGCTCGGAGGTCACGAACGCCGGCACCAGAATGGTCAGCGGCGCCTGATCCGGGGTCGCGATGTCTGTGCGCTTGGACAGGCGCATGAACAGTTCCAGATCGCTGGTGCGGGTCTGGGCGAGCATGAAGTCCTTGATCGGCACCTGGGCCTTGGCCACCGCATCCTGAGCGCTCATCTTTTCCGCCAGATACGGCTGCAGGGCATCCTGGTTCACCCGGTCGAACACCGGCGCCATGATGAACAGGGTCAGAAACAGCGCCATGCCCGTGAGGATCTGGTTCGACGGGGTCTGCTGCAGGCCCAGGGCCTGACGCAGGATCGAGAAGACGATGATGATCCGGGTAAAGCTGGTCATCAGCATGACGAACGCCGGGATAAAACTCAGCGCGGTCATGATCAGCAGGATTTGCAGGCTGACTGAATATTCCTGAGCGCCCTGAGCGTTGGTGCCCAGGGTGATGGCCGGGATCGACAACGGATCGGCGGCGAACGCCAGCGGCGCGGCCAGCATCAGAGCGAGCGTCAAGACGATGCGTAACGCACCCATCACTTCTTATCCTTCTGATCCTTGCCCAACAACTCCATCAGGCGCTGGGCAAACTCGGGGGTCGCTTTCTCGGTGGAATTGGGCACCTGCACCGGCTCCTTGAGCACATGCAGCGCGGTGATGGTGCCGGGGCTCAGGCCGAGCAGGATCTGCTCATTGCCCACCTGTACCAGCACCAGGCGATCGCGCGGGCCGAGCGCACGGGAGCCGATCAGCTCGATCACCTGCCCCTTGCCCGCAGGTCCCGCCTGCTGGACCCGGCGCAACAGCCAGGCGAGGAAGAAGATCAGCCCCACCACCAGCAACAGCCCCAGCACCAGCTGGGTCAATTGCCCGGCCACGCCACTGCTGGCGACCGGTGCGGCAGCGGCCACGGCAGTCGTTGCAGCAGGCTCGGCAGCCAGTGCGCAGAACGGCACCAGCAGCGCCAACAAGACACCCGAAAGCTTTTTCACTCAACGCAACTTCTTGATGCGTTCGCTTGGGCTGATCACGTCAGTCAGGCGGATACCGAACTTTTCGTTGACCACCACCACTTCGCCATGGGCGATGAGGGTGCCGTTGACCAGCACGTCCAGCGGCTCACCGGCCAGGCGATCGAGCTCGATCACCGAACCCTGGTTGAGTTGCAAAAGGTTTCGGATGTTGATGTCAGTGCTGCCCACTTCCATGGAGATCGACACCGGGATATCGAGGATCACGTCCAGATTCGGACCGTCCATGCTCACTGGCTGATTGTTCTTCGGCGCGCTGCCGAACTCTTCCATGGGGATGCGGTTGGAGCTTGAGATACCGGCATCGGCCGCCAGCAGCGCGTCGATGTCGGCCTGACCGCCATCACCGGATTCTTCCAGGGCCGCAGCCCACTCGTCAGCCAGCGCCTGGTCGTTGTTCATATCGTCAGTCATCAATTTGTCCTCGGCAGGCCACCGTTGAAGGGGAAGCCGTCAGTTAAAAACGAATGTGTAATGCGCCGGTCAACGGCGCTCGATCGGCTCGATCACTTGCAACGCGAGGTTGCCCTTGTGCGAACCCATCTTGACCTTGAAGGCCGGCACGCCGTTGGCGCGCATGATCATGTCTTCGGGCATTTCCACCGGGATGATGTCGCCGGGCTGCATGTGCAGGATGTCCCGCAGTTTCAACTGGCGGCGGGCAACCGTGGCGCCGATCGGCACGTCGACATCCAGCACGTCCTGGCGCAAGGCATTGACCCAGCGCTCGTCCTGGTCGTCGAGGTCGGACTGGAAACCGGCGTCGAGCATTTCGCGTACCGGCTCGATCATCGAATACGGCATGGTCACGTGCAGGTCGCCGCCACCGCCGTCGAGTTCGATGTGGAAGGTCGATACCACAATGGCTTCACTGGGGCCGACGATGTTGGCCATGGCCGGGTTCACTTCCGAGTTGATGTACTCGAAGTTCACTTCCATGATCGCCTGCCAGGCTTCCTTCAGGTCGATGAAGGCCTGCTCCAGCACCATGCGTACCACACGCAGTTCGGTCGGGGTGAATTCACGCCCTTCGATCTTCGCGTGACGGCCGTCGCCGCCGAAGAAGTTGTCCACCAGTTTGAACACCAGTTTGGCGTCAAGGATGAACAGCGCGGTGCCGCGCAGCGGTTTGATCTTGACCAGGTTGAGGCTGGTCGGCACGTACAGCGAGTGCACGTATTCGCCGAACTTCATCACCTGGACGCCACCGACGGCAACGTCCGCCGAGCGGCGCAGCATGTTGAACATGCTGATGCGGGTGTAACGGGCAAAACGCTCGTTGATCATTTCCAGGGTCGGCATGCGTCCACGGACGATGCGATCCTGGCTGGTCAGGTCGTAGCTTTTGACACTGCCGGGTTCGGCAGCGTTATCGGTCTGTACCAGACCATCGTCGACGCCATGCAACAGCGCGTCGATTTCATCCTGGGACAGCAGATCCTGCACGGCCATGTCGTGTTCCTACTGCAGTACGAAATTAGTGAAAAGCAACTGTTCGATCACCACTTTGCCCAGCTCTTTCTGCGCCACTTCCTGGACGCTGGCGGTAGCCTTCTGGCGCAACATCTCCTGCCCGACCGGGGTCGCCAGCGTGGCGAAATCCTGACCGGAGAAGAGCATCACCAGGTTGTTGCGGATCACCGGCATGTGCACTTTGAGCGCCTCCAGATCAGCCTGGTTACGCGCCAGCATGGTGATGCTCACCTGCATGTAGCGCTGACGGCCGTTCTGGTTGTAGTTGGCGACAAACGCCGGTGCCATCGGCTCGAAGATCGCCGGTTGCTTGCCGACCGGCGCAGCCTCGGCCGCTGCGGCAGGCTTGCTCTGAGCGCTGTGCATGAAGTACCAGGTCGCGCCCACGGACACACCGATCGCCAGCAGCAGAGCCACCACGATCAGAATGATCATCTTGAGTTTGCCTTTGGTCGCGGGGTCTTTTACAGCTGCTGCT
>DATMUG010000185.1:0-18841 GCA_035563915.1 Pseudomonas sp. | reverse complement strand
GATTTTCTGGCTCTAAGGCCTTGAAAACAAAGGGCTGGCACCCTGCCATTAAAAATTTCAAAAAAAGCCCTCAAGCAAACCGGTACCACGACGATAACTATTACGTAGGTTCTCTAGGCCACACCAGGCGGTTGCCAAGGCCGGAAGCCGCAGTATCCATCCAACGAGGATTTCGTCATGGCTTTATCCGTTAACACTAACATCGCCTCCATCACTACTCAGGGCAACCTGAACAAGGCTGGCAACTCCCTGCAAACTTCGATGCAGCGCCTGTCTTCCGGCCTGCGTATCAACAGCGCTAAAGACGACGCTGCCGGCCTGCAAATCGCTAACCGTCTGACCAGCCAGATCAACGGCCTGGGCCAAGCGGTCAAGAACGTGAACGACGGTATCTCCATCGCGCAAACCGCTGAAGGCGCAATGCAGGCTTCGACCGACATCCTGCAAAAAATGCGTACCCTGGCTCTGTCTTCGGCTACCGGCTCCCTGAGCGCTGACGACCGTAAGTCGAACAACGACGAATACCAGGCTCTGACTTCGGAACTGACCCGTATCTCGCAAACCACTACTTTCGGTGGCCAGAAGCTGCTGGACGGTTCGTTCGGTACCAAGGCTATCCAAGTAGGCGCCAACGCCAACGAAACCATCAACGTGAGCCTGGAAAACGTTGCCGCTAACCAGATCGGTTCGCAGCAAATCAAGAGCGCTTCCATTGCTCCAAGCGCAGCTGGCCTGGCAGCTGGTGCAATTACTGTTACTGGTAACGGCCAGACCGCTACTGTCAACTACGGTGCCGGTGCTTCGGCAAAAGCGATCGCCGGTCAGTTGAACGGCTCCATTGGCGGTCTGACTGCTACCGCAAGCACTGAAGTCAAACTGGGCGTTACTGGCGCTACCCCGGCGAACTTCAAGCTCGCTGTAGGCTCCAGCGGTACCGTTGACTTTGTTGGTGTGACTGACTTGGCAAGCCTGGCTGACCAACTGAAGTCCAACGCTGCCAAACTGGGTATCAGTGTTAACTACGATTCGGCCAACTCGGCACTGTCGGTTAAATCCGATTCCGGTGAGAACCTGTCCTTCTCCGCTGCTGACGCCAACGCTCAAGCCAACATCACTGTTAGCGCCAAGAACGGTTCCGGTGCGTTTGCTGGTGCTACTGCCTTGGGTGCTCCGGCCATCGTAGTTACTGGTGCCGTTTCGCTGGATTCTGCCAAAGGCTACTCCCTCAGCGATGCTGGTGCCGGTGTGACGAACGTATTCGGTGCTGCGACTGTTTCTTCCACCAAGAAGACCATTTCCCAGACTGACGTAACCAACATCGACAACGCTCAAAACGCCTTGGCCATCATCGACAAGGCTATCGGCACCATCGACGGCGTGCGTTCGGGTCTGGGTGCTACCCAAAACCGTCTGACCACTACTGCCGACAACCTGCAGAACATTCAGAAGAACTCCACTGCTGCTCGCAGCACCATCCAGGACGTGGATTTCGCCGCTGAAACTGCAGAACTGACCAAGCAACAAACTCTGCAATCGGCTTCGACTGCAATCCTGTCGCAAGCTAACCAGCTGCCATCCGCTGTACTGAAGCTGCTTCAGTAATTCCAGCGTTTGGTAAATGACGGAGGGGCGCGTTTACGTGCCCTTTTGTCTTTTCCGTGATGAGGAGATTGGACATGGATATGAGCATCAAGCTGAACCAGTCTTACCCAGCGGTTTTGCCGCAGACTCCACCTGCGCCGGTTGAGCCGGTGAGACAACAAAAAGTTGAAGCACTGGTTAAGCCGGTAACCGAGCCCAAGCGCGATGAGTTGGAACAGGCTGTAACCGATATTCGCGAGTTCGTTCAAGCGAGCCAGCGCAAGCTGGACTTTTCCATTGATGATTCCACCGGTCGGGTTGTGGTCAAGGTCATCGCCACCGAGAGTGGTGACGTGATTCGCCAGATCCCTTCGGAAACTGCACTGAAATTGGCGCAAAGCCTAAGCCAAGCCAGCAGCCTGCTGTTTGATGACAAGGTCTGAGCTGGCATGAATTTTGTTGTGCATGCGTTTGAGGCGCACATCGCCAAGAAAGCGGCAGCCACTGGATAAGGAGAAAGACAATGGCGGGTTCAACGGTTAGTGGTATCGGTTCGAATATCGATACTCAGGCGATTGTTAAATCTTTGGTTGACGCCGAGCGGGTGCCGAAGCAAACGCAGATCAACACTCAATCGTTGAAAGCGACCACCACGTTGTCGTCGATCGGCAAGATCCAGGCTGCGCTGGATGCTTTTCGTAGCGCCTTGACCACCATGAACACCAATACCACCTTCACGGGGCTCACTGGCTCATCGTCGGACGAGAAAGTTGCCACCATGACGGCGGGCAACGGCGCAGCTACCGGTAGCTTCAAGCTGGTGGTCACTCAGCTGGCCAGTGCTTCGAAACTGTCGACCAAGACCTTTGCTGGCGGCGCCAGCTCTGTGGTCAACAGCGGTACCACGCCGAAGACCCTGACGATTTCCCAGTCGGGCAAGAACTATGATCTGAGTGTTCCGGCCGGTGCGACACTGCAGCAGGTTCGCGACTCGATCAACTCGCAGTTTTCCACTTCGGGCCTGAGTGCCAACATTCTTACCGACTCAACAGGGTCGCGTCTGGTGTTGACCTCGACGACCATGGGGGTAGGTTCGGATTTGACGCTGTCCGGCAACTCCGGCATCGATACTGGCTTTACGGTTGTTGAGACGCCGAAAAACGCCAAGTACACCATCGATGGTTCGATTTCGCTGGAGTCCAAATCGAACACCATCGAGGAGGCCGTCAGCGGCGTGACCATCAAGTTGCAGTCGGTCTCGTCCAAGGATTCGACAACGGGCAACTACAACCCGGTCACCATTGCCGTCAGCACCAACAACACTGTGATGAAGTCCGGTGTGAAAGGCTTTATCGATACCTATAACGCCCTGGTAAAAGCGATCAGTGCGGAGACCAAGGTCACCATCGGACAAGATGGCAATCCAATTGCTGGCGCTTTGACGGGTGATGCATCGATGCGCACGCTGGTGAGTTCGATTCGAAACGAGCTCAATGCGATGGCAGGTGGTGGCACACTGAAATCCTTGGCGCAGTTCGGTATCTCCACCGATTCGACCTCGGGGCTGCTGACCATGGACGACAAGAAGTGGGATAAGGCGGTCGCTACCAATTCGGCGGATATCAACAGCATCTTCACTGGCGATAACGGTTTGCTCAAGCGTCTTACCAAAGCCACTGACGATTATGCAAAGTCGAGTACCGGTACACTGGCGGAGCGTTCAAAGTCGCTGAGCGATACCCTGACGGACCTTGCGAAACAGCAAGCTTCACTGGATGAGCGCATGACGCTGTTGACTACCAGCCTTACGTCCAAATACACCGCCATGGACTCTCTGGTGGCCAAGCTTCGCGCACAAAGCGACAGCATCATGACCACGCTCAATGCCCTGAATAATCCGAAAGACAAGTGATTTGGATCAGGCATAAAGAAACCCAGGCATGCTGTAATGACAGCGCCTGGGTTTTTTCATTGATCACGGGGCCACGTTAAAGTTATGTGTCGCCCAGTCGACATAAATATCAGAGCCGCCCTTTTTAGTTTTTTGTCTGTCACGAGGTAGAAAAATGAACCCCATGAGAGCCCTTCGCCAATACCAGAAGGTCAATTCCCATGCTCAGATTTCTGAAGCCAATCCGCATCGCCTGGTGCAGATGCTGATGGAGGGTGGCCTGGATCGCATGGCCCAGGCCAAGGGCGCTCTGGAGCGCGGTGATATCGCCCTCAAGGGTTTGATGCTGGGCAAGGCCGCGGACATCATCATCGGCCTGCGTGACGGCTTGAACCCGGAAAAGACCGATAATCCGGCCTCCATCGAGCAACTCGACAGCTTGTATGCCTACATGACGAACCGTCTGATGGAGGCCAACACGAATAACGATGTCGCAATCATCGACGAAGTAGCCGGCCTGCTGGAAACCCTCAAAAGCGGCTGGGATGCCATTGCCAATCAATAGGCTTCGAGCCTGAGGATGTCGTCATGAGTCAAGCACTGCGGCGCATTGAAGAAACCCGCGAAGCCCTGGTCGATGCCCTGGCGGCGCGTAACTGGGATGCAATCGGCGAGCTGGATACAACCTGTCGCGAATGCGTCGACGAGGTGCTCAGTGAGGCACCCATCGATGAAGAAGCGGTGCGCAGCAATCTTGAGGAATTGTTGGCGGTGTACAAGGACCTGCTGACGGCGACCATGGGCGAGCGTCAGGCGATAGTCGATGAGATATCGCAGATCAACCAAGCACAAAAGGCGTCAAAGGTTTACCATCTGTTTGGTTAATTGACGCCAGTTAATCCAAAGGTAGTGCGCCATAAATTTGACTGTGCACGGTTTTTTGACTTAACTAGTGGCTGTTCCAGATTTCAGTCGTCTTCAGGCATAGTTCGCCTGCAAGCGTTTAGCTTGCCCCAGCATTTTGGGCATTGAGTTGACTAGGGAAGTTGCTATTGCATGTGGCGTGAAACCAAAATTCTGCTGGTAGATGACGATAGCGTCCGCCGCCGCGACCTGGCGGTGATTTTAAATTTTCTCGGCGAAGAAAATTTGCCCTGCGGTAGCCATGATTGGCAGCAGGCTGTCGGCTCTTTGTCATCCAGTCGTGAAGTAATCTGTGTCCTGATCGGGACGGTCAATGCTCCTGGCGCACTGTTGGGCTTGTTAAAGACACTCTCGACATGGGATGAGTTCCTTCCGGTTTTGCTGATGGGCGATAATTCTTCCATCGACCTGCCGGAAGACCAGCGTCGTCGCGTGCTTTCGACCCTCGAAATGCCACCCAGCTACAGCAAATTGCTCGATTCCCTGCACCGTGCCCAGGTCTATCGCGAGATGTACGACCAGGCCCGCGAGCGCGGTCGTCATCGCGAACCCAATCTTTTCCGCAGCCTCGTCGGTACCAGCCGTGCGATTCAGCACGTGCGCCAGATGATGCAGCAGGTTGCCGATACCGATGCGAGCGTCCTGATTCTTGGTGAGTCCGGGACCGGCAAGGAAGTGGTTGCTCGTAACCTGCACTATCACTCCAAGCGCCGCGAAGCGCCGTTCGTTCCGGTGAACTGCGGGGCGATTCCGGCCGAGTTGCTGGAAAGTGAACTGTTCGGTCACGAGAAGGGCGCCTTCACCGGTGCGATCACCAGCCGTGCCGGCCGTTTCGAACTGGCCAACGGCGGCACCCTGTTCCTCGATGAAATCGGCGATATGCCGCTGCCCATGCAGGTGAAGTTGCTGCGCGTGCTGCAGGAGCGCACCTTCGAGCGCGTGGGCAGCAACAAGACCCAGAGTGTCGACGTACGCATCATCGCCGCGACCCACAAGAATCTCGAAAGCATGATCGAGATCGGCACCTTCCGCGAAGACCTCTACTACCGCCTCAACGTATTCCCGATCGAAATGGCCCCGCTGCGCGAGCGCGTCGAGGACATTCCGCTGCTGATGAACGAGTTGATCTCGCGCATGGAGCACGAGAAGCGCGGTTCGATCCGTTTCAACTCGGCGGCGATCATGTCCCTTTGCCGTCACGGCTGGCCGGGCAACGTCCGTGAGTTGGCCAACCTGGTGGAGCGCATGGCGATCATGCATCCGTACGGGGTGATTGGTGTCGCCGAGTTGCCGAAGAAATTCCGCTACGTCGATGATGAAGACGAGCAGATGGTCGACAGCCTGCGCAACGATCTCGAAGAGCGGGTTGCCATCAATGGCCATACCCAGGACTACACCGCGAACGCCCTGTTGCCGCCCGAAGGGCTGGACCTGAAGGACTACCTCGGTGGTCTGGAGCAGGGCCTGATCCAGCAGGCGCTGGACGATGCCAATGGTATCGTGGCGCGCGCGGCGGAACGCCTGCGCATACGCCGTACCACGCTGGTGGAGAAGATGCGCAAGTACGGCATGAGCCGTCGTGACGGAGATGAACAGGCGGATGATTGACGCCTGTTTTTCAAATCACTCATTTATAAGCGGTTTTTTTTAGGCACGGGTATTGCTACGCCCCTCGCAACGTTCCGTTTCACTGACGGTCAGCCAAGCGAGAAAGTACGATGCCCCAAGCCGCCCAGATCTCTCCTGCTCCTGACGCCCTGGGGCACCCGTCGTCCGTAGAGCAGGCGAGCCGGCTTGGCCTTGAGCAGGCGTTCGCCCTGTTCAATCAGATGTCCACCCAGCTGACCAGTTCCTACAGCATGCTCGAAGCCCGGGTCACCGAGCTCAAGGGCGAGTTGGCGGTGGTCAGCGCGCAACGCATGCAGGAGCTGGCGGAAAAAGAACGCCTGGCCAACCGCCTGCAAAATCTGCTCGACCTGTTGCCCGGCGGCGTCATCGTCATCGACGCCCAGGGCATCGTGCGCGAAGCCAATCCGGCGGCCTGCGAGCTGCTGGGGCTGCCGCTCGAAGGTGAGTTGTGGCGTCATGTCATTGCCCGTTGCTTTGCACCCCGGGATGACGATGGCCACGAAATTTCCCTCAAGGACGGTCGTCGCCTCTCAATTGCCACCCGCTCGCTGGATGCCGAACCGGGCCAGCTCGTGCTGTTGAATGACCTGACTGAAACCCGTCACTTGCAGGATCAACTGGCTCGCCATGAACGCCTGTCGTCCCTTGGGCGGATGGTGGCCTCGCTGGCCCATCAGATTCGCACGCCGTTGTCCGCTGCCTTGCTCTACGCCAGTCATTTGACTGAGCAGGCATTGCCGGTCGAGACCCAGCAGCGTTTCGCCGGGCGCCTCAAAGAACGTCTGCACGAGCTGGAGCATCAGGTGCGCGACATGCTGGTGTTCGCCCGCGGAGAACTGCCGTTGACCGACCGCGTCACCCCCGGGCAGCTGTTGCAGTCATTGCAGGCGGCGGCCTTGCCCCATGTGCAGGACTTGTCCATCCGCTGGCAGTGCGACAGCCATGCCGGAGAGTTGTTGTGCAATCGCGACACCCTGGTCGGTGCCTTGCTCAATCTCATCGAAAACGCCGTTCAGGCCAGTGCCGGTGACGTGCGCCTGAAGGTGCATCTGTATACCCGCGACAACCAGCTGCGCGTGTGTGTCAGCGACAGCGGCAGCGGTATCCACAGCGCCGTCCTGGCGCGTCTCGGCGAGCCCTTTTTCACCACCAAGGCTACCGGAACCGGGCTCGGCCTGACGGTGGTCCAGGCGGTTGCCCGCGCTCATCAGGGCGAACTGCAATTGCGCTCGCGGCTCGGTCGCGGGACTTGCGCGCAGGTCATCCTGCCGCTTTTTTTCGATGAATCACGCAGCGCTCAGGGAGCGGAGTGAACGTCATGGGCATCAAGGTTTTACTGGTCGAGGATGACCGCGCTTTACGCGAAGCATTGGCCGACACGCTGCTGCTGGCCGGCCACGATTACAAGGCAGTCGGTTCGGCGGAGGAGGCTCTGGTCGCGGTCGAGGTCGAGGCGTTCAGCTTGGTCGTGAGCGACGTCAACATGCCGGGCATGGACGGTCATCAACTGCTTGGCTTGCTGCGAGCGCGCCAGCCACAACTGCCGGTGTTGCTGATGACGGCTCACGGTGCGGTGGAGCGGGCCGTGGATGCAATGCGTCAGGGCGCGGCGGATTATCTGGTCAAGCCGTTCGAACCCAAGGCTTTGATCGATCTGGTCTCTCGGCATGCACTGGGTAGCCTCGGCGCCGCCGACAGCGAAGGGCCGGTGGCTATCGAGCCTGCCAGTGCGCAATTGCTGGAGCTGGCCGCGCGGGTGGCGCGCAGTGATTCCACGGTGCTGATTTCCGGCGAGTCCGGGACTGGCAAGGAAGTGCTGGCGCGCTACATTCACCAGCATTCCCATCGCGCCAGCCAGCCGTTCATTGCGATCAACTGTGCGGCGATCCCGGACAACATGCTCGAAGCCACCCTGTTCGGCCATGAAAAAGGCTCGTTCACCGGCGCTATCGCAGCGCAAGCCGGCAAGTTCGAACAGGCCGACGGCGGGACTATCCTGCTCGACGAAATTTCCGAAATGCCCCTGGGCCTGCAAGCCAAGTTGCTACGTGTCTTGCAGGAGCGCGAGGTCGAGCGGGTAGGGGCGCGCAAGCCGATCACCCTGGACATTCGCGTGGTCGCCACCACCAACCGCGACCTTGCCGGCGAAGTGGCGGCAGGGCGTTTCCGTGAAGACCTTTACTATCGCCTGTCGGTGTTTCCTCTGGCGTGGCGGCCGCTGCGCGAGCGTACCGCCGATATCCTGCCGCTGGCCGAGCGCCTGCTGGCCAAACACGTCAATAAAATGAAGCACGCCGCTGCGCGGCTATCGCCGCAAGCGCAAGCCTGTCTGGTCGGTTATCCGTGGCCGGGGAATGTGCGCGAACTGGATAACGCGATTCAGCGCGCGCTGATCCTGCAGCAGGGTGGCCTGATTCAGCCTCAGGATTTTTGCCTGTCCGGGCCGGCTGTCTTCGCGCAGTTGCCGGCAACTGCAACGGAGCGAACTGTGGAGGTGGAAGCTGAATCCGCCGGGGCGCTGGGCGATGACCTGCGTCGCCGCGAGTTCCAGATGATTATCGACACCTTGCGCACCGAACGTGGCCGCCGCAAGGAGGCTGCCGAACGCCTGGGCATCAGCCCGCGCACCCTGCGCTACAAGCTGGCCCAGATGCGCGATGCCGGCATGGACGTGGAAGCCTGCCTGTTCGCCACCTGACCACGATCACCTTTGTAGGCGCGAGCTCTGCTCGCGATGAACCCGAGAACGCCACGGGGTGTCAGGCCGCCCACGTTATCGTTGACGACCATCGCGAGCAGGGCACGCTCCTACAGGGATCGGAATGGAGTCAGGGATGCTTTTGTAGGATGTATCCACCGAGCTGGCACCCTTGTTGCTAACACCTCAGTACCCGCCGAGTGAGTGTCAAAAAATTGCGGGTCGACAATGACGTAGCTCGTCGAAGAGAGAAACCATGAGCCAAGGTATTGAATTCAATCGGTTGATGCTGGACATGCGCGCCATGCAAATGGACGCCATGTCTGCGCCGAAATCGACTGCCGCCGTCCCTGAACTGAACGGCAGCAGCTTCTCCGACATGCTCGGTCAGGCCGTCAATAAAGTGAACGATACCCAGCAGGCCTCCAGCCAGTTGGCCAGTGCCTTCGAAATCGGCAAGAGCGGCGTCGACCTGACGGACGTGATGATTTCCTCGCAGAAGGCCAGCGTGTCTTTCCAGGCGTTGACCCAAGTGCGTAACAAGCTGGTTCAGGCCTACCAAGACATCATGCAGATGCCGGTTTAAGGACGAGATTGAGTCATGGCAGAAGCAGTCGCCGATAACGTTCCGGCCAAGACCACGCCGGCAGAGGGCAAGCCGCCGTTGTTCGGTTTGTCTTTCCTGGAAAACCTTTCCGAAATGACCATGCTGCGTCAGGTAGGCCTGTTGGTCGGCCTGGCCGCGAGTGTGGCGATTGGTTTTGCCGTGGTGTTGTGGTCCCAGCAACCGGACTACCGACCGCTGTACGGCAGCCTTGCCGGCATGGACACCAAGCAGGTCATGGACACCCTGGCCGCCGCCGATATTCCCTACAACGTCGAACCCAATTCCGGAGCCTTGCTGGTCAAGGCCGAAGACCTGTCCCGTGCACGCCTGAAACTGGCGGCCGCTGGTGTCACTCCCAGCGACGGCAACATCGGTTTCGAGATCCTCGACAAGGAGCAGGGCCTGGGCACCAGCCAATTCATGGAAGCGACCCGTTATCGTCGTGGCCTGGAAGGTGAACTGGCGCGTACCATCTCCAGCCTGAATAACGTCAAGGGTGCCCGCGTGCACCTGGCGATTCCGAAGAGTTCGGTGTTCGTGCGCGACGAGCGCAAGCCAAGTGCTTCGGTTCTGGTCGAGCTGTATTCCGGTCGCTCCCTGGAGCCGGGCCAGGTCGTGGCGATCATCAACCTGGTGGCGACCAGCGTTCCTGAACTGAGCAAGTCGCAGATCACCGTGGTCGACCAGAAGGGCAACCTGCTCTCCGACCAGGCGGAAAACTCAGAACTGACCATGGCTGGCAAGCAATTCGATTACAGCCGCCGCATGGAAAGCATGCTCACCCAGCGTGTACACAACATCCTGGAACCGGTGCTGGGCAACGACCGCTACAAGGCTGAAGTCTCGGCCGATGTGGATTTCAGCGCCGTCGAGTCGACCTCCGAACAGTTCAACCCCGACCAGCCAGCACTGCGCAGCGAACAATCGGTCAACGAACAACGGACCGCCAGCAATGGCCCGCAAGGCGTGCCGGGTGCCCTGAGCAACCAGCCACCGTCGCCGGCTTCGGCACCGCAAACCACGGGCGGCACCCCCGCAGCGGCGGGCATGGTGCAGCCAGGCCAGCCACTGGTCGATGCCAACGGCCAGCAAATCATGGACCCGGCCACCGGTCAGCCGATGCTGGCACCGTACCCGGCGGACAAGCGTCAACAATCGACCAAGAACTTCGAACTCGACCGTTCCATCAGCCACACCAAGCAGCAGCAGGGGCGCTTGAACCGCCTGTCGGTGTCGGTGGTGGTGGACGATCAGGTCAAGGTCAACCCGGCCAACGGCGAAACCACCCGTGCGCCATGGAGCGCCGATGAATTGGCGCGCTTTACGCGCCTGGTGCAAGACGCGGTCGGTTTCGATGCCAGCCGTGGCGACAGCGTCAGCGTGATCAACATGCCGTTTTCCGCTGATCGCGGCGAAGTGATTGCCGACATTCCGTTCTATTCCCAGCCGTGGTTCTGGGACATCGTCAAGCAAGTGCTGGGTGTCCTGTTCATTCTGGTGCTGGTGTTCGGTGTGCTGCGTCCGGTGCTCAACAACATCACCGGTGGCGGCAAAGGCAAGCAGCTGGCCGGCATCGGCAGCGACGTCGAGCTGGGTGGCATGGGCGGTCTGGATGGCGAGCTGGCCAACGATCGCGTCAGCCTCGGCGGCCCGACCAGCATCCTGTTGCCGAGCCCGAGCGAGGGCTACGATGCCCAACTGAACGCAATCAAGAGTCTGGTGGCAGAAGACCCGGGTCGTGTGGCCCAGGTCGTGAAAGAGTGGATTAACGCAGATGAGTGATAACCGAGCCGTTGCCGCCAAGCTGTCCAAGGTCGACAAAGCCGCGATTCTGCTGCTGTCCCTTGGCTCTACAGACGCCGCCCAGGTGCTGCGCCACATGGGGCCCAAAGAGGTCCAGCGTGTCGGCGTGGCCATGGCCCAAATGGGCAACGTTCACCGTGAGCAAGTCGAGCAGGTGATGAGCGAGTTCGTCGACATCGTCGGCGATCAAACCAGCCTGGGCGTCGGTTCTGACGACTACGTGCGCAAGATGCTCACCCAGGCCCTGGGCGAGGACAAGGCCAACGGCCTCATCGACCGCATCCTGCTCGGTGGTAACACCAGCGGCCTGGACAGCCTGAAATGGATGGAGCCGCGCGCCGTCGCCGATGTGATCCGCTACGAGCACCCGCAGATCCAGGCGATCGTGGTGGCTTATCTGGATCCGGACCAGGCCGGTGAAGTACTGGGCAACTTCGACCATAAGGTGCGCCTGGACATCATTCTGCGGGTTTCCTCGCTGAACACCGTGCAGCCGGCGGCCCTGAAGGAACTCAACCAGATTCTGGAGAAGCAGTTCTCCGGCAACTCGAATGCCTCGCGCACCACCCTGGGCGGTATCAAGCGCGCGGCGGACATCATGAACTTCCTCGACAGCTCCATCGAAGGCCAGCTCATGGACTCGATCCGCGAAGTCGACGAAGACCTGTCCGGTCAGATCGAAGACCTCATGTTCGTGTTCAACAACCTGGCCGATGTCGACGACCGCGGTATCCAGGCGCTGCTGCGCGAAGTGTCTTCCGACGTGTTGGTGCTGGCCCTCAAGGGTTCGGACGAGAACGTCAAGGAGAAGATCTTCAAGAACATGTCCAAGCGTGCGGCCGAACTGCTGCGCGACGACCTCGAAGCCAAGGGCCCGGTGCGCGTCAGCGACGTCGAGACCGCGCAGAAGGAAATCCTCACCATCGCCCGTCGTATGGCCGAAGCCGGAGAAATCGTGCTCGGTGGCAAAGGCGGCGAGGAAATGATCTAACACCATGGCCAAGCATGACGATTCACCCACTGACCTGATCCGGGCCAGGGATGTCAGTGGTTTCGATACCTGGGCGCTGCCCAGCTTCGACCCGCCGGAGCCCGAGCCGGAACCGGAGCCGGAGCCCGAACCACCGGAAATCGAGGAAGTCCCGCTGGAGGAAGTCCAGCCGCTGACCCTGGAAGAACTCGAAAGCATCCGTCAGGAGGCCTACAACGAAGGCTTCGCGGTCGGCGAGCGGGAGGGTTTCCACAGCACCACGCTCAAGGTCCGTCAGGAAGCGGAAGCCGCACTGGCGCCCAAGCTCGCGGGGCTGGAACAACTGATGACGCACCTGTTCGAACCCATTGCCGAACAGGACACCCTGATTGAAAAGTCCCTGGTCGACCTGGTGCAGCACATCACGCGTCAGGTGATCCAGCGCGAACTGGCCATTGATTCGAGCCAGATCGAACACGTCATGCGCGATGCCATCAAGCTCCTGCCGCTGGGCGTGGATAACGTGCGCCTGTTCATCAATCCTCAGGATTTCGCCCAGGTCAAAGCCCTGCGCGAACGCCATGAAGAAACCTGGCGCATTGTCGAGGATGAATCGCTGCTGCCCGGCGGTTGCCGGGTCGAGACCGAGCACAGCCGTATCGATGCCACGGTGGAAACCCGGGTCGCGCGGGTGATGGACAAGCTGTTCGATCAGCTCCACGAGCAGGCCTTGCACCCGGCCGCGCCCGACGTGACCCTCGACCTGCCAATCGACAGCCAGCCGGCGGCTGCGGACATTCCCGATGCGCCTTGAACGCACCAGTTTCGCCAAGCGCCTGGGCAGCTATGCCGAGGCCACGCAACTGGAAGGCGCGCCTATTCTCGAAGGTCGCCTGCTGCGCATGGTCGGCCTGACCCTCGAAGCCGAAGGCTTGCGCGCCGCCATGGGCAGTCGCTGTATGGTCATCAACGACGACAGTTATCACCCGGTGCAGGTCGAAGCCGAAGTCATGGGCTTCTCCGGCAGCAAAGTGTTCCTGATGCCGGTCGGCAGCGTTGCCGGGATCGCCCCCGGCGCGCGCGTGGTGCCGCTGATGGAAAGCGGGCGCTTGCCAATGGGCATGAGCATGCTCGGCCGGGTGCTCGATGGCGCCGGTCGCGCCCTCGATGGCAAGGGCGGCATGAAGGCCGAGGACTGGGTGCCGATGGACGGCCCGACCATTAACCCGCTCAAGCGTGAACCGATCAGCGAGCCGCTGGACGTGGGTATCCGCAGCATCAACGGTATGTTGACGGTCGGTCGTGGCCAGCGGCTGGGGTTGTTCGCCGGTACCGGCGTGGGTAAATCCGTGTTGCTGGGCATGATGACCCGCTTCACCGAGGCCGACATTATCGTCGTCGGGCTGATCGGCGAACGGGGTCGTGAAGTTAAAGAATTCATCGAGCACATCCTCGGTGAAGAGGGGCTCAAGCGTTCCGTGGTGGTGGCGTCCCCGGCGGACGACGCACCGCTGATGCGTCTTCGCGCAGCCATGTACTGCACGCGCATCGCCGAGTATTTCCGCGACAAGGGCAAGAACGTCCTGCTGCTGATGGATTCCCTGACCCGTTTCGCCCAGGCCCAGCGGGAAATTGCCCTGGCCATCGGCGAGCCGCCGGCAACCAAGGGTTACCCACCTTCGGTGTTTGCCAAGTTGCCGAAACTGGTGGAGCGCGCCGGTAACGCCGAGAAGGGCGGCGGTTCGATCACCGCGTTCTACACCGTGTTGTCCGAAGGCGATGACCAGCAGGATCCGATTGCCGACTCCGCCCGAGGCGTGCTCGACGGGCACATCGTGCTGTCGCGGCGGTTGGCCGAGGAAGGTCACTACCCGGCCATCGATATCGAGGCGTCGATCAGTCGGGTGATGCCCGCGGTGGTGTCGCCGGAGCACATGACCCGTGCGCAGTACTTCAAGCAGTTGTGGTCGCGCTATCAGCAAAGCCGGGACCTGATCAGCGTCGGTGCCTACGTGGCCGGCGGCGATCGCGAAACCGACCTGGCGATTTCCCTGCAACCCCAACTGGTCAAATACCTGCGCCAGGGACTCAACGACAGTATCAGCCTGGGCGAAAGCGAAGCGTATCTGGCGTCGATCTTCGCGCCCGCGGCGGGCGGTTAACCGGTCATGGCCCAGAGTCGCGCAGGACGCCTGGCGCCCGTGGTGGAAATGGCCGAGAAGGCCGAGAAAACCGCGGTCCAGCGCCTTGGGCATTTCCAGGGGCAGGTGCGGCTGGCCGAGAGCAAGCTGGCGGACCTTGAAGCTTTTCGCCTTGATTATCAGGAACAGTGGATCGTGCGCGGCAGCGGCGGTGTGTCGGGTCAGTGGCTGCTGGGGTATCAAGGCTTTCTGGCGCAATTGGGCACGGCCATCGATCAGCAACGCCAGAGCCTGGCCTGGCACCAGAACAACCTGAACAAGGCGCGGGAAACCTGGCAACAGGCATTCGCCCGGGTCGAAGGTTTGCGCAAGCTGGTGCAACGTTACGCGGATGAGGCGCGGGCGATCGAAGACAAGCGTGAGCAGAAGCTGCTCGACGAATTGTCGCAGCGGTTGCCGCGGCAGGAACAATATTGAATCCGTGTAATCGTTCATCGCGGGCAAGCCCGCTCCCACAGTTTTTGCGTCGTAATGCAAGCCCTGTGGGAGCGGGCTTGCCCGCGATTGCGATTCGATAGGCACCACATTTCCCAACCTTGCCGCAATCTTTACCAAATGCTACACCTTGTACAAGAAGGTTCATCAATGACAAGGAAGCCATGAAATGTCAGTCATTACCGAAGTGTCCCCCGATGGCCAAAAACTGACGATCTCGGTCAAGGGACGATTCGATTTCGCCAAACATCAGGAATTTCGCCAATCCTACGAGAGCAGGGATCTGGCCGAAGTCGTGATCGACCTCAAAGAGGCGACCTACCTCGACAGTTCGGCGCTGGGCATGTTGCTGCTGTTGCGTGACCACGCCGGTGGCGACGATGCCTATATTCGCGTCGTCAACAGCAGCTCAGACGTGCGAAAAATTCTCGCCATCTCCAATTTCGACAAACTGTTCGACATCAGTTGAACGCCGTGCAGGCTGCACACGAGCCGTTGACGATATTGATCGCCGAAGACAGCGCGGCCGATCGCATGCTGTTGTCGAGCATCGTCCGGCGCCAGGGACATCAAGTGCTCACGGCGGCCAATGGTGCCGAGGCGGTCGAAGCATTTCGTCAGCAGCGTCCGCAACTGGTCCTGATGGACGCGATGATGCCGGTGATGGACGGCTTCGAAGCGGCCCGGCAGATCAAGGCACTGGCCGGGGAAACCCTGGTGCCGATCATCTTCCTGACCTCGTTGTCCGAAAACGAAGCCCTGGCCCGCTGCCTGGAGGTCGGGGGTGACGATTTTCTGGCGAAACCCTACAACCAGGTGATCCTCGCCGCCAAGATCAAGGCGATGGATCGCCTGCGCCGGCTGCAGGCGACCGTCTTGCAGCAGCGTGACCAGATCGCCCGGCATCACGACTATCTGCTCAACGAACAGCGGGTGGCCAAGGCCGTGTTCGACAAAGTGGCCCATTCCGGCTGCCTGAATGCCCCCAACATCCGCTACCTGCAATCACCCTACGCGCTGTTCAACGGCGATTTGTTGCTGGCTGCGTTCACGCCAGCGGGCGACATGCATGTGCTGCTTGGGGATTTCACCGGCCACGGCTTGCCGGCGGCGGTCGGTGCGATGCCGCTGGCAGAAGTGTTCTATGGCATGACCGCCAAGGGCTACGGTTTGTCCGAAACACTGCGCGAGATGAATGCCAAGCTCAAACGCATCCTGCCGGTGGACATGTTCTGTTGTGCAACGCTGTTGAGCTTGAGTTTTCAGCGTCGATCGGTGGAGGTCTGGAACGGCGGGATGCCTGATGGTTACCTGCACAGCATTGCCACGGGTGAACGCACGCCGTTGACGGCCCGGCATTTACCGCTTGGCGTCTTGAGCCCGCAAACTTTCGATGACCGTACCGAAGTCTTTCCTATGGCCCTCGGGGACCGGGTGTTTCTGTTGTCCGACGGGGTGATCGATACCTGCGACGCCAACGATCAGCTATTCGGCGTGGAGCGTTTGCAGCAGGTGTTTGTCGCCAATCGCCAGCCGGATGCATTGTTCGAGGAGATCGAACAGGCGCTGCGGGATTTTCGCGGCGAAGCCCGGGACGATGTCAGCATGGTCGAAATCAGCCTGCTGGACCCGACCCTGGTCAGTCCGCCGGCGCCGATCTATTCCGACAGCGGCCAGTCCTGCCCGCTGGACTGGTCGGTGAGCTTCGAGTTTCGCGCAGCTACGCTCAAACGCTTCAATCCGCTGCCGTACCTGCTGCAACTGTTGCTTGAGGTGCACGGCCTGCGGACGCAGAGCGGGGCGCTCTACAGCGTGCTGGCCGAACTGTATTCCAATGCGCTGGAGCATGGCGTCCTGGGGCTGGATTCAAGCCTCAAGCGCGATGTCGCCGGGTTCGCCCGTTATTACCAGGAGCGCAATACGCGCCTGGAAGCCCTGAAGGACGGTTACGTGCGGGTGCATCTGCAGGTCTCGCCACAAGGCGAGGGTGGTTGCCTGGTGATTCGCGTCGAGGACAGTGGCAAGGGTTTTGATGTTGAACGTGTGATGCAGCGTCCGGTCGATCCGGTCCGTTTGTCGGGACGTGGCGTCAGTCTGATCCGTCAGTTGGGGCATAACGCCAGTTGGTCCGACGATGGTCGAAGTGCCCGCGTGGAGTTTATCTGGGAGGCTCTGGCATAATCCGCGCATTCTTGATCAAGGAGTGAGCAAGTGGCTGACATACATCTTGACCCGGACGTGCTAAGCGCGTTGCGGGACGTCATGGAGGATGAGTTCTCGACATTGATCGATACTTTCCTCACTGACTCCGAACAGCGGTTGCGGCAATTGGCCGTGGCTGTCGATGCCCCGCAACTGCTGGAGGCCGCCCACAGCTTCAAGGGCAGCAGCAGCAACATGGGGGCGGTTCGCCTCGCCGGGCTGTGCCATGACCTGGAGCACAGGGCAAAAGAGCGCAACCTGACCGGCATTGAATCGCTGATTGCTGAAATCACCCGCGAGTTTGCGTTGATCCGTCCCCTCTATGAACAAGAGCGACACCGCTCGCTCTCGACCATCGTTACCGTTCGGCCGTAATGATCGCGTTCAGGTAAAACTGGCGCGACCTTTGCAATCAAGTCTCTCAACTGTACCTACGATCCCAGTGCAGCGGAGACCGTTAAATGCCCGTTACCCCCAATATTCTTCTTCAGGCTGCTGCGCAGACCAAGACTCAAGCCGGCAATGCCAACAGCAGTGCCAATTCCGTGGTGCAGGCCGCCGAGCCCGGGGACAAGGCTGCAAGCTTCGCTCAGGTGTACGCTAAACAGGCGCAGAACAAAGCAGCGCCTGGGCCAGACGATTCGGCCAAACCGGCGCGTGACAAGGTGGCTGACAACGGCGGCAAGAAGGATGTTGTCGACGACAAACCTGCCGCCGACGAACCGGTGGTTGCCGATAGCGGCAATTCCTTGCCCGCCGAAAAGCCGGCACAGGCTGACGACCAGGCCACCAGTGATGACGCGGCGGACTCTGCGCAGACTCCCGTAGCCGATACCGCCCCGATTGATCCGACGCTCGACCCGGCCTTGCTGCAGTCGGTGCAACCGACGGTCGCTGTGCCCGCACCGGTAGTGCCGCCAGTAGTCGAACCGCAACCCGCGCCGATTCAAACCGCCGCTATCGCGGCCATTCCCCTGCAAGCAGTTGCCTCCACTGACTCCGATTTCGACCCCGAAGCCGATCCGCTCGACGCACTGCCCGCTGTCCGCATGGCGATGGAGCAGAGCGGTCATGTGTCGGCGTCCAGTCAGGCGCAACCCAAGGCGGCACCGACATCTGCCCAGGCTCAGGCCGACGGCGAACAGACCTCGGCGCAGAACTTTGCCGCCGGCATGGCCACCATGGTCGATGTGCAGACCAGCAAGGACAGCACCAGCCAGGGTGGCGACAAAGCCTTCAGTGGACTGATCGATGACGGTCTCAAGGATCTGAAGTCTGCCAGCAGCGATACCCGTGTCGATGATTTCGCCAACCGCCTGGCGGCGCTGACCCAAGCGGCCACGCCGAAAACCGCCAATGCGCTGCCGGTCAATCAGCCGATCGCCATGCATCAAAACGGCTGGACCGAAGAGGTGGTGAACCGGGTCATGTACCTGTCCAGCGCCAATCTCAAGGCAGCGGACATTCAGCTGCAACCGGCGGAGCTGGGGCGCCTTGATATCCGGGTGAACATGGTGCCGGACCAGCAGACCCAGGTGACCTTCATGAGCGCCCATCCCGGCGTTCGAGAGGCACTGGATGGGCAAATGCATCGCTTGCGTGACATGTTCGCCCAGCAGGGCATGGGGCAGGTGGATGTCAATGTGTCCGACCAGTCCCGGGGTTCGCAGCAAGGGCAGGAGCAGGCGCAACAGAGCCAAAATGGTCGAACCAGCGCCAGCGGTGGTCGCCTTGACTCAATGGATGACGAACTGACCCCGGCCATTGCCGAAGTCGCCGCTCCCGTGACCAGCGTGATCGGCTCCAGCGCGGTCGACTATTACGCCTGATCAAACGCAAAACCCTGTGGGAGCGGGCTTGCTCGCGAATGCGGTTTAACATTCGATATTAATGTCGACTG
>DATMUG010000184.1:0-3003 GCA_035563915.1 Pseudomonas sp. | reverse complement strand
GGGAGCAAGCTCCCTCGCCACAGGTTATTCAAAATAGTTGCGATGCCAATCAGGCGATACCAACCTCCACCCTCCCCTCATTCAACCGCGCCGGCCAGACCCGCAGGCGCTGCTGCGAATACTCCACGCAACTGCCGTCTTCCAGGCGAAAGTGCTGTTTGTAGATCGGCGAGGCCACCACCAGATCGCCCTTGATACTGCCGACCAGGCCCCGACCAATGACATTGGCCCCCGACTGCGGGTCATGGTTGTCAATGGCGTAGAGGGTTTTGCCCTCCAGACCCGGCAGGTAAAACAGCGCCACTTGCGCGCCGTCCAGCCACACCACCACGCCCGAATCGTTGACCAGATCCTGCTCACTGCACACCGATTGCCAGACGGCGGAAAAATCGTTTTCAACGCGTTGGGTATTGGACTGATTCATCAGACACGCTCCTTGACAGGGATGAGGTTGAGTTCGGCGGCCATGATCGGGCGCCGCTGGCCGCGTTCCTGGACAAAATGGATGTCCGGATCAGGGCGTTTGTCGTTGACGAAGGTGCGGAAACGCTTGAGTTTTTCCGGGTCTTTGAGCGCGTTGGCCCACTCGCACTCATAACGATCGACCACCAACTGCATCTGCGACTCGAGCTCCTCGCCCAGGCCCAGGCTGTCGTGGATGATCACGTCCTTGAGATAGTCCAGGCCGCCCTCCAGGCTTTCGCGCCAGACCGAGGTGCGCTGCAGCTTGTCGGCGGTGCGGATGTAGAACATCAGGAAGCGGTCGATGTAGCGGATCAGCGTCGCGTCATCCAGATCGGTGGCGAACAGTTCGGCGTGGCGCGGACGCATGCCGCCGTTACCGGCGATGTACAGGTTCCAGCCCTTCTCGGTGGCGATCACCCCCACATCCTTGCTCTGGGCTTCGGCGCACTCACGGGTGCAACCGGACACCGCGAATTTGAGCTTGTGCGGCGAACGCAGGCCCTTGTAACGGTCTTCCAGGGTCAGGGCCATCTGCACGCTGTCCTGCACGCCGTAACGGCACCAGGTACTGCCGACGCAGGATTTCACGGTACGGGTCGATTTGCCGTAGGCGTGACCGGTCTCGAAACCCGCCTCGATCAACTCGCCCCAGATGTCCGGCAATTGATGCAACTGGGCACCGAACAGGTCGATGCGCTGGCCGCCGGTGATCTTGGTGTAGAGGTCGTATTTCTTTGCCACGACGCCGATGGCGATCAGCTTGTCCGCCGTGATCTCGCCGCCGGGAATGCGCGGCACCACCGAGTAAGTGCCGTTTTTCTGCATGTTGGCCATGAAGGTGTCGTTGGTGTCCTGCAACGGCACCAGCGACGGGTCCATGATCGGCTGGTTCCAGCACGATGCCAGGATATTGCCCACCGCCGGCTTGCACAGGTCGCAACCGGTGTGGCCACGACCATGTTTGGCCAACAGCTCATCGAAGCTGATGATCCCTTCCACCCGCACCAGCGCATACAGCTCCTGACGGGTGTAAGGGAAATGCTCGCACAGGCTCTTGTCGACGCTGACGCCCCGGGCAATCAGTTCATGTTCGAACACTTGCTTGAGCAGCCCGGCACAACCACCACAACCGGTGCAGGCCTTGGTTTGTGACTTGAGCTCGCCCAGGTCGGTACAGCCGCCGTCGATGGCCGAGCAGATAGCGCCCTTGGTCACGTTGTGGCACGAGCAGACCGTGGCCGATTCGGGCAAGGCGCCGGGGCCGAGGGTGGGCGCGCCTTCGGACGATGGCAGGATCAGCGCGGCCGGCTCCGACGGCAAGGCAATCGCGTTCTGCATGTATTGCAGCAGCGTGTCGTAGTAGCTGTTGTCGCCGATCAGCACCGCACCGAGCACGTGCTTGCCGCTGGCGTCCACCACCAGACGACGGTAGCTGGCCGTGGTTTCGTCGATGAACTGATAACTGCGCGCACCCGGGGTATTGGCGTGGGCATCGCCGATGGAGCCGACATCGACCCCCAACAGCTTGAGCTTGGTCGACATGTCGGCGCCGCGGAACGGTTCGGCAATGTTGTCGCACAGGCGGGCCGCCACGCTGCGCGCCATCTGGTAGCCGGGGGCGACCAGACCGAACAGGCTGCCGTTCCAGGATGCGCATTCACCGATGGCGTAGATGTTCGGGTCGCAACTCAAGCAGGTGTCATCGATCACCACGCCGCCGCGTGGGCCGATCTCCAGCGCACATTGGCGAGCCAATGCGTCCTGGGCGCGAATACCGGCGGAGAACACCACCAGGTCGGTTTCGAGGAACTCGTCGTTGGCGAAATTCATGCGATAGCGGTACTGCTCGCCCGCGCTGATCGACTGCGTCGCGCGGGACAGGTGCACGCCGACGCCCAGCCGCTCGATCTGCGCCTTGAGCGCCAAGCCACCGAGGTCATCGAGTTGCACCGGCATCAGGCGCGGCGCGAACTCCACCACATGGGCTTCCAGGCCAAGGCTTTTGAGGGCGTTGGCCGCTTCCAGGCCGAGCAGGCCGCCACCCACCACCACACCGCGCCGGGCATTGGCTGCCGCGACACGGATGGCGTCGAGGTCTTCAAGGGTGCGATACACCAGACGCGACTCGCCTTCGGCGCCTTCGATCGGCGGCACGAACGGATAGGACCCGGTAGCCAGCACCAGTTTGTCGTAAGCCACGCGACCTTCAGCGGTAATCACCTGGCGCTGTACGCGATCGATTTCCAGCACCGGCACACCCAGATGCAGGGTGACGCCCGGTGTCTCGTACAGCGAGGCATCGCTCAGCGCCAGCGACTCGGCATCGCGACCGGTGAAATACTCCGACAGATGCACACGGTCGTAGGCGCGCATCGGCTCTTCGCTGAAAACATGCAGGCTATAGCGGTCAAGGGCACCGCGCTCGATCAGTTGCTCGACACAATGGTGTCCGACCATGCCATTGCCGATCACGACCAGCGTTTGCAGCTTGTTCAACGTGGCTACATTGGAATTCATAAACGACCCTGCCAATCACGG
>DATMUG010000183.1:0-24175 GCA_035563915.1 Pseudomonas sp. | reverse complement strand
AACCACCTGATCCCATCCCGAACTCAGAAGTGAAACGATGCATCGCCGATGGTAGTGTGGGGTTTCCCCATGTGAGAGTAGGTCATCGTCAAGATTAAATTCCGAAACCCCAATTGCGAAAGCAGTTGGGGTTTTGTTTTTGCGCGCGAAAAAAGCACCCAGATGAAAAACTTTTCACCGTCCGCAACCGCTGTTAGAGGAAATCGCACGAAATTAACCGGCCAGTTTTTGATAGGGTGCAACTCCATTATTAAGGACTGATTTGCGGCCCACGGATCGGCACCGTCTTTTCAAAGAGTTGCCGAAGAAATGCCCGAAGCGATACCGATCAAAGACCACGAAAAAGAGACGCGCCTGGTCAACAAAAGACTGATGGCCTGCGCCCTGTTCGTCATCGCCATCACCTGTGCGCTGGTGGTGCGCATGTATGTCCTGCAGGTGGTCGAGTTCGACTATCACTCCACGATTTCCGAAAACAACCGCGTCCATGTCCTGCCGATCACGCCCACCCGAGGCCTGATCTATGACCGCAATGGCGTGGTGCTCGCGGACAACCGGCCCAGCTACAACCTGACCATCACCCGCGAACGTGCGTCCGACGTCAAGCAAGAGCTGGACGAGGTGGTCAACCTGCTGCACCTGCCGGCTGAAGATCGCAACTTGTTCGACAAGGCCATGAAACAGGCCCGGCACCCGTTCGTGCCGGTCACGCTGTTCTACGAACTGACGGAAGAACAGATCGCTGTGCTGGCGGTCAACGAATTCCGTTTGCCGGGCATTGATGTCGAGCCACAGTTCGTTCGCCATTATCCGTTGGGTGAGCACTTTGCTCATTCGATCGGCTACGTCGGACGCATCAATGAGAAGGAGTCCCGGGAGCTGGATTCCGTCGAATACCGAGGCACGCAATCGATCGGCAAGACCGGCATCGAGAAATTCTACGAGTCGCAGCTGCACGGCCATGTCGGTTACGAAGAGGTCGAAACCAATGCTCAGGGCCGCGTGCTGCGAGTGCTCAAGCACACGGATCCCATTCCCGGGAAAAACATCGTGCTGAGCCTCGACGTCAAACTTCAGGAGGCCGCCGAGCAGGCGCTTGGCGATCGTCGTGGCTCGGTGGTCGCCCTTGATCCGTCGACGGGCGAAGTGCTGGCCATGGTCAGCAAGCCAAGCTTTGATCCGAACCTGTTCGTGACCGGCATCAGCTTCAAGGAGTACGCGGCGCTGCACGACTCGATCGACCGGCCGCTGTTCAACCGCGTACTGCGAGGGCTTTACGCCCCAGGTTCGACCATCAAGCCGGAAGTCGCCATTGCCGGGCTGGACGCCGGCATCGTCACGCCGCAGACCCGTGTGTTCGATCCGGGTTACTACCAACTCCCCGATTACGATCACAAGTACCGCAACTGGAACCACAGCGGCGATGGCTGGGTAGACATGGATGCGGCGATCATGCGTTCCAATGACACTTACTTTTACGATCTGGCCCACAAGTTGGGAATCGATCGCCTGCACGACTACATGGCAATGTTCGGCTTGGGTGAGAAAGTCTCTTTGGACATGTACGAAGAATCTCCCGGTCTGATGCCATCCCAGGCCTGGAAGCGCGCCACGCGTCGTCAGGCCTGGTTCCCGGGCGAGACGGTGATTCTGGGGATCGGTCAGGGCTACATGCAGGTCACGCCACTGCAACTGGCCCAGGCCACGGCACTGATCGCCAACAAAGGCGTGTGGAACCGCCCGCACCTGGCGCAGACCGTGGATGGCGTAGCGCCGGTGGACGAGCATCCGATGCCGAACATTCTGCTCAAGGATCCCCGCGACTGGGAGCAGGTCAACCATGGCATGCAGATGGTGATGCACGACGCTCGCGGGATTGCACGGGCCGCAGCGGCGGGGGCGCAATACCGCATCGCAGGCAAGAGCGGCACGGCGCAGGTGGTGGCGATCAAGCAGGGCGAGCGCTACAACCGCGAGAAAACCCGCGAGCGCAACCGCGACAACGCATTGTTCGTCGGTTTCGCGCCAGCGGAACATCCAAAGATCGTGATTTCGGTGATGATCGAAAACGGTGAGGCCGGTGGCCGCGTCGCCGGTCCCGTGGTACGGCAGATCATGGACGCCTGGCTACTCGACCAGGACGGCCACCTCAAGCCGCAATACGCCGCCCCATCCAAGGCCCCGGGCGATCCTCACGTGTAATTGCGCGAAGGCTTCACAGCACAGGCTCGGCGATGTCGCGACGCCGGGGCTCGGTATCGGGAGCTGGATCCCCGCATTGTCAGGAGGGCAGCACAGAATGCAAACGGGATGGTTCAGTTGGTGACCAGCAGTTCCGGGCCGAGGTAGGCGTTGATCTGATCGATATCGTCATCGCCCAGACTGCCCACCGACGAGGCCAGGCGCAGGCGCGACATCAGGTAGCGCAACTTGGCCTCAAACAGATCGTGCCTGGCAACGAACAGCAGTTCTTCGGCATTGAGCACGTCCGAGTTCGTGCTGGTGCCGCCTTCCTTGAAGCCCTTGCGCGTCGAGGCCAATGAGCGTTCGTTGGACAGTACGGCCTTCTCCAACGCACGAACCCGCTTGGCGCCACTCTGCACACCGGCATATTCACGGGTGGTTCCGGAGATGACCTCCTGGCGGGTGGCGTCGAGTTCATCCTGGGCCTTGGAGCTGTTAGCGGCGGCCTGACGCGTCAGCGCGCTGACACCGCCACCGGCGAACAGCGGGAAATTCACTTCCAGTCCCACCGAGCCATAGTGGTTGCGTTGATTCAACTCGGAGAGCGACTGGCTCTCGCCTGCGGTGTAGCCGGCAATGAAATCCAGTGTCGGCCAGTGCCCGGCCTTGGCGCGATTCACCTCTTCGTCGGCCAGGTTCTGACTATAGCGACGTGCATGGATCAGCGGGCTATCGGCTTGTGCCTTGACCAACCAATCCTGCAGATTGCTCGGCAGCAGCGGAGGAGTATCGAAGCCCGCCTGCAGGGTGTTCAGCGATTCGGGCGTTTCACCGATGTATTCCTCCAGCTTGCGGCTCGCGTTGACCAGGTTGTCCTGCGCTTCAATCAGCTCGGCGTCCGCCAGGTCGCGGCGCGCGGCCGACTCGTCGACGTCAGTGACGGTGCCGGCGCCCAGTTCCTGGCGTCGTTTGGCCGAGGCCAGTTGCTCTTCGAAAGCGCTGAGCTTGGACTTGGCCAGGGTGATGGTTTCGCTGGCCAGGAGCACGTCGAAATAAGCCTGGGCCAGGCGCACCGCGGCGTCCTGACTCTTGGCATCGAACACCGCGACACTGTAGTCGGCACGTTGTTGACCCTGGCGGTACTCGGACATTTTCTGTTTGTTGAACAGCGGTTGGCGCAAGCGCACGTTGGCGCCTCGGGAGTCATAGTCCAGATCGTTGGTGATGCCGTTCTGGCGTTGCGAACCATTGACCTTGTTGTTGTAGGCCGAGGCATTGATCTGCGGCAGCAGGCCGGCGGTGCCGATGGCGCGGTTTTCTGCGCCGGCCTCCTTTTCATGCAGGGCGGCCTGATAGATCGGACCCTGGAACTGCAACAGATCCCAGGCTTGCTTGAGGTCCATGGCGCCCGCTGGCAGGGACAACCCCAGCAGGCAGAAGAGCAGGCAATGACGGTCCATCTCATTGTTCCTTGAAAGAGCTGTCCACGCGTTCGAGCATTGGTTTGAGAAGATAGCTCATCAAGTTGCGTTCGCCAGTCTTGATGGTGACGCTGGCGGGCATGCCGGGGCGAATGTGATTGGTGCCCAGCAGGTTCATGCCATCGGGTGTGACTTCCACCTGTGCCAGATAGAAGGGCTGCTTGCTTTCCTCATCGAGCAGGCGGTCGGCGGAAACGGTCTTCACGCGCCCGGGAATGTTGGGGGTGCGGGCATGGTTGAAAGCCGGGAAGGAAATGTCCACGTCAAGGCCCGGGACCATCTTGTCGATGGCCTGCACGGGAATCATCGCATCGACCTGCAGCGGTTCGTTCATCGGCACGATTTCCATGATCTTGAAACCCGGCTGAATGATCCCGCCGACGGTGGCAATGCTCAGGGACTGGACCATGCCGTCGATGGGCGAGCGGATCACTGTGTGGGTTACTTCATAGTCGAGCGCGCGCAAGCGGTCGGCCAGGGTGGTGTTTTCCTTGGCGGTGTCGGTCAGTTGCGATTCGACTTCCTTCAGGTAATCGTGTTGACGCTGCAGGATGCGCAGCTTGATTTCGGTGGTCTGACTGCGCACGCGAGCGATGTTGTTAAGGTTCTCGGCCTGGTTGGCGGAGAGGTCGGCATTGCTGCGCTCCAGCTCCAGCAGGCGGTTGCGCGGCACGTAGCCTTCGGCCGCCAGGACGCGGGTGCCTTGCAGTTCCTGGTTGAGAAAGTTGATCTGCGAGGCGCGGGCACCATACACCTGCTGCAAGCCCTTGAGCTGCACCGCCGATGCCGCGAGGTTTTCCTGGAGGATGCTGATTTCGCCGGCGAGACCGGCGCGCCGGGTGTCTAGCAGGCGCTGTTGCAAGTCCATGGCGGCGACCAGGCGATGGTCACCGTGGAAGCGGCTGAGCAGCTCGGGGTCGTAGCTCACCTCATCACGGTTGTCGCGTTCCGCTTCCAGGCGGTTTTCCACGGTCTTGCTGACGATGTACTGCGCGCTGATCGCACCCTGTTCGGCAATGGCCCGCAACGAATCGAGGCGTACCACTTCCTGGCCTTTTTTCACCACGTCGCCTTCGCGAACGAGGATGGCTTCCACGGTTCCGCCGCTCAGATGCTGCACCGCTTTGCGGTTGCTGGTGACTTTGACCGTGCCGGTGGCGACCACGCCTGCATCCAGCGGTGCCAGACATGACCAGAGGAGGAAACCGCCGAAGCCGGCAATCACCAGCCACATGCCCCAGAACGCGGGTCTCGCCGCGTCCAGGTCCACCAAGGGCTTGGCGTCGGATGTAATCATCTCGGTGTGTTGGCTCATTTGCATGGTCGGTCACTCCCGTGCCTTGGCCGAGGCCAACGGTGTCGGTGCGGCAGCAGGCATCACACTGGCCTTGCGCAGCGCGGTGAATACTTCGTCGCGCGTACCGAGCATCTGCACACCGCCATCGCGCAGCATCAGCACCTTGTCGACGGCGCACAGAACGTTGGGTCGGTGGGAAATCAGAATGACGGTGGCGCCACGGTTCTTGAGTTCGGCCAGTGCGTCGACCAGGGCTTTTTCACCGACGTCGTCGAGGTTGGCGTTTGGCTCGTCCAGCACGATCAGATTGGGTTCGCCATACAGTGCGCGAGCCAGGGCGATGCGTTGCTTCTGGCCACCGGACAGCGGGCTGCCATCGGTGCTCAGGCGCGTGTCATAGCCTTGGGGAAAACGCAGGATCATTTCATGCACGCCGGTGGTCTTGGCGGCGCGGATCACTGCGTCGCTGTCCACTTCACCGAAGCGCGCAATGTTGTCGGCGATGGTGCCTTCGAACAGCTCCACGTCCTGAGGCAGGTAGCCGAGCCAGGGACCCAGCTCGCCCTTGTTCCAGTTGAAGATGTCCGCGCCGTCCAGGCGCACCTTGCCGGCCTGTGCCGGCCAGACACCCACCAGCAGGCGGGCGAGGGTGGATTTGCCCGAAGCGGATGGACCGATGACACCCAGGCTTTCGCCTGGCACGAGACTGACGCTGACCCCACGCAAAATGGTGGTGTTGGTACCGGGGGCGCCGGCAAACACATTCTCCACCGCGACCATGCCTTGCGGGCGCTGCAACGACATGCTCGGTGGCCGGCGCGGATATTCGAACAGCATTTCGTTGAGCCGGCCCCAGGCCGAACGACAACCGAGCAATTGCTTCCACGAAGCAATGACTTGCTCCACTGGACCCAGCGCACGGCCGGTGAGGATCGAACAGGCAATCATCATCCCCGGGGTGATCTTGCCTTCGATCGCCAGCAGCGCCCCGGCGCCAAGGATCAGCGACTGCAAGGTGATACGCACGAAGCGCCCGGTACTGCTGATCACCGCGGCGCGATCGGACGCCAGGGTCTGCATTTCCAGAATACGCAAATGGCTTTGGTACCAGCGCTTGCTGATCGAAGGCAGCATGCCCATGGCCTCGATGACCTCGGCATTGCGCAGGTTGTTGTTGGCGTAGAGGGAGGAGGAGAGAGCGGCCTGGTTGGCTTCGGCCAACGGTTTCTGGGTGGCTTTTTCGGTGAGCCAGGCCAGGGCTACCAGAATCATCGAACCGATCATCGTCAGCAGCCCGAGCAACGGATGGATCAGGTAAGCGACCAACAGGTAGATGGGTGTCCACGGAGCGTCGAAGAAAGCGAACAGGGCATTGCCGGTGAGGAACTGACGAACCTGCGCCAAATCCTGCAGAGCCTGGGCCGGATTGCCCCCGGCGCGATTGAGGTTGCGCTCGAAGGCGGCGGTGAAGATACGCCGGTTGAGTTCCATGTCCAGGCAATTGCCGACGCGGATCAGCACACGGGTGCGGACCATTTCCAGGGTCGACATCAGCAGGAACAGACCGATCACCAGCACGGTCAGCATCGCCAGGGTCGTGATGTTGCGACTGACCAGCGCCCGGTCATAGACCTGCAACATGTACACGGCGGGAGTCAGCATCATGATGTTGATGACGCCGCTGAACGCGGCCAGCGTGTAAAAACTGCGGCGCAAGCGAAAGAGCGCATCTGCAAGTTCGGAGCGGACGCTCGGCGGCTTTTGCATGTGGCTCACCCCTCATCAAAAAGCCGCTTGCCCTTGCCGTGGCAGCAGCTGACAGATGTCAAAAGTAATTCCTTCTCATTCGGGTCGCTCTGGCGGCGTGGCTCCGAAATGACTGCGGTGCTCCCATATGCTGGAGCGTAGTTCCGGCGTAACAGTCCGAAATATCTTTTCGCTCTAAGGTCGCTCTCACTTTCCTATATGTCGTTCAAAAACAGCCAGTTGGCCTGCTCGGCGCCGGTCGTCAGTTTTTGCGTCATGGAATTGACAAGCTTTTGGTATAGAACTTTAGTCTTAGGTGTTGGGAGAGCCATCCGCCCGAAGCCTGCCATCTGTTTGGCCAGGCAAGGCGAGGTGATTTTTCCGCGGGAGCAGAACATGTCGATCATTTCGTTCGTTCGCAGAGTGAAGGGGCTTTTCAGTAGTTTCGCCTTTCCTTCCCGTTTCCATGGCCCACCAAGGGCTCGGGTTCGCTTTGCCTGATCGCTAAGCGAACCGTTCTTTTTCGCACATTCCAGGCGTGTATTCCGGGTGCCCGTTGACGGGATTCCCGCGACAGCTGTCGCCTGAAAATTGATCACGAAAACAAAAAAGCCAGCACCTGACCGGGTATGCGACGTTTTTCGTCCCATGCCCTTTTCCCGGATTAAGCGAGGGCAAGCAAAATGGCCAACTTCAGCAAGGCGGACCTGGAATTCATCCTCAAGCAGATCTTCATCGCGGAGGCTCATGCACGAGGCGAAGACCTCACTGATCTGCTGCCCAACAGTCAGGTGCCATGGGGCCTTCGGACGGTCGATGGCAGCTTCAACAATCTGGTGAACGGGCAAAGCGAGTTCGGCGCCTCGGACAACTCCTTCCTGCGCCTGCTCGATCCCCAGTACCAGAGTGCGGCCTACGCGGGTACCGGGAACGTGACCGATCCGATGCCGCGGATCATCAGTAACCTGATTGTCGACCAGACCGCCAATAACCCGGCGGCCGTCGCGGCCAACGGCGGCGCCCCCGCGGTCATAAGCCCGGGCCTGGATGGCGTGTTCGGCACGGCTGACGACAAGCCGGTGTTCTTCATCCCCAACCAGTCGCCGGACGTCGGTCTGACTGCCAGCTTCAACTCGTGGATGACCTTCTTCGGCCAGTTCTTCGACCACGGCCTGGACCTGGTGACCAAGAGCGCCACCGCCATCGTGTTCGTTCCGCTGCAGCCGGACGATCCATTGTTCGTGCCGGGCAGCCCGACCAACTTCATGGTGCTGTCACGCGCGACCAACCTGCCGGGAGCGGATGGCATTGTCGGCACGGCCGACGACATTCGTGGGCAAACAAACACCACCTCGCCCTTCGTGGACCAGAGTCAGACCTACAGTTCGCACCCTTCGCATCAGGTATTCCTGCGCGAGTACGTGCTCAATGCGGCAGGCGATCCCGTTGCAACCGGGCGCCTGATTACCAACCGCGATCTAGGGCCGGACGGCAAGTTCGGCACGGGCGATGATGGCGACGGCGAAAATGGCGGCATGGCCACCTGGGCCGTGGTCAAGGCGCAGGCCCGGGACATCCTGGGTATCAACCTGACCGACGCCGATGTGCATAACGTGCCATTGCTGGCCACCGACGAGTACGGCAACTTCATCCGCGGCCCTGGCGGCATGCCGCAAGTGGTGATGAAAGGGGCGGACGGCATCGGCGGCACCGCGGATGACTTCCTCGTCGAAGGCAACCTGCTTGCACCGATCAGCCTGGCCAACGCCGTGAGCACCGGGCATGGCTTCCTCGATGACATCGCCCACAATGCTGCGCCGGTCATCGTCGGTGGGGTTCTGCAGGCCGATGGTGACGCGCTTGTCGGTAATGGCCAGCAAACTGACGGGGCCGGCAACAACCTGACCTACGACAACGAACTGCTCGACGCCCACTACATCGCCGGTGACGGCCGGGCCAACGAAAACATCGGCCTGACCACCGTGCACCATGTGTTCCACTCCGAACACAACCGTCTGGTCCAGCAAACCAAGGACACTCTGCTGGCGGCCGGCGACGTGGCGTTCCTCAACGAGTGGTTGATCGACGATGTAACCGCCATTCCGACCACCCCCGCCGGCATCGCCGCGCTGAATTGGGACGGCGAACGCCTGTTCCAGGCAGCCAAGTTCGGTACCGAGATGCAGTATCAACACCTGGTGTTCGAGGAGTTCGGTCGCACCATTCAGCCACAGATCGACGAATTCCTTGCCCCCAACGGCTATGACACCTCGATCAACCCGGCCATCCTCGCCGAGTTCGCCCACGTGGTGTACCGCTTCGGTCACTCGATGCTGACCGAGACCGTGGATCGCTTCGACCCCGAGTTCAACCCGCTGCTCACCGATCCGAACAACCCGGATTCGCAACTGGGCCTGATCGCCGCCTTCCTCAACCCGCTGGCGTTCGCCGGCAGCGGAACGACCGCGGACGAAGCCGCCGGGGCAATCATTCGCGGGGCAACCCGTCAGGTCGGCAACGAGATCGACGAGTTCGTCACCGAAGCGTTGCGCAATAACCTGCTGGGGTTGCCACTCGATCTGCCAGCATTGAACCTGGCCCGTGGTCGCGACACCGGCATTCCCACCTTGAATGAAGCGCGCCGTGAGTTCTTTGCAATGACCGGCGACAGCCAACTCAAGCCTTATATCAGTTGGGTTGACCTGGCCGAACACCTCAAGCACCCCGAGTCGCTGATCAACTTCATCGCGGCCTATGGCACCCACGGGGCATTGACTGCGGCTGATATCGATACGGTCGCCGAGCGGCGTGCGGTTGCCGCAGCCCTGGTGCTTGGCGGCACTGCGGTGATCAATGCCGGGACTGCCCAAGAGCGTATTTTCACCGCCGACAATGCCGATCGCCTGGCCTTCCTCAACAGCACGGGCAACTACGCCATGGTCGGTGGTATCACCACCACGGGCGTCGACAACATCGACCTCTGGGTCGGTGGCCTGGCCGAGCAGAAAATGCCGTTCGGCGGCATGCTCGGTTCGACGTTCAACTTCGTGTTCGAAACCCAGATGGAGGCGTTGCAAAACGGCGACCGGTTCTACTACCTGTCGCGTACCGCGGGCCTGGACTTCGGCGCCGAGCTTGAGAACAACTCCTTCGCCAAGTTGATCATGCTTAACACCGATGTGGTCCACCTGTCGAACACTGTGTTCCTGACACCGACCTTCACCCTCGAGGTGGATCCGACCAAGCAATTCACTGGCCTGGGCGCTGACGGTCGCGCCGATCCAACCGGCGGTCTGGAGATCAATGGCGTCGAAATCGTACCGCTGGTGATCCGCGACAACCCCGACACCCCCGGGGCGGACACCAATTACCTGCATTACACCGGTGAAGACCATGTCGTGCTCGGCGGTACCGCCGGCAATGACATCATCGTCTCCGGTGACGGCGACGACACCTTGTATGGTGACGCGGGCAACGACCGCCTCGAAGGCGGTGCCGGTAACGATGCGGTGCTGGGTGGTGACGGCGATGACATCATCACCGACTCGTTCGGTGACAACCGTCTGGAAGGCAACGCCGGCAACGACGTGATCGTGGCCGGTAGCATGCTGGCGGCGGGCAACCTGATCCTGGGCGGCGATGGACAGGACTTCATCGTCACCACCGAAGACATCACCACCACCTTCGGTGGCAAGGGTGATGACTTCATTTTGGGGGCCAAGACCAACCTGCCACCGACCGGTAACGAAGGTGACGACTGGATTGAAAAAGGCACCCAGGACGGTGCGCCTGGCGATAACTTCTCGCCATTGCTCAATGACGATGTGATCGGCAACGACATCTTCGTCGGCGGCGGTGGCTTCGACGAAATGATCGGCGAAGGTGGCGATGACATCTTTGTCGGCAGCGATGCCCAGGACAAAATGGACGGCATGTCCGGTTTCGACTGGATAACCTACAAGAATGACAAGGTCGGCGTGACCGTCGACCTGAGCCTGGCCGCGCTGGCACAGCCACACGGCAACGCACCAAACCAGAACGCCGGGGTGTTCAATCCGGTCGGCGCCTCGCCGGCCTCGATCCTCGACCGCTTTGCCGAGGTCGAAGGGGTGTCCGGTTCGAGATTCGCCGATGTGATCAAAGGCGATGATGTCGATGCGGTCACCATCGTCAACCACGGTGGAGCAACAGGCAGTGCGCTGACCAATCCGGCGCTGATCCGCGGCCTGCAACAGTTCCTGGCCGATGCCGGCTTGCCCACCACCGGATTTGCCACGGGCAACATTCTGCTCGGTGGCAATGGCAGCGACCTGATCGAGGGTCGTGGTGGCGATGACCTGATCGACGGTGACAAATGGCTCAACGTCAGGATCGCGGTCTACGCCCCCGGCGATGTCAACCATACCGGCCCCGAGATCGCGTCGTTCGACAGCATGGAAGACATGATCTCGCTCATGCTCGACGGCACCTATAACCCCGGTCAGCTCAAGGCCGTGCGGGAAATCCTGCCCGGCACCTCGACGGGCGGGGCGGCCTTCGATACCGCCATTTACTCCGGGGTTCAATCCGAGTACGTGGTGACACGTGACAACCGCGGTACGGTCAATGATGTAACGGACGATGTGTGGACGGTGACAGATACCGTCGCCGGCCGCGACGGCACGGATACCCTGCTGCATATCGAACGCCTGCAATTCGCTGATGTTCAGCAAGTGCTGGTGCCGGGGCTCAATGCCCAGCCGGTTGGCAGGCCGACCATCACCGATTCAACCCCGGCCAGTCCGATCACGGTGGGCGACATGCTGACCGTCAGCGTCGCCGGCGTGACCGATGGCAACAACATCGGAGTGGGTAACCCGACGGGCAACCTCAACAACTCCTCGGTCTCCTACTATTGGCAATTCGAGGCCAATCCAGGCAGCGGCGTGTTCGAAGACATCATCCTGCTGCCGGCCGGCGACCTGGCGTTCCAGAGCGCCGACGGCACTTCGTTCAAGGTCTCTCCAGACCTTGCCGGGTTGTCGTTGCGGGTCAAGGCGATCTACCAGGATGCCCATGGCACCACTGAAGTCGTGTTCTCTCAACCGACCGCCGCGGTCGTGCCCGGCGCACCGGTTGTGCCCACGACGCCGACGGCAGTGGCCGATGCCACCGAAGGCGGCGCGGGGCTGCACATGGTGCGCTCCGACCTCAACTTCATCCTCGACCAGATCAAGATTGCCGAGGCTGAAGCGTCCGGTCAGAGCCTGCTCTCACTGATCCCGAACATCCGCGCGCCGCTGGGCTTGCGTTCGGTCGACGGGTCGAACAACAACCTGATGAACCTCAACGGCAACAACCACACCGAGTTCGGTGCCGCCGATAACGTCTTCCCGCGTATCAGCGACCCGGTCTTCAACCCGGCGGAAGCGGGAACCACCTATGCGTCGAACGGCGGCCTGGTGATTGACTCGCAGCCACGCACCATCAGTAACCTGATCGTCGACCAGACGGCGCACAACCCGGCGGCCTATGCGACGGCTTACGACCCTGGTGCGGACGGTGTGCTCAACTTCGGCATACCGGCCGGGCAACCGGGCAACGACGACGTGCTCAAAGATGGTGTACGGATAGTCGCCAGCCCTGGCCTGGATGGACAGTTCGGCACCGCCGACGATCACGATGTGTACCTGTTCGAGAACACCGCGGCGGATGCGGGGCTGTCTGCACCGTTCAACGCCTGGATGACCTTCTTCGGGCAGTTCTTCGATCATGGTCTGGACCTGGTCACCAAAGGCGGTTCGGGTACGGTCTTCATTCCGCTGCAACCGGATGATCCGCTGTTCGTGCCTGGCAGCCCCACCAACTTCATGGTGCTGACCCGCGCGACCAACCTGCCAGGGGCCGACGGCGTTCTCGGCACGGCCGACGACATCCATGAGCACACCAACACCACCACGCCGTTCGTGGACCAGAACCAGACCTACAGCTCGCATCCGTCGCACCAGGTGTTCCTGCGCGGCTACATAATGACGGACGACGGTCCCGTGGCCACCGGCCGCTTGATCACCAACCGTGATCTGGGCGGGGATGGCAAGTTTGGTACCGCAGACGACACCGAGATCGGCGGCATGGCCACCTGGAAAGTGGTCAAGGCGCAGGCCCGTGACATTCTGGGCATCAACCTGACCGATGCCGATATCGACAGCGGTCCGCTGCTGGCGACTGACGCCTATGGCAACTTCATCAAGGGGCCGAACGGCTTCCCGCAAGTTGTCATTCGGCTCAACAATGGAGCGGACGGCATTGCCGGCACCGCCGATGACGTCACGACCCTGGTCGAAGGCAATCCGAACAGTCCGGTCAACCTCACCAATGCTGTACGCACCGGCCATGCCTTCCTCAACGACATCGCCCACAATGCCGTGCCGGTCATCTCCGGCGGAATTCTGCGGCCCGATGGCGACACTGACGTTGGCAATGTTCAGCCAACTGACCAGCAAGGGAACAACACGACCTACGACAACGAACTGCTGGATGCGCACTACATCGCCGGCGACGGCCGGGTCAACGAGAACATCGGCCTGACCGCCGTGCATGCGATCTTCCACTCCGAGCACAACCGGCTGGTCGCCCAGACCAAGGACACCGTGCTCGATTCGGGTGACGTGGCCTTCCTCAATGAGTGGTTGCTCAATCCGGTGACTTCGATGCCGGTCTCCCAGGCCGATATCGATGCGCTGGTGTGGAATGGCGAACGCCTGTTCCAGGCTGCCAAGTTCGGCACCGAGATGCAGTACCAGCACCTGGTGTTCGAGGAATTTGCGCGGACCATCCAGCCCAACGTCGACCTGTTCTTCGCACCGACCCAGGTCTACGACGTCGACCTCGATGCCTCGATCGTCGCCGAGTTCGCCCATACCGTGTACCGGTTTGGCCACTCGATGCTGACCGAGACCGTCGATCGCTTCGACATCAACTTCAACACGATTAGCGATCCGAACAGCGCCGATCCCGATCAGCAACTGGGCTTGATCGCGGCGTTCCTCAACCCACTGGCGTACGCCGCCAGTGGCGTGACACCAGAGGATGCAACCAGTGCGATCGTGCGTGGCGTGACCCGCCAGGCCGGCAACGAAATCGATGAGTTCGTCACCGAAGCGCTGCGCAACAACCTGTTGGGCCTGCCACTCGACCTGCCGGCGATCAACATCGCCCGTGGCCGCGACGTGGGGATTCCTTCGCTCAACGCGTTCCGCCGCGACATCTACGGCCAGACCGGTGATAGCCAACTCAAGCCGTATACGAGCTGGGTCGACCTGGTGCAGCACCTCAAACATCCGGAGTCGTTGATCAACTTCATCGCGGCCTACGGCACGCACAGCACTATCACCGGGGCGACCACCCTGGAAGGCAAACGCGCCGCAGCGATCATGCTGGTGTTTGGTGACGGTGGCGTCAATGAACCGGCTGACCGCCTGGACTTCCTCAATGGCACCGGCAGCTGGGCCAACGTAACGCGGGCCGGCAAGGATGGCGTACTGGGTACTGCCGACGACCTCAAGGGTGTGACGATCACGGGCGTCGATGCCATCGACCTCTGGATCGGCGGTCTGGCCGAAGAGAAGACCCCGTTTGGCGGCATGCTCGGCACGACCTTCAACTTCGTGTTCGAGAACCAGCTGGAAAAACTGCAGGACGGCGATCGCTTCTACTATCTGGAACGTACCGCTGGCCTGTCGATGAATGCCGAACTGGAAAGCAACTCGTTCGCCAAGCTGATCATGGCCAACACCTCGGCCACCCACTTGCCGGGCCTGGTGTTCTCCGATCCCGGGTTCTATCTGGAAAGGGACCAGAGCAAGCAATTCAACGAAGGCCTGGGCAACGCCGATCCGCTTGGTGAAAACGGCGAGCAGGTGGTGTTCCGCGACAACCCGCTGACCGTGGGACCGGACACCAACTACATCCGCTACACCGGTGACCAGCACATCGTGCTGGGTGGTACCAACGATGCCGACATCCTCGTCGCCAGTGAAGGAGATGACACGGTCTGGGGCGATGGCGGCAACGATCGCATCGAAGGCGGTGACGGCAACGACCAGCTGCGTGGCGGTACCGGCGACGACATCATCACCGACAAGGGTGGCGACGACAACATCCAGGGTGGCGACGGCAACGACGTGCTGCACGGCGGCAACGGCATCAACCTGATCATTGGCGGGTTCGGCAACGACTTCATCGTCACCGGTGAGGACGCCTCCGAAGCCATTGGCGGCCAGGGCAATGACTTCATCCTGGGCAGCAAGGCCAACGAACAGGACATGGGTAACGAAGGCGACGACTGGATCGAGAAGGGTACTTCGGACGGTGCCCCTGGCGACAACTTCGATCCTTTGGGCAACGACCCGATCATCGGCAACGATGTCTTCATCGGCGGCAACGAGAACGACAAGTTCAACGGTGAAGGCGGCGACGACATCATGGTCGGCAGCCTGGGCATGGGCGACCGCTATATCGGCGGCTCCGGCTATGACTGGGCGACCTTCAAGGACCTGGCCCAGGGCGTGACCGTCGATTACAGCGACCGCTTCTTCGACGTACCGAAGGTGCCCGGTTCAGGTGCCTCGGCGCTGGTGCGGTTCGACATCATGGAAGGTCTGTCGGGTTCGGCACACGGTGACTTCCTGCGCGGCGATAACGAAGATGCAACGTCGCTACCGACCGCAGGTGCCACCGGCAGTGTGCTGACCAACATCAACCTGATCAATGGCCTGTCGAGCCTGCTGCCCGCCGGCGCGACGTTCTTCGACGGCGGCAACATCATCCTCGGTGGCAGCGGCAGCGACCTGATCGAAGGTCGCGGCGGTGACGACATCATCGACGGTGACAAGTGGCTGAACGTACGCATCAGCGTGCGGCAAAACATTGATGGCACCGGCCCGGAAATCGCCTCGTTCAACAGCATGGAGCCGATGGTGCAGCTGATGCTCAACGGTACCTACAACCCCGGCCAACTGGTCATCGTGCGGGAGATCCTGACCGGCAACGACCGCTACGACACCGCGCTGTTCTCCGGCAATGCCGATGAATACAGCGTTACCGTGCAGGGCAATACCGTCATCGTCACCGACAACGTGGTCGGGCGTGATGGCGTCGATCGCCTGACCGGCGTGGAACGGCTGCAGTTCGCAGACCGTGCGCAGGCCTCCGGCGTGGGCACCGCTGTCAACGCAGGTCCAACGGGCAATCTGGCGATCCTCGATGATGCCACCGGGGTGCGCGACGATACGCCGGTCGCCGGCCAGTTGCTGCGGGTCAGCAATCTGTCGGTACACGACGCGGACAACGTCACGGCGACCAATACCACCGGTGCGGTGACCGGTCCCGTGGCCTACTACTGGCAGGTTGAAAACATTGCCGGTTCCGGGGTCTACGAAGACATCACCTTTGTCGCCGCCGGCGAAGTATCGCGGGCGATCGGCACCACCTACCGGGTGGCGGATGATGTGGCGGGCCTGAACATCCGCGTACGGGCGGTGTACCAGGATGCCAAGGGCACGCTGGAGATCGTCGATTCCAGGCCCAACAGCGCACCTTCGGCAGCGCCGACCGTTACGGGCGTCGCAACGCAGAACCAGGTGTTGACCGTTAACCCGGCCACTATCGTGGACGCCGATGGCCTGAGCAATCCGCAGTTCACCTTCCAGTGGCAGATGACCAACGGGGTGACCTTCGTCAATATCCCCGGTGCCACCGGCACCACGCTCACCCTTGGCCAGGCTCAGGTCGGCACGCAGGTGCGGGTGGTGGTCAGTTACGTGGATAACTTCGGTGTGCACGAAAGCGTTCCGTCGGACGCAACCGATCCTGTGGCCAACGTCAACGATGCACCGACAGGCGTACCGCTGATCAGCGATACCACGCCGGATTCAGGGCAGGTGCTGACTGCACTGACCGCAGGCATCGCCGATGCGGACGGCCTCGGTACCTTCAGCTACCAATGGCAGCAAGGGACCGGCGCCACCTTCACCAACATCAATGGCGCGACCAATGCGACCTTCACCCCGGGTTCGGCGCAGGGCAACCTGCAACTGCGGGTGATCGTGCGCTACACCGACGGCTTCGGCACGCAGGAGACGTTGACCTCGGCAGCCACCGCGGCGGTGGTGATACCGGCAGGTGTGACACTGACGGGCACCAATGCGGCCAACACCCTGACTGGCGGTGCGGGCAATGACGTACTCAATGGCCTGGGTGGCGCCGATACGCTCAATGGTCTGGGTGGCAGTGACCAGCTGTTTGGTGGCACTGGCAACGACACGCTCAACGGTGGGGACGACAATGACATCCTCAATGGCGAGGATGGCAGCGACACCCTCAACGGCGGGCTTGGCGCGGATGTCATGAACGGCGGTGCCGGTAACGACACCTTTGTCGTGGACAACGTCGGTGACACCGTCGTCGAGGCGCTCAATGGCGGGACCGATCTGGTGCAAACCAACCTGCTGAGCTACCAGCTCGGTGCCAATGTCGAGGACCTGACCTATACCGGCACTGGCAACTTCAGCGGTCTGGGTAATGCGCTGGCCAACACCCTCACCGGTGCGGTGGGTAACGACCTGCTCAATGGCGGTGCGGGTGCCGACCGGATGGTGGGACTGGCCGGCAACGATACCTACGTCGTCGATAACGGCGGGGATGTGGTGGTCGAAGCGGCGAATAACGGTACGGATACCGTGACCACGACGCTGGGCAATTACTCGCTGACGGCGAATGTCGAAAACCTGATCTTCACCGGCGTCGGCAACTTCGTCGGCAGCGGCAACGGGTTGAACAACGACATTGCTGGCGGGGCGGGCAATGACAACCTCAGTGGCGGTGGCGGCAACGACATCCTCAACGGTAATGCTGGCAGCGACACGCTCAACGGCGACGGTGGCAACGACCTGCTGGCGGGCGGCCTTGGCCTCGATACCCTCAACGGCGGTGGCGGCGATGACAGCCTCGACGGCGGTGACGGGGACGATGCCTTGAGCGGTGATGCCGGCAACGACACCCTGCTGGGCGGTCTGGGCAACGACAACCTCGATGGCGGTGCCGGTGTGGATCTGCTCGACGGTGGTGCCGGCAACGATACGTTGCTCGGTGGTGTCGGTGACGACACCTTGCTGGGTGGCATTGGCAATGACTTCATCGACGGCGGAGCCGGTAACGACAGAGTCACCGGTGGTGCCGGGAACGATATGATGGTTGCCAGCAATGGCAACGATATCTTCCTGTTCTCGGCAGGCTTCGGAACCGATCAGCTGATCGGCTTCGACGCCAACCCGGCGGGCGGCCAGGATCGGCTCGATGTGACGGGGCTGAACATCACCGCGGCAAACTTCGCGGCCAGCGTCACCATCACCGATGTGGGTGCCGATACCTTGCTCAGCTTCGCGGGAGCCACCGACACCATCCGTCTGGTCGGTGTGGGCGATGCAACCACTGTGACGTCCACCGACTTCATCCTGGCAACATGAGGGCCTGATCGATACTGACGCGCAAGGTGCGTAAAAAAGAGGGGAGGGCATTGGATGCCCTCCCTTTTTTTTTCGTCCTGTGGACGCTGGCTTGCCCGCTCCCGCAGTGATCTGCGTCGATCACAAACCTGTGGTTCAACCCGGTCCAGTGTGGGAGCGGGCTTGCCCGCGAAAAACGCTAACGCGCTCCACCTGCCGGAGCACAAGCGCCGTAAGGCACTTGCCATAACCTGACGTAAACGTAAAGATGGCTCTACAGCGCCGACATATAAAGTAACGGCGCAGGGCGGACGACCCGGAGCGCTTGATGACGCTAATAAAAACAAACTCCCCCAAACTGCACCGCGAAGCCCGGCTGGCCCGGGAAAAACTGCACCAGGAAGGCGAAGTGCCCGACGGCGTGCTGCGTGCGGAGATCGATGCCTCATGGCGACGCAGCCTCAGTCACGGCGTGCATTTCAATGCCGGGCATGAGCTGACGCTGGAATCGGGCGCCAGCCTCGACGTGCTGCTGGCCAGCAACCGTCTGCTGATCGACGCCGCGCTGCCCTCCATCGATTACCTGGCCGAACGCCAGGGCAAGGAAGGGCTGATCATCCTCGCCAACTCCGATGCCACCATCCTCGCCGTCGAGGGGCGCGCCGACCGCCTCAAGGGCAGCGGCCTGCAAGACATCACCCTCGGCGCCTGCTGGAGCGAAGCCGTCCGTGGCACCAATGCCCTGGGCACGGCACTGGTGGAAGCCCGGCCGACCCTGATCGATTGCGGCGAACATTACCTGGATCGCCTCAGCGATTTTTCCTGCACCTCGGTGCCGATCCATTGCCCCCAGGGCGAAATCCTCGGCGTGCTCGACCTGACCCGCGAAGGCCCGCTGGGCCGTGCCCACGACAGCACCGCGCTGCTGGCCATGGCGGTGAGCCAGATCGAAAGCCGGGTGTTCAACGCCAGCTACCCGGACGAAATCGTCCTCGCGTTCCACAGCCGTCGCCAATACCTCGAATCTCCCTGGCAGGGCCTGCTGGCCGTGAGCCTGGGCGGGCAGATCCTCGCGGTCAGTGCCCAGGCCTGTCAGTTGCTGCATGCCGAACGTTCGGCGCTGGTCGGCAGGCGCTGCGAAGAGTTTCTCGGCGTCGATGGCCTGCAACTGCTGGCGCGCCTGCATCAGGGCGGCGCGGGCAGCTTGCAGACCGCCAAGGGCGAGTTTTTCTATAAAACCCTGCGCGCGCCGCAGCGGACCCTCAACGTCGGGACGCCCACCCGCACCCCGGCCAAAACCACCAAGGTCGCCCCCCCGGACCTCCAATCCCTGGCCGGCAGCAACGAGCGTTATGCCCGTGCCCTGCGCATGGCCCGTCAGGGTCTGGCCAATCAGTTGCCAGTTTTGCTGTTGGGCGAAACCGGCACCGGCAAGGAAGTCATCGCCCGAGCCCTGCACATGGCCGGCAGCCGTTGCGACAAACCCTTCGTCGCGGTCAACTGCGCGGCAATCCCCGAAGGCCTGATCGAATCCGAATTGTTCGGCTACCGCGAGGGCGCGTTCACCGGTTCGCGCCGCGGCGGCATGGTCGGTCGCCTGCAACAGGCCCACGGCGGCACGCTGTTTCTCGATGAAATCGGCGACATGCCACTGGCCCTGCAAGCCCGGCTGCTGCGGGTGTTACAGGACCGCAAGGTCGCGCCACTGGGTGCCGGCGAAGAACAGGACATCGACGTCGCCCTGATCTGCGCCACCCACCGCGACCTCAAGCGTCTGGTGGAGGACAAGCACTTTCGCGAAGACCTGTTCTACCGGGTCAACGGCATCAGCGTGATGCTCCCGGCCCTGCGCGAGCGCGAGGATTTCTCGGCCCTGGTCGGCCGCCTGCTGACCCGGCTCGACGCCCCGACGGTGGTGCTGCACGACGACCTGAGCCGCCTGCTCGGCAACTATCACTGGCCGGGCAACATCCGCCAGCTGGAGATGGTCCTGCGCACCGCGCTGGCCATGCGCGAACCGGGGGAAACCGTACTGACCCTCGATCACCTGCCCGACAGCATGCTCGATGAGCTGACCGCGACCGAGCGTCCGCCGTCCGGCAGCATCCGCGAAAACGAACTGGAGATGATTCGCCAGTCCCTGGACAGTCATCAGGGCAACGTCTCGGCGGCAGCCGATGCCCTGGGCATCAGCCGCGCGACCCTGTATCGCAAGCTCAAACAGTTGCGTTCGTGATGCGCCGCCTGATCGTTCGGCTGATCGACAGCCAGAACCCCGAAGCCCTGCACGCCTCGCTGCAGTGGCTGTACAGTTTCGTGCGGCCCCATCGGCTGGCGATTGCCGGGTTGCTCGGGCTTTCGGTGTGCGCCTCGGCGCTGGTGCTGGTGCAACCGTGGCTGACCAAGCTGCTGATCGACGACGGCCTGCTGGCGCGCAATTTTCCGATGCTGGTGCTGATGGCCGCTCTGATGATCGTCGCCGGGCTGTTGGGCACGGCGCTGTCGGGGATCAACCGCTACCTGCACACGCGCCTGTCAGGGCGCATGCTGTTTGCCCTGCGCGATGACCTCTATCGCCACTTGCAGACCCTGTCGCCAAGCTTCTATGGCCAGCGGCGCATCGGCGACCTGATGTCGCGCCTGGATGGCGACGTCGCGGAAATCCAGCGCTTTGCCGTGGACTCGCTGTTCTCGGCGGTGTCCAGCGTGATCGGCCTGGTGGTGGCGGTGGCGATGCTGGTGACCCTGTCCTGGAAACTCTCGCTGCTGGCGCTGGTGCTGATCCCCCTCGACGTGCTGTGGCTGCGCTGGATGCGGCGCAAGGTCGAGCGCGACGTGCGCCAGTTGCGCGAACGTTCGGCGGACATGTCCTCGTTCATGGTCGAAACCCTGCCGGTGATGAAATTCATCCAGTCCGCCGGCCAGCAACAGCGCGAAGCACGGCGCCTGGAAAGCCTGGGCCAGGGCTACATGAGTCAGTTGCTGCGCCTGCAAGTCACCGAGTTTTTCACCCAGGCCGTACCGGGCACGCTGACGTCGTTGTCCCGGGCTTGCGCCTTTCTGATCGGTGGTTACTGGGTGGTGCAGGGCACCTGGCAACTGGGCGCGCTGATCGCGTTTTCCACCTATCTGGGCATGGCCGTGGGGCCGGTCCAGAGTTTGCTCGGACTCTATGTGGCGATTCAGCGCATGACCGTCAGCCTCGGGCGGGTCATGGAATTGCGCGGTGAACAGCCAACCGTGCTGACACCCGCCGCGCCCAAGCCGATGCCTGACTCTGGCGAGTTGAAATTCGACGATGTGCATTTCACTCATCCCGGCCGCACAACCACGTTGCGCGGTATCGAGGCGCGAATTCCCTACGGTTTGAAAGTCGCCCTGAGCGGCGGCTCCGGCGTCGGCAAATCGACCCTGATCGACCTGCTGCAGCGCCACCACGACCCGCAATCCGGGCGGGTGCTGCTGGGTGAGGTGGATCTGCGCGAGCTGGACCTGTTCCAGCTGCGCCGGCGCATCGCCGTGGTCAGTCAGGACATCGTGCTGTTCCGCGGCAGTCTGGCCGACAACCTGGCCTATGCGGTGCCGGACGCCAGCCGCGAAGCGATTGCCGACGTGGCGCGCCTGGCCCAGCTCGACAGCCTGATCGCGTCCTTGCCCGAAGGCCTCGACAGCCCGCTGGGCGAGCGCGGCCAGCAATTGTCTGGCGGGCAGAAACAGCGCATCGCCATTGCTCGCGCGCTGTTGCAGGACCCGTTGATCCTGGTGCTCGACGAAGCCACCTCGGCGGTGGATGAAGCCACCGAGCGCGAAGTGATCGAAGCCATCGACCGCTTGTTTGCCGGGCGCACGCGAATCCTCATCAGCCACCGTCCCTCGACCCTGGCCGATGCCGATCTGCGCTTCGAATTGCTCGACGGCGTGCTGATTTCGAAAACGGTGCTGCATGAAGCCTGAGCTTTATGAAAAAACTGAGCTGCGCATTGGTGTGGTCGACAGCGGCCACTCGGCGGCGCAAAGGGTTCAGGTGCTCGCCGGACGACGCTTTTCCCTGGTGGAGGAGGGCCTTGCCGAAAGCGACTTGCGTGACGATCCCCTCGGGCACGGTAGCGCCGTCATCGAAGCCATCAGCCGGCGTGCGCCATCGGCGCTGTTTTGCGTGGCCCAGGTGTTCGACCAGCGTGGCGTCACCAGTGCCCTGCAAATCGCCACGGCCATTGACTGGCTGGTGGCGCAGGACGTGCGTCTGATCAACCTGAGCCTTGGCCTGCGTCAGGATCGCAACCTGCTGCGCGCCGCCTGTGCAGCGGCGGTAGAGCACGGCGTGTTGCTCTGCGCATCGAGCCCGGCGCAAGGCGAGGGCGTGTACCCGGCGAATTATCCACAGGTGCTGCGCGTCACCGGCGATGCGCGTTGCGCCGAACTCGAATGGTCGTGGCTCAACAGCGTCCAGGCGGATTTCGCCGCCTGCGTGCACGGCACCTATCCGGGGCAGTCCGGTGCCAGCCTCGGTTGTGCGGCGTTGAGCGGGCACATTGCAGCGTTCCTGGTGGCGCAGCCCGAGGCGAGCAACGAACAGGTCGTTGAGTACCTGCGGCAAAACGCCCGTTACCGTGGCCCTGAACGGCGTTTCGGGCCATGACGACGATTGTGATTCTGGGGGCGGGACCGGCGGGCGCGGCGGTGGCGTTGGGGCTGCGGCGACTGGGGTATCGCGTGACGCTGATCAGTGAGTGGCGCCGTTTTGCGGCCCTCGAGGGTGTGTCCCAGCGAGTGCTGGAGGCGTTGCGTGGCGCGGGGCTGCATCAGGCGCTGGCCGAGGCGACACTGCCTTCTCAGCGACAGGTGAACTGGAACGGCCAGCAGCATGCGCAGAACATTGAATTTCTTTTAGACCGCCCGACCTTCGATCGCGGCCTGCGTGAAGCGTTGCGGGTGGCCGGGGTCGAGCTGATCGAAGGGCGAGTACTGTCGGTTAAGACATCCGAAGTCGGCCATCGAATCGACATCGACGGCGGCCAAACGCTGGTTGCGGACTTTCTGGTTGAAGCCCGTGGCCGTCAGGCGCCGGCCCTGGGCAAAGGCCTGCGCGGGCCGGAGACGGTCAGCCTGCTCAATCGCTGGCAGGGGGCACCGGGCAACACCGCCAGCGCCGTCGAAAGCCTCGAAGACGGCTGGGCGTGGATGGCGCGCCGGGCCGACGGCCAGTGCTACTGGCAATGGACCGTGGACGTGGCCAGCGCCCAATTGCCGGGCAAGGCGCAGTTGCTCGATTACTGCCGCCAGCGACGCCAGGCCTCGGCGCTGGCCCGGGCGTTTTTCGGCGGCGAGCCCGAGCTGGACCTGCAGCTGCATGCCCGCAGCAGCACGGCGATTCTCAGCCCCCAGAGCTGCGGCGATAACTGGATCCGCGTGGGCGATGCGGCGATGGCCGTGGACCCGCTGTCGGGCAATGGCATCTTTCAATCCCTGTCCTCGGCCTTGCAGGCACCGACCGTGATCAACACCCTGCTGCACAAACCCGAGCGCGCGGCGCTGGCCCAGCGTTTTCATTCGCAGCGGGTGGAGCAGCTGTTTCTGCGATTTGCGCGCATTGGTCGGGATTTTTACGCTGATGAGCATCGTTGGCTGGATCAACCGTTTTGGCGGGCGCGCCGGAAATGGCCAGATACCGAGGTTGCCCACGCCGAAGCGGATTTCAATGCACTGCGCATCGAGCGTGCGCCGGTGTTGCACGACGGGTTTGTCGATGAAGCCGAAGTGGTGATCACGGCGGATCAGCCCTTGGGGATCTGGCATGTGCAGGGGGTGGAAGTGGCGGCGTTGGTGCGGCGGTTGCGGGCCGAACCTGCCAAGCAAGTGCTGGCCGGATTAACGGAGGAACAGGGCAGGATGGTCCGCAGTTGGTTATTGGCTCAGGGGTATAAGCCTTGAATATTGCATCGACTGATCCGGCCTCTTCGCGAGCAAGCCCGCTCCCACATTTG
>DATMUG010000182.1:0-1837 GCA_035563915.1 Pseudomonas sp. | reverse complement strand
ATTTGACCGCGTTCTCATGTAGTACACGGTCAAATGTGGGAGCGGGCTTGCTCGCGAATGAAGCGACGCGGTCTTAATGGTTGACGGTGTAGGCCAGCATCATCGAAATCTGGCTCATCGGCCGTCCACCACTCTCTTCATACCACTGGTTGAACACATCCTGCACCAACGCCAGGTCGCGCAGGCTGCTCGGCACCTTGTCGATGATGTTCTGCGCATTCAATGCGGCAACCACATCATAGCTCGGCACGAAAGTGTCCTTGCCGACCATGCGCAAGAAGCGTGGCGCCGAGAGCCCGCCCAATTGGCTGCCGCGCTTTTTCAGGAAGGTCCACAGCCCGACGATGTCCGTCACCGGCCAGTCGGCGAGCAGCGCGCCGAAGCTGCCCTGTTCATGGGCCACATCGAGCACGAATTGGGCGTTGCGCGGCACGCTCTTGAGCTTGCCCAGGTGACGGATGATCCGTGCATCCTGCATCAGCCGCTCCAGGTGTTCGGCGCTCATCAGCACGACTTTTTCCGGATCGAACTTGAAGAACACTTCCTCGAAGGCCGGCCATTTGGCGTCCACCAGGCTGTGTTTCAGCCCGGCGCGAAATACTCGTAGCGCCATGGTCGACAGGTAGCGGTCGTCGGTGATATCGCGCAATTGCGCCGGGGTTTTCGGAACGGGCAGATGGGCTTCCAGTTCAGACGCCGAACCGAAGCGGTTCAGGCAGTACTCGTTCAGCCACTTGTAGTCGCGCATGCCCTCTCCTGAGGAATAAAACGAAAGCCTGTAGGAGCTGAGCTTGCTTGCCAATGCGGTATATCAGTCAACCTCATTGTTGTCTGACACACCGCATTCGCGAGCAAGCCCGCTCCCACCATTAATCTGGCTTAAAGGTTAACGACGTTGACGAAGCGCGAGGCTGCCGTCTCGTCGATCCGCAGATTGGTGAAGTCGAACAGATTGCGGTCCGCCAGCTGCGACGGGCTCACGTTCTGCAGGCTGCGGAAGATGCTCTCGGTACGGCCCGGGGTTTTGCGTTCCCAGTCCACGAGCATTTCCTTGACCACCTGACGCTGCAGGTTTTCCTGGGAGCCACAGAGGTTGCACGGGATGATCGGGAACTGTTTGAAATCCGAATAGGCCTGGATGTCTTTTTCGCTGCAGTAGGCCAGCGGGCGGATCACCACGTTGCGGCCATCGTCGGCGCGCAGTTTCGGCGGCATGGCCTTGAGCGAGCCGTTGAAGAACATGTTCAGGAAGAAGGTTTCGACGATGTCGTCGCGGTGGTGACCCAAAGCCATTTTGGTCGCGCCGATTTCATCGGCGAAGGTGTACAGCGTGCCCCGACGCAGGCGCGAGCACAACGAGCAGGTGGTTTTGCCCTCGGGCACCAGCTCCTTGACCACCGAGTAGGTGTCTTTCTCGACGATGTGGTACTCGATGCCCAGCTCTTTGAGGTAGGCAGGCAGCACGTGCTCGGGGAAGCCCGGCTGCTTCTGGTCCATGTTCACGGCCACGATGTCGAACTTGATCGGCGCGACCTTCTGCAAGTGCATCAGCACGTCGAGCATGGTGTAGCTGTCCTTGCCGCCGGACAGGCAGACCATGACCTTGTCGCCATCTTCAATCATGTTGAAATCGGCGACAGCCTCACCGGCCTGGCGGCGAAGGCGCTTTTGCAGTTTGTTCTGGTTGACCGTAAGAGTGCCCATGACGCGAAATCCGTGAGGTGTGACGAAAGGCGGGCATTTTACGCAAAAACTCCGTCAGGGCGTAGTGCCCCCTATCCCCTGTGGGAGCGGGTTTGCTCGCGAATGCGGTGTGCCAGTCGATAAAAACTTCAGC
>DATMUG010000181.1:0-24607 GCA_035563915.1 Pseudomonas sp. | reverse complement strand
ACGCAGGCTGGCGTTGTGGCTGCGACGCTTCTCAGCCTGTTTTGCACGTTTTTTGGCGGAAGGTGAGTTGGCCACCGTCGAGCTCCTCGAAAGACTTTTTAGGAAATAGCAAACAAAATAGGCCGCGAATCATGCCGATGAGTTGAAGTCTTGTCAAGGGCGCTTGAAACGTTCCGCTAAGTGGTAGGCGTGGTGCGACGGGATATTTCTTTCCGGCGTGTGACCTGTAAACTCGCGAGCTTTGGCTCTGTGCTGTTGCGGCGCGGAGTATCGCACAAGTAGGCGCCGAGTTCGCCTGCTGTTTATCGACAGGCACACACTCTTTCAATGAATCTGCTCAAATCGTTGGCCGCCGTCAGCTCTATCACGATGCTTTCCCGGATTCTCGGGTTCGTTCGTGACACCCTCATTGCGCGTACTTTCGGCGCGGGAATGGCGACCGACGCCTTTTTTATCGCCTTCAAACTGCCCAACCTGTTGCGGCGTATCTTCGCCGAAGGGGCGTTTTCCCAGGCGTTCGTGCCCATCCTTGCCGAATATAAAAGCCAGAAGGGGGAAGAGGCGACGCGCACTTTTATCGCCTACGTCTCGGGTCTTTTGACACTGGTGCTGGCGCTGGTCACTGCTTTGGGCATGCTGGCAGCACCGTGGGTCATCTGGGTGACCGCGCCGGGTTTTACCGACACGCCTGAAAAGTTCGAGCTGACCTCAAGTCTGCTGCGGGTAACCTTTCCCTACATTTTGCTGATTTCCCTGTCTTCCTTGGCCGGCGCAATCCTCAACACCTGGAACCGTTTTTCGGTGCCGGCATTTGTGCCAACCCTGCTGAACGTCAGCATGATCGTCTTCGCGCTGTTCCTGACGCCCTATTTCGATCCGCCCGTCATGGCGTTGGGGTGGGCGGTTCTGGCTGGTGGTCTGGCGCAGCTGCTCTATCAGCTGCCGCACCTGAAGAAGATCGGCATGCTGGTACTGCCGCGCATTAATCTGCGCGATACCGGCGTCTGGCGAGTGATGAAGCAGATGCTGCCGGCGATCCTCGGAGTGTCGGTCAGTCAGATTTCGCTGATCATCAACACCATTTTCGCTTCGTTTCTGGTCGCCGGCTCCGTCTCCTGGATGTATTACGCCGATCGCCTGATGGAGTTGCCGTCCGGTGTGTTGGGTGTGGCATTGGGTACGATTCTGCTGCCGACCCTGGCCAAGACTTATGCCAACAAGGATCGTCAGGAGTATTCGCGGATCCTCGACTGGGGCCTGCGCCTGTGCTTCCTGCTGGTACTGCCTTGCGCCCTGGCCCTGGGGATACTTGCCGAGCCGCTGACGGTTTCGCTGTTTCAGTATGGTCAATTCAGTGCATTTGATGCCGCCATGACCCAGCGGGCCTTGATCGCCTATTCGGTCGGTTTGCTCGGAATTATCGTGATCAAAGTGCTGGCGCCAGGGTTTTATGCGCAACAAAACATCCGTACTCCGGTAAAAATTGCGATTTTCACCCTGGTCATCACTCAGCTGTTCAACCTGTTGCTGATCGGTCCGCTGGCTCATGCCGGGCTGGCACTGGCGATCAGTGCGGGCGCTTGCCTCAATGCCGGTCTGCTCTTTTATCAATTGCGCAAGCAGCAGATGTATCAGCCGCAGCCCGGATGGGCCAAGTTCGGCTTCAAGCTGGTGGTTGCGGTGGCGGTGATGTCCGCCGTGCTGCTGATCGGGATGCATTTCATGCCGGCCTGGGGACAAGGGCAGATGCTTGAGCGCTTCCTGCGCCTGGGCGGCCTGGTGGTTGCAGGTGTAGTGGCGTATTTCGGCATGTTAGTGTTGATGGGCTTCCGCTTGCGGGACTTCAATCGCAAGGCGTTGAGCTGAGGATAAGTCCTCGATAGCTATTGTGAAAAAACGGGGCGGGCCGGCATTTTTGTCGGCTCGATTACTTTGGGTTGCGGTGTTGCCTGTCGTCGGCCGCCGGGTGTGGTTATAATCGACCACTTTATGAGCAAGAAGCGCGTTATGCAGCTGGTTCGAGGCCTCCACAATCTGCGCCCCCAGCATCGGGGCTGCGTCGCCACTATTGGCAACTTTGACGGTGTACACCGTGGTCACCAGGCTATTCTGGCGCGGCTGCGTGAGCGTGCGCTCGAGTTGGGTGTGCCCAGCTGCGTGGTGATTTTCGAACCGCAGCCGCGGGAATTTTTCGCTCCTGACACCGCACCGGCCCGCCTGGCCCGCCTGCGGGACAAGTTACAGCTGCTGGCTGCCGAAGGCGTCGACCGGGTCCTGTGTCTGGCCTTCAATCAGCGCCTGAGCAAGCTCAGCGCCAGCGAGTTCGTCGATACCATTCTGGTGGATGGTCTCGGTGTGCAGCACCTTGAAGTCGGTGACGATTTCCGTTTCGGTTGCGACCGGGTTGGGGATTTCGAATTCCTCCAGCAGGCCGGCGTCATGCAGGGCTTTACTGTCGAGGCCGCGCAGACCGTCGAGCTGGACGGCATCCGGGTCAGCAGTACCCAGGTACGCAATGCGCTGGCCGCCGCAGACTTTGCCCTCGCCGAACGCCTGCTCGGTCGCCCGTACCGGATTGCCGGTCGCGTGCTGCATGGGCAGAAACTCGCGCGACAGCTGGGGACGCGCACTGCCAATATCCAGCTCAAGCGCCGTCGCGTGCCGTTTACCGGGGTGTACCTGGTCAATGTCGATATCGACGGCAAGACCTGGCCCGGCGTTGCCAATATCGGCGTACGGCCCACGGTCCAGGGTGATGGCAAAGCCCACCTTGAAGTACATCTTTTGGATTTTGCCGGCGATCTGTATGACCGGCGTTTAACGGTGGTTTTCCACCACAAGCTGCGTGAAGAGCAGCGTTTTGCCTCTCTGGAGGCGTTGAAAACGGCGATCAACGCGGACGTCGCCGCCGCCCGTGCACTAGCCGCACCTAGCGCCCATCGCTAATGAAGAGCCTTAAATGACCGACTATAAAGCCACGCTAAACCTTCCGGACACCGCCTTCCCAATGAAGGCCGGCCTGCCTCAGCGCGAACCGCAGATTCTGCAGCGCTGGGACAGCATTGGCCTGTACGGAAAGTTGCGCGAAATTGGCAAGGATCGTCCGAAGTTCGTCCTGCACGACGGTCCTCCGTACGCCAACGGCACGATTCACATCGGTCACGCACTGAACAAGATTCTCAAGGACATGATCATCCGCTCGAAGACCCTGTCGGGCTTCGACGCGCCTTATGTTCCAGGCTGGGACTGCCACGGTCTGCCGATCGAGCACAAAGTCGAAGTGACCCACGGCAAGAACCTGGGTGCGGACAAGACCCGCGAACTGTGCCGGGCCTACGCCACCGAGCAGATCGAAGGGCAGAAATCCGAATTCATCCGTCTGGGTGTGTTGGGCGACTTTGCCAACCCCTACAAGACCATGGACTTCAAGAACGAGGCCGGTGAAATCCGCGCCCTGGCGGAAATCGTCAAGGGCGGTTTCGTATTCAAGGGCCTCAAGCCCGTGAACTGGTGCTTCGACTGCGGTTCGGCCCTGGCTGAAGCGGAAGTCGAGTACGAGAACAAGAAGTCCTCGACCATCGACGTGGCCTTCCCGATTGCCGATGAAGCCAAACTGGCTGCCGCCTTCGGTCTGCCATCGCTGACCAAACCGGCTTCGATCGTGATCTGGACCACCACCGCGTGGACCATCCCGGCCAACCAGGCGCTGAACGTACACCCGGAATTCAACTACGCCCTGGTCGATATCGGCGACAAGCTGCTGGTATTGGCTGAAGAACTGGTCGAATCCTGCCTGTCCCGCTACGGCGTCGAGGGCTCGGTTCTGGCCACGGCTCCTGGCTCGGCGCTGGAACTGATCAACTTCCGTCATCCTTTCTACGACCGCCTGTCGCCGGTGTACCTGGCCGACTACGTGGAGCTGGGCGCCGGCACTGGCGTGGTTCACTCCGCCCCGGCCTATGGCGTTGACGACTTCGTGACCTGCAAGAAGTACGGCATGGTCAACGATGACATCCTCAACCCGGTTCAAAGCAACGGCGTGTACGTACCGTCGCTGGAATTCTTCGGCGGGCAGTTCATCTGGAAGGCCAACCCGGCCATCGTCGACAAGCTGACCGAAGTGGGTGCGCTGATGCACACCACTGTCATCGAACACAGCTACATGCACTGCTGGCGCCACAAAACCCCGCTGATCTACCGCGCCACCGCGCAGTGGTTCATCGGCATGGACAAGCAGCCGACCACCGGCGATACCCTGCGCCAGCGTTCGCTCAAAGCCATCGAAGACACCAAATTCGTTCCGGCCTGGGGCCAGGCCCGTCTGCACTCGATGATCGCCAACCGCCCGGACTGGTGCATCTCCCGTCAGCGCAACTGGGGCGTGCCGATCCCGTTCTTCCTGAACAAGGAAAGCGGCGAGCTGCATCCACGCACTGTTGAACTGATGGAAGAAGTCGCCAAGCGCGTCGAAGTCGAAGGCATCGAAGCCTGGTTCAAACTGGACGCCGCCGAGCTGTTGGGTGACGAAGCGCCGCAGTACGACAAGATCAGCGACACCCTCGACGTCTGGTTCGATTCCGGCACCACGCACTGGCACGTCCTGCGCGGTTCACACCCGATGGGTCATGAAACCGGTCCACGCGCCGACCTGTACCTGGAAGGTTCGGACCAGCACCGCGGCTGGTTCCACTCGTCCTTGCTGACTGGCTGCGCCATCGATAATCACGCGCCGTATCGCGAGCTGCTGACCCACGGCTTCACCGTCGACGAGTCCGGCCGCAAGATGTCCAAGTCGCTGGGCAACGTCATCGCACCGCAAAAGGTCAACGACACCCTGGGCGCCGACATCATGCGTCTGTGGGTGGCATCGACTGACTACTCCGGCGAGATGGCGGTTTCCGAGCAGATCCTGCAGCGTAGCGCCGACGCTTACCGGCGTATCCGTAACACCGCACGTTTCCTGCTCTCGAACCTGACCGGATTCAACCCGGCCACCGACCTGTTGCCGGCCGAAGAAATGCTGGCACTGGACCGTTGGGCGGTGGACCGCACCCTGCTGCTGCAACGCGAGCTGCAAGAGCACTACGGCGAATACCGCTTCTGGAACGTTTACTCGAAGATCCACAATTTCTGCGTGCAGGAGCTGGGTGGTTTCTACCTCGATATCATCAAGGACCGCCAGTACACCACCGGCGCCGACAGCAAGGCCCGGCGTTCGTGCCAGAGCGCGCTGTTCCACATCAGCGAAGCGCTGGTGCGCTGGATTGCTCCGATCCTGGCGTTCACCGCCGACGAGCTGTGGCAGTACCTGCCGGGCGAGCGCAACGAGTCGGTGATGCTCAACACCTGGTATGAAGGCTTGAGCGAATTGCCGGAAGGCTTCGAACTGGGGCGCGCCTACTGGGATCGCATCATGGAAGTCAAGGTCGCGGTCAACAAGGAAATGGAAATCCAGCGTGCGGCCAAAGCCGTCGGTGGCAACCTGCAAGCCGAAGTGACGCTGTTCGCCGAAGACGCCCTGAGCGCCGACCTGGCCAAGCTGAGCAACGAATTGCGCTTCGTTCTGATTACTTCGACTGCCAGCGTTGCGCCGTTCGTGCAAGCGCCGGCCGATGCGGTGGTCACCGAAGTCAGCGGCCTGAAGCTGAAGATCGTCAAATCGGCCCACGCCAAGTGCGCCCGTTGCTGGCACTGCCGTGAAGACGTCGGCGTGAACCCGGAGCACCCGGAGATTTGCGGTCGTTGCGTCGACAACATCAGTGGCTCCGGCGAGGTTCGCCACTATGCCTAATGCCGTTGGCCGTTTTGGACGGCTGAGCTGGCTCTGGTTGAGTTTGCTGGTCCTGGTCATCGACCAGGCCAGCAAGTTCTACTTCGAAGGCAGGCTCCAGATGTACCAGCAGATCGTGATCATTCCCGACTACTTCAGCTGGACCCTGGCCTACAACACTGGCGCGGCGTTCAGCTTTCTGGCGGACAGTTCCGGCTGGCAGCGCTGGCTGTTTGCCCTGATCGCCGTGGTGGTCAGTGCAGTGCTGGTGGTCTGGCTCAAGCGCCTGGGTCGCAACGAAACCTGGTTGGCCGTTGCCCTGGCATTGGTGCTGGGCGGTGCGCTGGGCAACCTCTATGACCGCATTGCCCTGGGCCATGTGATCGATTTCATTCTGGTGCACTGGCAGAACCGCTGGTACTTCCCGGCGTTCAACTTTGCCGACAGTGCCATCACTGTGGGCGCTGTCATGCTGGCACTGGATATGTTCAAAAGTAAAAAAACCGGAGAAACCGTTCATGACTGAACAGGTATTGGCTGAACCACGTATCGGCCAGAACACGGAAGTCACCTTGCATTTTGCATTGCGCCTGGAGAACGGCGACACGGTGGACAGCACCTTCGACAAGGCCCCGGCGACCTTCAAGGTCGGTGATGGCAACCTGTTGCCAGGTTTCGAAGCGGCGCTGTTCGGTTTCAAGGCAGGGGACAAGCGTACCCTGAGCATCGAGCCGGAAAACGCGTTCGGTCAGCCCAACCCGCAAAACGTGCAGATCATCCCGCGCTCGCAGTTCCAGAACATGGACCTGTCGCCGGGTTTGCTGGTGATCTTCAACGATGCAGCCAATACTGAATTGCCAGGTGTGGTGAAAGAGTTCGATGATGCGCAAGTGACCGTCGACTTCAACCACCCGCTGGCAGGCAAGACGCTGACCTTTGACGTCGAGATTATCAACGTCAAAGCGCTGTAACTGACCGAACACGGTCAAAATGTGGGAGCGGGCTTGCTCGCGAAAGCTGAGTGGCAGTCAACATTGATGTTGAATGTGATGACGCTTTCGCGAGCAAGCCCGCTCCCACAGTTGGTTTTTTATTGTTTTCGCGCAAGGCACGAGGCACAGCATGCAAATCAAACTCGCCAACCCCCGTGGCTTTTGCGCCGGTGTGGACCGGGCGATCGAAATCGTCAACCGCGCCCTGGAAGTCTTCGGGCCACCGATCTACGTGCGCCATGAAGTGGTCCACAACAAATTCGTCGTCGAAGACCTGCGCAACCGTGGCGCGATTTTTGTCGAGGAACTGGATCAGGTGCCGGACGATGTCATCGTGATCTTCAGTGCCCACGGTGTTTCCCAGGCGGTGCGCAGCGAAGCGGCCGGCCGCGGTCTGAAAGTGTTCGATGCCACCTGCCCGCTGGTGACAAAAGTGCATATTGAAGTGGCGCGTTACAGCCGCGACGGTCGTGAGTGCATCCTCATCGGCCACGCCGGCCATCCGGAAGTCGAAGGCACCATGGGCCAGTACGATTCCAGCAACGGCGGAGCGATCTATCTGGTCGAAGACGAAGAAGACGTCGCCAGGTTGCAAGTCAACAACCCGGAACAGCTGGCATTTGTCACCCAGACCACCCTGTCCATGGACGATACCAGTCGCGTCATCGACGCCCTGCGTACGCGTTTCCCGGCCATTGGCGGTCCGCGCAAGGACGACATCTGCTACGCCACGCAAAACCGTCAGGACGCGGTCAAGCAACTGGCCGACGAATGCGATGTGGTGTTGGTGGTCGGCAGTCCCAACAGCTCCAACTCCAACCGCCTGCGTGAACTTGCCGAGCGCATGGCCACTCCGGCATACCTGATAGACGGCGCCGAAGACCTGCAGAAAAGCTGGTTCGATGGTGTGGAACGCATCGGGATCACTGCTGGTGCTTCTGCGCCGGAAGTGCTGGTACGTGGCGTGATTCAGCAATTGCAGGCCTGGGGCGCCACGGGCGCGGACGAATTGGCCGGTCGTGAGGAAAACATCACGTTCTCCATGCCTAAAGAGCTACGCGTTCGCTCCTTGCTCTGAGTCTTCTCCACCTATGCACAGCGCCTGCTTGGTCCTTTGACTGCGCAGGCTGACACGACCGTTGGAGGCCAGCACCACCTGGTGCAGGCTCAACGGCTCGCTGGTAGCGCAGATATGTAATGTCCCTGCTTGAAAGCCTCCGTTCACGAGTTCTCCCAAGTGGCCGAAGCGCACTGAGGACCTGACATGTCTATTGCCGATAACAGGTATGGCAATGCCGCTACTACGCTCGATCAACAGCGGATTGCTGTCGTCCTCCTGGCCTCTTCCGCTTACATCCAGAATGATCCGCCAGCCTTGGCTCCAGTCGCCGTTTATTGCGTGAATGACGACGTGCTGGCCTCGCGATATCGCTTCACTTCTGGCACTGCGCATTCCGCTAGCCAATGACCTCGCCGCCTCCTCCCGATAATTCGACTCCACGACAGCCGCAAACGTCGGACTGACCAAATGCAGAACAATCCCGGCGATCGTCAGTCCCATGAGTAGCTGGATCAGGCTGAAACCTCGTTGATGCATGACATCGCCTTCCCTGGAGTGTGATGGCCCGTGCAATCCATGCACGAGTAATGGCGAAACAATCTCGCCTCGGCGCTCGAATGTTCTAGCGTCTAACAGCAGGTATAGCGGGCGGCAACGGAGGGCACCGATGGATCATCGTTCAAGAGGTTTCACGCTGATCGAATTGTTGGTCGCTATCGCGATCTTTCTGGTCCTGATCACTCTGGCGGTTCCGGCGTTCACCCGTTCTACGCAAATCACCCAAGCTGATACCGAGATGGGTGATTTACAACGCGGCCTGAACTTCGCCCGCCTGGAAGCGATCAACCGAGGCGTCACTACGCGCGTGCGTCCCTCGGCGGGTGGCAGCGTCTGGACCGGGGAACTGACGGTGTATGACGGTACGGGCACCCCGGCCAATGTGTTGCGTGTTGTACCGGCGATGAGCAGCGGTGCGAGTCTGACGCTAACCTCAGGTGTCACCACCATCGATTTCAACAGTTTCGGCGGCTTGGCGTCGTCATCCACGGCGGTGGTGATCAGCTATGTGCTGGGAGCGCAAAGCAGGACGCTGAATGTGTGTTTGAACGGACGAATTCTATTGGGTGGAAGTTGCGGATGATTCAATGGAGCAAGCGTGCACAGGAAGGCATGACGTTGATCGAAGTCCTGGTAGCGTTGTTGATACTGAGTGTCGGGTTGTTGGGGGCGGCGGCGTTTCAGCTCAATGCGCTGAAGTACACCGACAGCGCGCGCATGACCAGCCAGGCCAGTTTTATCGCCTACGACATGATGGACCGCATTCGCGCCAACGCCGCCGCCGATTACACCGTGACGCCACCGACCTCGGGCAATTTGAGCGTGGCCCGGGATCAGGATCTCTACGATTTCACCAGCAACATCGTCAACTTCGGTGGCCCCACGGCCACCGGCAGCATCGCCCTCAACCAGCGCGTGTACACCATCACCATCACCTGGGACGATTCCCGGGCCGCCAACAGCGCCAATACCCGTCGCAGCTTTGTCCTCACCAGCCGCGCGACAGTCGATCCGGTGGCAACGCCATGAGCCGCCAAAGAGGCTTCGGCCTGATCGAGTTGCTGATTGCCCTGACCTTGAGTCTGATCGTGGTGCTGGGCGTGGTGCAGGTGTTCATCGCCGCGAAGAACACCTTTGTCAGTCAGAACAGCGCTGCAGCCATCCAGGAAGATGCGCGTTTTGTCTTGAGCAAAATGATCCAGGAAATCCGCATGGTCGGGATGTTCGGCTGCCTGGGGACGATCACCGATGCCAGTTTGGGGGGGACCTTCAATCCCAGTCAGATCACGCCGATCAGTTGGGATAACGCGAACCTGAGGTTGACCCTGGTCACCGCCGATGTCGGCAGCAGTGGTGGCACGCCGACCTGGACCGTGGTTTCCGATTGCAGAAGCAGTGCGACGGCCTACTCCGACTTGCGCGCGCCTGCTGCAGGGCAGCAGGCGTTTCCTATCCGACGGCTGATCTACAGCCTGAAAAACGGCCAGCTCACCATGGGCGTCGGCACCGGTACGCCGAGCCAATTCGTCCTGGTGGATAACGTCAGCGCGTTCAATGTGAGCTTCGGCCTGGCCAGTTCCGCCACCGATACGGCAGCCTCCAGCTACAGCAGCAATCCGTCCGATCCGGCCCGCATCCGCAGTGTACGGTTGAGCCTGACCCTCACCGATCCCAACAACCGGGTGAGCAGTCAGACTTTCAACGTCGTTGCCGCCTTGCGCAATCGCTTGCCATGAGGAGAGGGCCGATGCGTATTCCTTCGCTGACAGCTCGCTGCCAACGCGGCATGGCGCTGTTGGTCAGCCTGGTGTTCCTGTTGCTGCTGACGCTGATCGGGATTTCCTCGATGCAGAACGCCACCTTGCAGGAAAAAATGGCCGGCAGCGTGAGCCTGCGCAATCAGTCGTTCCAGACAGCGGAGGCGGTGTTGAGGGTAGGCGAAAGCGCGGTGCAACTGGACAGTTATGCACTGGCGGTGTGCAGCGGTACGGTGCAATGCGCGCCACCAGCCGAGTCATCCACAGTCAAGGCCGCCGGGCTAAACGCCACCTCGGGGGTGAACTGGATCGCTTCCGGCAGCGGCTTCTATGGCGTGCAGAACATTGGCACCGCACTGACGGCGGTGAACGTACCGAGCAACACCTCGGCAACGCTTTATCGCGTCACCGCAGTCGGTATCGCGGGCAGTTCGCGCAGCGTTGTGGAGAGCATTTATGCGAAGTACTGAACGGCGCGTCGGACTTTGGCAGCTGCTGTGCGGCCTTGTGCTGGGTCTGTACCTCTCGGCGCCCGCTTATGCCTTCACGCCTTCGGATTCGCCGCTGTTGAGCGCCGCCTCCGTGGCGCCAAACGTCATGCTGTTGATCGATGATTCAGGGAGCATGAATAACATCATCTGGGCATCGGGATTCGACCCCACCGCCAGCCGGGCGCAGATCGCGATATGCAACGCCAACAACTCGTGCCTGGGTGGTCAGAGTCTGGACATGAGCGATACCAACATTGCCCTGTCGAGCCTGAATCGAGGCGGTTGCTCGACGGCTGGCAACTGGTACGGGTTTTATCGCGGGTTTCTCGGGCTGACGCCGATTTGCCTGAGGCTGCCTGATCCCGTGGGCAATGGGAACACCCGCTATACCGCCAATTACCTGGCCTATCTGCTGGGTTTGGCCAACGGTTCCAACCGGGACTTCACCACGGGGGCCAACGCGATCCCCAATGATTACCGCATCAGCGTGGCGCAGGACGTCTCAACCAGCCTGGTGACCAGCAATCGCACGTTGCGCATCGGCTTGGCCACCTTCAATCCGGCCACCAGCAGCAACCCGGGCAGCGGCGGCTTCATTGCCCGGACGATCAGTGACCTTTCCGTGGATGCCAACTACAACGCGTTGATCAGTTCGATCAACAGCTTGAGTGCCGTGGCCAACACGCCGTTGGCGGAAACCTATTACGAAGTGACCCGTTACATGCGCGGCATGGCGCCGTACTACAACTCGACGCCGACCACCTACACCAGCCCGATCCAGTATCGTTGCCAGAAAAACTACGGGGTGGTGATCACCGATGGCTTGCCCACCTACGACCGGACCTTTCCCACCAATGATCCGCTCGGCGGCACCCGTCTGCCGAACTGGGACGGCAACAGTGCCAACGATGGCGACAACCTCAACGGCGACGGAGAAGGGGACACGCTTTACCTGGATGACATCGCCAAGTTCGCCTTCGATATCGACATGCGCTCCACCGGGACCGATCTGGCCAACAAGAGCTGGAACGCCACGGATTTCCCCAAGCAGAACATGAATACCTACACCGTGGGTTTTACCGCTGCCAACCAGATGTTGTCGGATGCCGCCAGTTACGGTCAGGGCAAGTATTACCAGGCCACCGACAGTGCCGGGCTCAATAGCGCGTTGTCCTCTGCCTTGAGTGAAATCACCTCCAAGGCTGGTTCCGGCGGCAGTGGCGTGACCAGCGGAACGATCCTCGCCAGTGGCACCAGTTACTTCCAGACCAGTTACGACCCCAAGGACTGGCGTGGCACGATCAAGGCATTCGGTTTCACCGCCAGCGGAGCCGTTGATACAAGTTCCGTGCAGTGGACCACCGACACGGCCATCGTACCCGTTGCCACGGCGCCGACTTACCAGTCCTGGAACAGCCAGACCAATGCGCCAGTCACCCTGGCCTACGCCAACTTATCCACAGCTCAGCAGACGCTCCTCAATCAGGGCTTGCCCACAGGCATCACCGGCGCCGACCTGGTGGAGTGGAGCAAAGGCACCAACAAGACCGGCTTGAAGGTGCGTAGCGTGTTGCTGGGGGACATCGTCAACTCGCCGCTGGTGCTGGCATCCCCGACGGAGAAAACCGCCTCCGATCTGTCGGGGGATACCTCGTACAGCACATATCTGGCGACCAAGGCGGCGAACATGAATAGCAGTCTGGTGGTCAACGCCAACGACGGCTTCGTCAGCGTGATCAATTCCGCCAGCGGTGCACGGCGGTTTGCCTACATGCCGTCCAGTGTGTTGCCGTCACTGCGCTATATCGCCGATACCGCCTACATCAACGGCGTCAGTCATAAATTTCTGGTGGATGGGCAGATCGCTGTGTTCGATGCCCAACTCAACAGTGCCTGGAAAACCCTCGCATTGGGCGGAACGGGGGCGGGTGGACGGACTTTCTATGCCCTGCAACTGTTCGATGCCTCGGCCGCAAATGCGCCGAAGGCATTGTGGGAAATCAGCGCCCCGGCCACGGCCAGTACGGCGAACGCCTTCAATGATCTGGGTTACGCCTACGCGCGTCCCGAAGTGGCACGCCTGGCCGACGGTCGATGGGCCGCCTTTATTTCCAACGGCTACGGCAGCAATTCCGGCGTCGCTGCGTTGTACGTGGTGGACATTCGGGATGGCTCGCTGATCAGGAAAATTGTCATCGACAGCACTGAAACCACTAACGGCTTGTCTTCGGTCAAGCTCAGGGTCAACTCGCAAAACGTGGTGCAGGCCGCATATGGTGGCGACCTGAAAGGGCGGCTGTGGAAGTTCGACCTGAGCAGTACCAGTACCGATAGCTGGGGCGTGGCATTTTCCGGCAAGCCGTTGTTTACCACCGCGGGAGGCGCCACGCAGCCGATTACGGCGCAGCCTTTGCTGGCGGACAATTCGCTGGGGGGCAAACAAATATTTGTGGGCACCGGCAAATTCAACGAGACCGTGGATAAAACCAACAAGGATTTGCAGGCGTTCTACTCGGTGTGGGATGCGGAGGGTGGTTCCGGGCAGATCACGGCCTCTGCACTTCAAGCTCAATCCGTGACCGGTGTGTTCTCGGGCAGCACCGGGCAGTTCATCACCACCAGTCAGAACGAGGTGACCTATCCCGCGGAAAAGGGCTGGTACCTGCCGTTGGTGTATAACAACGCGCTGACTGGCGAGCGGGTGATCAACCAGGCCAGTCTGGTACTGGGCCGGATCGTGTTCACCACGGCCAGCGTCGATACCACTGACCCTTGCGCGAGCTTCGGTACTGGCAAACTGGTCGAACTCGATGCGTTCAGCGGTAAGATGCTCAACTACGCGGTGCTCGACACCAACAACGACGCAGTGGTCGACAGTACTGACACGATCTCCAGCGGCGTGGTCTTTACCGGAGGCATCCCGACCCTCAACGCCATCGTCAATGGCGCGACCCGCAAGATCGTGAACGATTCCAGTGGCGGCATCACCACACTGGTGGAAAAATCCGGCGGCGGCAGCCGTCGCATCATGTGGCGACAAATACAGTAAGCGAGAGTTGAGGCATGCACAGATCCAACCGCGGTTTTACCCTGATCGAAATCATGATCGTGATTGCGATCATCGGGATTGTCATGACCATTGCGGCCCCGTCTTTCACCGAATACCTGAAAAAGGGCCGACGTGCCGAAGTCGCCGGCCTGCTGTCCGAGCAGGCACAGATACTCGAGCGCTTCTATTCACAGAAAAACGTCTACACCGGGGCCACTGGCCTTAGCGGTGGCAACGATTACTACACCATCAACCAGACCCTCACCGATCAGACTTTCCTGCTGACGGCCGTACGTAAGTCGGGCACGAGCATGGCGACGGACAAGTGCGGTGATTTCACCATTGCCAACACCGGTGTCCGGGGCATGGTCAACGCCACCACCGGCCTGACCACCAAGGATTGCTGGGGTCGTTGAGTTTTCTTTTTCGGGTACCTTTTGCGTCCCTCTGTCTATTTATCGGTTGGTTCAATACATGATCAGGCAACAGCAAGTAGTGATTGTCGGCGGTGGGGTAATCGGTCTGTTGACGGCATTCAATCTCGCGTCAGAAGTGCAGAGCGTTGTACTGCTGGACCGCTCCAGTGTCGGTCAGGAGTCTTCCTGGGCGGGGGGAGGCATCGTTTCGCCGCTTTACCCATGGCGCTACAACCCGGCGGTCACCGCGCTGGCCCATTGGTCCCAGGATTTTTATCCACAGCTGGGTGAGCATCTGTTTGCCGCCACTGGGGTTGATCCCGAGGTGCATACCACCGGCTTGTATTGGCTGGATCTGGATGATGAAGCCGAGGCACTGGCCTGGGCTGCTCGGGAGAATCGTCCGCTGCGGGCTGTGGATATCTCGGCGGCTCATGACGCCGTGCCGGTATTGGGCGGCGGTTTTTCCCGGGCGATCTACATGGCCGATGTGGCCAACGTACGAAATCCGCGGCTGGTGAAATCCCTCAAGGCGGCGTTGCAAGCGCTGCCTAACGTGACGATTCATGAGCAGTGCGAAGTCAGCAGTTTTATTCGCGAAGGCGAAAAAGTGGTCGGCGTACAGACGTCGACTGGCGCGATCCACGGCGATCAAGTGGTCCTGACCGCTGGCGCCTGGAGTGGCGACTTGCTCAAAAGCCTGGGTCTTGAACTGCCTGTCGAACCCGTGAAGGGGCAGATGATCCTCTACAAGTGCGCGGCGGACTTTCTGCCGAGCATGGTGCTGGCCAAGGGGCGTTATGCGATTCCCCGCCGCGATGGGCACATCCTGATTGGCAGCACCCTGGAGCACGAAGGGTACGACAAGACGCCGACCGACTCGGCGCTGGAAAGCCTGAAGGCTTCGGCGGTGGAACTGATTCCTGCGTTGGCCAGTGCCGAAGTGGTGGGGCACTGGGCCGGCTTGAGGCCAGGCTCGCCAGAGGGCATCCCCTACATTGGCCGAGTGCCGGGGTTTGAAGGCTTGTGGCTCAACTGTGGGCATTTCCGCAACGGCCTGGTGCTGGCGCCGGCGTCGTGTCAGTTGTTTGCCGATGTGATGCTGGGGCGTGAGCCGATCATTGACCCTGCGCCGTATGCGCCGACCGGGCGTATCTGAAGCAAGATCAAAAGATCGCAGCCTGCGGCAGCTCCTACATCAGACTCGTGTAGGAGCTGCCGAAGGCTGCGATCTTTTGCGTTTTCAATCCAGGCCCAATTTCTTCAGCCGGTAACGCATCGAGCGAAACGACAAATTCAACCGCTGCGCCGCCGCTGTGCGGTTCCAGCGTGTCTCCTCCAGGGCCTGAAGAATCAACTGGCGTTCGACGTTTTCCAGGTAGGCCTCCAGATTATCGATCTGCGTAAGGTCTGGCACTCCGGCGTCTGCTGCACAATTCCCTTCGACCAGGCGCAGGTCGTCGGCTTCGATCTGTTTGTTTTCGCATAGGGTATGAGCCCGTTCGAGCATGTTTTCCAGTTCCCGGACATTGCCCGGAAAGCGGTAGTTTTTAAGCGCTTCAAGAGCCTGCGGGTGAAGTTTTGCCGCAGGTTGGCCGGTGTCTGTGGCCAAGCGCTTGAGCACATGGTTTGCCAGGGGTTCGATATCGTCACGGCGCTCGCGCAAGGGCGGCACCCGCAGCTCGATCACGTTCAGGCGATAGTACAAATCCTGGCGGAAACGCTCGGCCGTAACTTCGGCGGCGAGGTCTTTGTGGGTGGCGCAAAGGATGCGCACATCGACCACGACCTCCTGTTGTCCGCCGACGCTGCGTACGGCTTTCTCCTGAATCGCCCGCAGCAGTTTGACCTGCATGGGCAGCGGCAAGTCGGCTACCTCGTCGAGAAACAGGGTGCCGCCATGGGCGGCCTGGAACAGTCCGGGTTTATCCTCGATGGCGCCGCTGAAGCTGCCTTTGCGGTGGCCGAAAAACTCGCTCTCCATCAGCTCCGATGGGATGGCACCGCAATTGACCGGTACGAAGGGCTGGTTGGCCCGTGGCCCGCGGTCATGGATCAGGCGGGCGACCAGCTCCTTGCCACTGCCGGACTCTCCGCTGATGTACACCGGTGCCTGGCTGCGCGCCAGTTTGTCGATTTGCTTGCGCAGGCTGCGCATGGGCAAGGAATCGCCCAGCAGGCGGCGATCGATGGCAATGCCCGGGGCGGGCAGGAGCAGGGCGCTGGTCACCAGTTCCCGCAGTCGCGTGAGGTCCACCGGCTTGGTCAGGAAGTCGAATGCACCGGCCTTGAGTGCATTGATTGCGGTGTCGACATTGCCATAGGCGGTAATCATCGCCACGGGCAGGTTCGGGTAGCGTTGCTGGATATGCTGTACAAGCTCCAGGCCTGTGCCGTCGGGCAGACGCATGTCGGTCAGGCACAGATCGAATGCCTCGCGCTTGAGCAAGGCCAGGGCCTCGCCAGCGTTCCGGGCACTGTAGGTATCGAGCTTCATCCGTCCCAGGGTGATTTCCAGGAGTTCGCGGATGTCCGGTTCGTCATCGACAATCAGGACTTTTTGCCGTGGGCTCATGTTCAACTTTGTTTCCGTCCGTGAGCAAAGGTGATACGAAAGCAGCCGCCGCCTTGGCGTGGTTTGAAGTCTAGGCGGGCCTGGTTGCTTTCGCACAGCTCACGGGACAGATAAAGACCCAGGCCAGTGCCTTGATGACTGGTGGTGAAAAACGGCTCGAACAGTTGCGCCTGATGGTCGGGGGTGACTCCGGGGCCGTCGTCGAGGATTTCGAGAATGGGTAACTGGCTCTCGGCATCAATGAATAACTCAAGCCAGACCTGAGCGAGATCGTGGTCCTGGGCGCTATGGCGCCACGCATTGCGTATCAGGTTGTCGAGAATCTGGTTCAACTGGTTCGGGTCCATCAGGGTCGTGAAGTCCCCGGAAGCGATGTGCAAATGAATGTGCTGGCGCTCGGTTGTGCCCTCGCGGATTTCAGTGACGAATTGTTCCAGCCACGGCTTCAGGTCCAGTCGTTGCGGGACGGTTTGCTGGCGGCGGGACAGTTGCAGGACGTTTTCGATAACCCGATTCATTCGCTGAGAGTGATCTTGAATAATCTGAGTCAGACGTTGATCCGGGCCGCTCAGTTCCTCGGATTCTCGTAATAACTGCACGGCATGACTGATCGCACCCAGCGGGTTGCGGATTTCATGGGCGATACCGGCGGTCAGGCGCCCCAGGGCGGCGAGTTTGAGCTGTTGTGCCTGTTGGGCTATCTGAGCGAGGTCTTCAAGAAAAACCAGGGTCTGGTGTTGGGGGCTTGGGTCCAGTGCGATGAAGCTCGGTTGCAGCTCCACGCCGCTATCGGTGACTTTCAGGCTCTGGGGGCGCAGCGTCGGGTTGCTCAGCCACAGGTCCAGTCGCTCGATCAGGGCGGGAAAACGGTCATCGATCAGACAGCCTTCCAGATGGCCGCCGCCGAGTAGTGACCGGGCGCTGTGGTTGGCCAATTGCACGCACCGCTGATCGTCGAGCACCAGAATCCCGGTACGCATGCGTTGCAGGATCAGCGCATTGAGCGCTTCCAGGCCGACGACTTCGCTGGCCTTGCGCTCGGCCAGGGTTTCACTGACTTCCAGGCGCCGGACCAGCCCTTGCACCAGTAACGCCGCGGCAAAACACAGGGCGCCATGGGTGCCGACCTGCAAGTAATCATTGGGACTCGGAGGATGGCTGAGGCTCAGCAGAAAACTTGAAAACAGGATGCCGAGCGCACCGACCGCGGCAATCAGCAGGCCGATGCGCCTTCGCAGCAGGGTGTTGCTGATGGCTACCGATACGATCAACAGATTGCCAATGGCGCTGGCCACACCGCCACCGGCGTAGAACAGGACGCATAACAGCAAGACATCGAGAAGCGCCAGGCTGAACAATTGCGTCGGGTGCCGGGTCTTTTCGAAGAAAACCACCAGCAGGATATTCAGCACCAGGTACAACCAGCTGCCGGTGCGCAGCAGCTCGTCGTTGGCTGACGTCAGCAACTGGTTGTCCATGTTGCTGGAGATCAGCAGCACCAGAATGATGCCGACGCTTAAACGGTAGAGATGATAAAGGCGCAGCAGTCGCTGGGCCTGTTTGTCGCCGTGACTGGACGTCTCAGCGACCACTGGAACCGGGGCCTTGCTCCAGATGGGCCTGGCTGCAATACCAAAGTTGCTGATAACTGACGGCGCGATCGCGTGGCAGGTGCACACCGCAATGGGCACAGCGGACCATCGGTGCCGCGTCCAGCTCGGCAGGTGACTTGGGGACTGCTGCCTGGCCTTTGTACTTGCGCCAGAACCATACGGCGGCGGCGATCACCGCGATCCAGAATAATAAACGAAGCATGATGAGCTGCTTTTTGACGGATGAATCGGCAGTTTAGCCAAGGTCATGACGGGCGCACAGGGCAAATGCGCGCTACAAAAAATGCGCAACAAAAAGGGAGGCTCAAGAGCCTCCCTTTTTCGTACTGTCGGTCGTATCAGTCGAACACGCCGAAGGTCATGTAGCTGAACCACGAACGGTCTTCATTATTGCCTTGCGCTTCGTGATTTTCTTCTTCGATCACGTCACCGTTCGCATCTTTAGGCTTGAGCTCGCTCGGAATCGCGTCTTTGGCGTCCTGGAACTGCTTCTGCACGTCCTGGTTGGCGCGGGTTTCTCCCGGTGGCAGTGGCGGACGGGATTCGATCAGGCCCAGGGTGGCCTTGCTCAGCCACGAACGGTTGTCGGCTTCGGCGACTGTCGGCACGAACTGACCGTCCACCAGGGTCGGGTGATTCGGGTAGTTGAGCTTCAGGGTCTCCAGGCTGGTGGCAGCCAGTTCGTCCAGGTGCAGGCGCTGGTAGGACTCGGTCATCACCGCCAGGCCGTCACCGACCGAAGGGGTTTCCTGGAAGTTTTCCACAACGTAACGACCACGGTTCGCGGCGGCCACATAGGCCTGACGGGTCAGGTAATAGTCGGCCACGTGGATTTCGTAGGCGGCCAGCAGGTTGCGCAGATAGATCATGCGCTGCTTGGCGTCAGGAGCGTAACGGCTGTTGGGGAAGCGGCTGGTCAGCTGGGCGAACTCGTTGTAGGAGTCGCGCGCGGCGCCCGGGTCACGCTTGGTCATGTCCAGTGGCAGGAAACGGGCCAGCAGGCCGACGTCCTGGTCGAACGACGTCAGGCCTTTGAGGTAGTAGGCGTAATCGACGTTCGGATGCTGTGGGTGCAAGCGGATGAAACGCTCGGCAGCGGCTTTGGCAGCTTCCGGCTCGGCGTTCTTGTAGTTGGCGTAGATGAGCTCAAGTTGAGCCTGATCAGCATAACGACCGAACGGATAACGCGACTCCAGAGCCTTCAATTTGGCCGTGGCGCTGGTGTAGCTGTTGTTGTCCAGATCGGCCTGGGCTTGCTGGTACAACTCGACTTCACTCAGGTTTTCGTCTACGACTTCCTTCGATGAGCAAGCGGCGGTCAATGCGAGGATGGCGATCAGCAGCAGGTGTTTCACTTGCATGGCGGCTTGCGTCCCTATGACGGCCGCTGTCTTGAGCGTGGCCGTCCTGTTATGATGAGCGCCCCGTTGAATAGCCTCGGGGCAAAAGACGCCGTATTTAACCACAAGCGCGCAGCCGAAACCAAAAGCTGTGCCGACGCCTAGTCTGAGCATGTCCGATAAAATTGAACTTCGCGCAGAGGTGCCGTCCGAACTGGGCGGTCAACGCCTCGATCAAGTCGCCGCACAATTATTCGCAGAGCACTCGCGCTCGCGCCTTTCCGCCTGGATCAAAGACGGCCGCCTGACTGTGGATGGGGCGGTTATCCGTCCGCGAGACATCGTTCACGGCGGCGCCATTCTTGAATTGACCGCCGAGCAGGAAGCTCAAGGCGAATGGGTCGCTCAAGACATTGAACTGGATATCGTCTATGAAGACGACGACATCCTGGTGATCAACAAGCCTGCAGGCCTGGTGGTGCATCCCGCCGCCGGTCATGCTGATGGCACTCTGCTCAATGCCTTGCTGCATCACGTGCCGGACATCATCAATGTGCCCCGTGCCGGTATCGTGCACCGCCTGGACAAGGACACCACCGGTCTGATGGTGGTGGCCAAGACCATTCAGGCGCAGACGCAACTGGTGGCTCAGTTGCAGAGCCGCAGCGTCAGCCGCATTTATGAATGCATCGTGATCGGTGTGGTGACAGCCGGCGGCAAGATCAACGCGCCGATCGGTCGCCACGGCCAGCAGCGTCAACGCATGGCCGTGATGGAAGGTGGCAAGCCAGCCGTCAGCCATTACCGCGTGCTGGAGCGCTTCCGCTCTCACACTCACGTGCGGGTCAAGCTGGAAACCGGTCGCACGCACCAGATTCGCGTGCACATGGCCCACATCAACTTCCCGTTGGTCGGAGACCCGGCTTACGGCGGACGATTCCGCATCCCGCCGGCCGCCAGCCAGACCATGGTCGAGTCGTTGAAACACTTCCCGCGCCAGGCCTTGCATGCAAGGTTCCTGGAGCTGGATCACCCGACCACCGGCAAGCGCATGAGCTGGGAGTCGCCATTGCCGGAAGACTTCGTCTGGTTGCTGACCCTGCTCAAGCAAGACCGCGAGGCGTTTGTCGGATGAGTGACTGGCTGATTCCAGACTGGCCCGCGCCGGCCGGGGTCAAAGCCTGTGTCACCACCCGTGCGGGCGGCGTCAGCCTGGCGCCGTTCGACAGCCTCAACCTTGGCGATCACGTCGATGACAGCCCCGAGGCTGTCGCCGAGAATCGTCGTCGTCTTACCGATCATTTCTCCATTCGTCCGGCCTGGCTGCAGCAGGTCCACGGCATCGTCGTGGCCCATGCCGATCCAGGCCGGGTCGTCACTGCCGACGCCAGCTGGACGTCGACGCCCGGTATCGCCTGCGCGGCGATGACCGCCGATTGCTTGCCGGCATTGTTTTGCGACCGTGCCGGCACTCGCGTTGCAGCGGCCCATGCCGGTTGGCGCGGGCTGGCGGCAGGAGTGCTGGAAGCGACACTCGATGCCCTGGATGTTTCGCCCGCAGACGTGCTGGTCTGGCTAGGCCCGGCGATCGGCCCGAAAGCCTTTGAAGTCGGCCCGGAAGTGCGCGAGACCTTCGTCGAGCAATTGCCTGAGGCTTTCGAAGCCTTTGTCCCGAGCCAAAACCCCGGCAAATTCATGGCCGACATTTATATGCTGGCGCGTTTGCGTCTGGCGGCTCGTGGCGTCACTGCCGTTTACGGCGGCGGATTTTGTACCGTCACCGACCCGCGCTTCTTCTCCTACCGCCGTGCGCCTCGCACAGGCAGGTTTGCCTCCCTTGTTTGGCTCGACCGCTAGACTTGCCTGACCTGCATCAACATCACGACGCTTGAATCTCCCAGAATCGACCGCATCTAACGTGGTATCTGGCAGGTTTCTTCATTCAGGATGTTTATAGGTCCGGCCTGCTCAAAAGGAAGGTGACCCATGCGTATAGACCGTTTAACCAGCAAGTTGCAGTTAGCTTTATCCGACGCCCAATCCCTGGCCGTCGGTCTTGACCATCCCGCCATCGAGCCGGCGCATCTGATGCAGGCCCTGCTCGAACAACAGGGCGGCTCGATCAAGCCCCTGCTGATGCAGGTGGGCTTCGACGTCAACAGCCTGCGTAAAGAGCTGACCAAAGAGCTCGACCAGCTCCCGAAAATCCAGAATCCGACCGGCGACGTCAACATGTCGCAGGATCTGGCGCGTCTGCTCAATCAGGCCGATCGCCTGGCTCAGCAGAAGGGCGACCAGTTCATTTCCAGCGAGTTGGTGCTGCTCGCCGCCATGGACGAGAACAGCAAGCTGGGCAAATTGTTGCTGGGCCAGGGCGTGAGCAAGAAAGCCCTGGAAAATGCCATCAACAACCTGCGCGGTGGCGAGGCGGTCAACGACCCCAACCACGAAGAGGCGCGCCAGGCCCTGGATAAATACACCGTCGACCTGACCAAGCGCGCCGAAGACGGCAAGCTCGATCCGGTGATCGGCCGTGACGACGAAATTCGCCGGACCATCCAGGTCCTGCAGCGTCGTACCAAAAACAACCCGGTCCTCATCGGTGAGCCTGGTGTCGGCAAGACCGCCATCGCCGAAGGTCTGGCCCAGCGCATCATCAATGGTGAAGTGCCGGATGGTCTGAAGGGCAAGCGTCTGCTGTCGCTGGACATGGGGGCGCTGATTGCCGGTGCCAAATATCGCGGTGAGTTTGAAGAACGGCTCAAGGCGTTGCTCAACGAGCTGTCGAAGCAGGAAGGGCAGATCATCCTGTTCATCGACGAGCTGCACACCATGGTCGGCGCCGGGAAGGGCGAAGGCTCTATGGATGCTGGCAACATGCTCAAGCCCGCCTTGGCCCGTGGCGAGCTGCATTGTGTCGGTGCGACCACGCTCAACGAATACCGCCAATATATAGAGAAGGACGCGGCCCTCGAGCGGCGCTTCCAGAAAGTTTTGGTGGACGAGCCGAGTGAAGAGGACACCATCGCGATCCTGCGTGGCCTCAAGGAGCGTTACGAGGTTCACCACAAGGTAGCGATTACCGATGGTGCGATCATCGCGGCGGCCAAACTGAGCCATCGCTACATCACCGACCGTCAGTTGCCGGACAAGGCCATCGACCTGATCGACGAAGCCGCCAGCCGCATCCGCATGGAGATCGACTCCAAGCCGGAAGTGCTGGACCGTCTGGAGCGCCGCCTGATCCAGTTGAAGGTGGAATCCCAGGCACTGAAGAAAGAAAGCGACGACGCAGCGAAGAAGCGTCTGGAAAAGCTCCAGGAAGAAATCGCTCGTCATGAGCGTGAGTATTCGGATCTCGAAGAAATCTGGAACTCAGAAAAAGCCGAGGTGCAGGGTTCTGCGCAGATTCAGCAGAAAATCGAACAGTCCCGTCAGGAACTGGAAGCGGCCCGTCGCAAGGGCGATCTGAACCGCATGGCGGAGCTGCAGTACGGGGTGATCCCGGACCTGGAGCGCAGCCTGCAGATGGTTGACCAGCATGGCAAAAGCGAAAATCAATTGCTGCGCAGCAAGGTGACTGAAGAAGAGATCGCCGAGGTCGTGTCGAAGTGGACCGGCATCCCCGTCTCGAAAATGCTCGAAGGCGAGCGCGAAAAACTGATGAAGATGGAAAGCCTGTTGCACCAGCGTGTGATTGGCCAGGACGAAGCGGTGGTCGCGGTTTCCAACGCGGTGCGGCGTTCCCGTGCGGGGTTGGCCGATCCGAATCGCCCAAGTGGTTCGTTCATGTTCCTCGGCCCGACCGGTGTCGGTAAAACCGAGCTGTGCAAGGCGCTGGCCGAGTTCCTCTTCGATACCGAAGAGGCGATGGTGCGCATCGACATGTCCGAATTCATGGAGAAACATTCCGTGGCTCGCTTGATTGGCGCGCCACCGGGCTATGTGGGCTATGAGGAGGGCGGTTACCTGACTGAGGCGGTGCGTCGCAAGCCTTACTCGGTGATTCTGCTGGACGAGGTCGAGAAGGCGCATCCGGATGTGTTCAACATTTTGCTGCAAGTGCTCGAAGACGGACGCCTCACCGACAGCCATGGTCGCACGGTGGATTTCAAGAACACCGTGATCGTCATGACCTCAAACCTGGGCTCGGCGCAGATCCAGGACCTGGTGGACGACCGTGAGGCCCAGCGTGCGGCGGTAATGGACGCGATTTCCTCGCACTTCCGGCCGGAGTTCATCAACCGGGTCGATGAAGTGGTGATCTTCGAACCGCTGGCGCGAGATCAGATCGCCGGCATTACCGAGATCCAGTTGAGTCGTCTGCGCAGTCGCCTCACCGAGCGAGAGCTGAAGCTGGAGTTGAGCCCCGAGGCGATGGATAAGCTGATCGCCGTAGGGTATGACCCGGTATATGGTGCACGTCCGCTCAAGCGTGCAATCCAGCGCTGGATCGAGAACCCGTTGGCGCAGTTGATTCTCTCCGGTCGATTCATGCCGGGAGACACAGCGAAGGGGACAGTGGAAAACGACGAAATCGTTTTCAATTAAGCCCAAACGGCGGCAAAGAAAAGAAGGCCTCGCATTGCGAGGCCTTTTTTTCGCCAGGCTGTTGAAGTTAAAGGAAAAGGCTTGTAAAGTGCGCCCCGCAGTCAGTCACCCGCCAGGGTTTCCGCTCCCAAAGCAGGAATCCAAAATAAGTTGCAAATCATTAACTTGAAAGCAATTTAGGGGGTTGACAGAGGTTCTGAAGATTGTAGAATAGCGCGCCTCAGGCACACGAACGCAGCGATGCGAACGAGTCGAAGAGAACGCAGTAAAGCTTCACCGTTGTAAATTGAAATGTGTAGTTCCGTGATAGCTCAGTCGGTAGAGCAAATGACTGTTAATCATTGGGTCCCAGGTTCGAGTCCTGGTCACGGAGCCAATTTCAAACCGGGGTATAGCGCAGTCCGGTAGCGCGCCTGCTTTGGGAGCAGGATGTCA
>DATMUG010000180.1:0-10386 GCA_035563915.1 Pseudomonas sp. | reverse complement strand
GCGGCGTATTTCCACAAGACCGAATGCTTTTGCTTTACCCAGCAGGTGCTGCAGCCCGGTCAGCAGATCGAGATGCCGGTGCGTTTCATCGTTGACCGCGACATGCCCAAGGACGTGAAGCACCTGACGCTGTCCTACACGCTGTTCGATATCACCGCCCGACATCCTCCGGTGGCTGCAAACACTGGCGGTTAAGCGTGCCCGATAAGGAGAACAATAAATGGCAACTCATGAGCACTACTACGTCCCGGCCCAGAGCAAGTGGCCGATCATCGCGACCTTCGGCATGGTCATCACGGTCTACGGCCTGGCCACCTGGTTCAACGATCTGAAGGCAGCGCGCCCTGAATCCCACGGCCCGCTGATCTTTTTCGTCGGTGGCCTGTTGCTGGCGTACATGCTGTTCGGCTGGTTCGGCACGGTGATCAAGGAAAGCCGCGCGGGGTTGTACAGCCCGCAGCTGGACCGCTCGTTCCGCTGGGGCATGAGCTGGTTCATTTTCTCCGAGGTGATGTTTTTCATCGCCTTCTTCGGCGCATTGTTCTATGTGCGGCACATCTCCGGCCCGGCGCTGGGCGGCGAAGGCACCAAAGGCATCGCCCACATGCTCTGGCCGAACTTCCAGTTCACTTGGCCGCTATTGCACACGCCGGATCCGAAACTGTTCCCGCCGCCCAAGGAAGTCATCAGCCCCTGGGGCCTGCCGCTGGTCAACACCATCCTGCTGGTGAGCTCCAGCGTGACCATCACCATCGCTCACCACGCCCTGAAGAAAGGCCATCGCGGTGCGCTGAAACTGTGGCTGGCGATCACCGTGCTGCTGGGTTGCGGCTTCCTCGCCTTGCAGGCCGAGGAGTATATGCATGCCTATCACGAACTGGGCCTGACCCTCGGTTCGGGGATCTACGGCGCGACGTTCTTCATGCTCACCGGGTTCCACGGCGCCCACGTGACCATCGGCACGATCATCCTGTTCGTGATGCTGATGCGCATCATGAAGGGCCACTTCGACAACGAGCACCAGTTCGGCTTCGAAGCCGCGAGCTGGTACTGGCACTTCGTCGATGTGGTGTGGATCGGCTTGTTCATCTTCGTTTACGTGCTCTGAAGGACAAAGCTACCAGGGCGCATGCGACACCAGTTGGCCGCTGTAGAAACCCCAGGCAATCAAGCCGACGGTGCAAGCGGCCAATGCCACCCGAACACTCAAGGCGATGACCAGGCGATTTGAACTGCTGTCGTCCTTGACCAGGAAAAACAGGCCGCTGAACAGGCTGATCACCGTGGCAATCAGCATCAGGACGATCGCTGCTTTGAGCATGGGAAGACTCCGGGGGTACAGGCGATGCAATCAAGTATAGCGGTCGCGTTCACAGCTTTTGCGGCACGGCCATGAAGCGCTTCCGGCCGGGCGTCGTGCCGACGCTGGTGGTCGCCTTGCTGCTGCCGCTGCTGATTTCGCTGGGCTTCTGGCAACTGGGCCGGGGTGCGGAGAAAACCGCCCTGCTCGCCAGTTACGCCGAACGCCGCGCCGCCGAGCCGATGGCCAGCACCGAGCTGCTGCACAGCGCCGATCCGGCCTTTCGCCGGGTGCATCTGCACGGTCAGTTCGATGCGGCGCACAGCCTGCTGCTGGACAACCGGCAGCGTGACGGCAAGGTCGGCGTCGAATTGCTGCAACCGTTTCAGGATCAGCGCAGCGGCCAATGGCTGCTGGTCAATCGCGGCTGGCTGCCCTGGTCGGACCGGCGCATTACCCCGCAATTCAAGACACCGGCCGATGCCGTGAATGTCGATGCCTGGGTGTACGTCGCCCCCGGCGCGACCTTCCAGCTGCACGCCGACCCGGTCAGCAGCACCTGGCCGCAAACCGTCACCGCCGTCGAACCGGCCAAATTGTGGAAAACCCTCGAGCGCGACGGCTTCGCCTATGAATTGCGCGCAGAACCGGGTCCCGCCAGCTATCAGGCCGACTGGCCCGTAGTTGCCATGGGCCCGGAAAAACACCTCGGTTACGCCGTGCAGTGGTTCGCCATGGCCACCGCCCTATTCGGTCTCTACATCTACCTCGGATTGCACAACGCGAAGGAGAAACACCATGGGAGCGGCCATGAATCCACCCAGCATGTCTGAAGCCAAAGCCCCGGCCGGTCGCCGCCGCGGACGCATTCAACTGCTGCTGATCGTGCTGGGCGTCGTCGGCCCGATGATCCTCGCCACCGGCATGTACAAGCTGCAGTTCTGGGTGCCGGACGGTCGCAGCTATCACGGCGAACTGATCGGCAACGGCCAGAGCCGTGCCGACCTCGGCGTGACGGCTGACGAAGAACGCTGGCAGATGTTGGTGACCGCGCCGAAAGACTGTGCGGTGGATTGCCAGCAACTGGTGTACCTGGCGCGGCAGATCCAGATCGGCCTCGGCCGCGATGCCGGACGCGCCAGCCACGCCCTCGCCGCCGCACAGCCGTTGAGCGCCGACTACGAAGCCAAGCTGACCCGTGAATATCCGCAACTGCAACGTTACCCGCTGGATTCCGCCGCGTTCAGCAAGGCGACCGGCGACAAGGCCACGCCGCAACTGTGGATCATCGATCCCCACGGCAACCTCGTGCTGCGCTACGACCCGAGCGTCAAGGGCAAGGATCTGCTCAACGACCTGCGCCACCTGCTGAAACTGTCGAACATCGGATAAGGGCATCGTCATGGCCAAACCTGGATTTCGCCTCGCGCTGTTTGCCACCTTGCTGGCGCTGATTGTGGTGTTGCTCGGCGCCTACACCCGTCTGACCCATGCAGGCCTGGGCTGCCCGGACTGGCCCGGCTGCTACGGCTTCATCAGCGTGCCGAAAAGCGAAGCTCAACTGGCCCATGCCGAATTGCATTTCCCCGACGCGCCGGTGGAAGCGCACAAGGGCTGGAACGAGATGGTCCATCGCTACTTCGCCGGCACCCTGGGCTTGCTGATTTCAGTGTTGGCCGCTCGCGCCTGGGTTCATCGTCGGCATCCGGGGCAACCGGTGAAGCTGCCGTTGTTTCTGCTGGGGGTGGTGTTCGCTCAGGCGGCCTTCGGTATGTGGACGGTGACGCTCAAACTCTGGCCGCAAGTGGTGACCGGGCATTTGCTCGGCGGGTTCGCCACCTTGAGCCTGTTGTTCCTGCTCACATTGCGGCTGTCCGGGGTACTGCCGGCGCTGACGGTGCCACGCCGTTTGCAATACTGGGCCACCGCTGGGCTTTTGCTGGTGATCGGACAGATCGCCCTCGGCGGTTGGGTCAGTTCCAACTACGCCGCCGTGGCGTGCATCGACTTCCCCACCTGCCACGGTCAATGGCTGCCCCCCGCCGACTTCGCCAACGGCTTTCACCTGACCCAGCACATCGGCCCGAACTACCTCGGTGGCCAGCTGGACAGCGATGCCCGCACGGCGATTCACCTGACCCATCGTATCGGTGCGTTGCTGGTGACGCTGGTGCTCCTCGGCCTCGCCTGGCAGCTGAAAGTCGTCGGCATGACACGCCTTGCGGGGTTGGTGCTGGTCGCCCTGGCGGCGCAGATCACCCTGGGCATCAGCAACGTGCTATTGCACCTGCCGCTGCCCGTGGCCGTGGCGCACAACGCCGGTGGCGCGGCGCTGCTGCTGACGATGGTGCTGGTCAATTATCACGCGCGAACCAGCCTGGTGCGGGTCACGCAGCCGACACGCTGGCGCTTGCGCCCGCGTAAACATTCAGCCGGGCCCATAACAATAAAAGGAGAGATGCCATGGCGATTCTGATCGGCGAGCGCCCCAGTCAGGCGATCTGGCGCGACTACCTGGAGCTGACCAAACCCAAGGTGGTGGTGCTGATGCTCATCACCTCGCTGGTGGGGATGTTCCTCGCCACCCGCGCCGGCGTGCCCTGGACCGTGCTGGTGTTCGGCAATCTGGGGATTGCGCTGTGCGCCGGTGGTGCCGCAGCGGTGAACCATGTGGTGGATCGGCGCATCGATGCGGTGATGGCCCGGACCCACAAGCGGCCATTGGCCGAAGGCCGGGTTTCACCGGCCGCGGCACTGAGCTTCGCCCTGGTGCTGGCAGTGCTGGGCCAGGCATTGCTGCTGGCGTTCACCAACCCGCTGACGGCATGGCTGACCCTGGCGTCCCTGCTCGGCTACGCAGTGATCTACACCGGCTTTCTGAAACGCGCGACACCGCAGAACATCGTCATCGGCGGCCTCGCCGGCGCCGCCCCGCCACTGCTCGGCTGGACCGCCGCCACCGGCCACGTCAGCGCCGAACCGCTGTTGCTGGTGTTGATCATCTTCGCCTGGACCCCACCGCATTTCTGGGCGCTGGCGATCCATCGCAAGGAGGAATACGCCAAGGCCGACATCCCGATGCTGCCGGTCACCCACGGCGAGCATTACACCAAGGTGCATATTCTGCTTTATACCGGCGCGCTGCTGGCCGTGAGCATGATGCCCTACGCGATCCATATGAGCGGCCTGCTCTACCTGATTTGTGCCGCTGGCCTTGGTGCGAGGTTTCTGCAATGGGCCGTGGTGCTGTACCGTGGCACTCGGCCGCACGCGGCGATCAACACCTTCAAGTACTCTATTTATTACTTGTTCCTGCTGTTTATCGCCCTGCTCGTAGACCACTACTTGATGTTGAACCTATGACTCGAACCCAGAAAACCGTCTTCGTCCTTGTCGCCGTGATTGCACTGGTGCTGGGCCTGACCATCAACAAAGTGCTCTCCGGCAAAGGCCAGGGCGACCCGACGGCACTGATTGATGCCGGCATCATCCTGCTGCCGCAAAGCCGCAATCTGCCGGATGTGAGCATGACCGATCAGGACGGCAAGCCGGTCGCCATCAACGAGCTCAAAGGCAAGTGGAGCCTGTTGTTCTTCGGTTACACCTTCTGCCCGGACATCTGCCCGACCACCCTCGCACAGCTACGCCAGATCAAGAGCGAACTGCCGCCGGAGGCTGTGGACAAGTTGCAGATCATCCTGGTGAGCGTCGACCCGAACCGCGACACGCCCAAGCAGCTCAAGCAGTACCTGGGCTACTTCGATCCGCAGTTCATCGGCCTGACACCGGCTTCCACCGATGAACTGCAAAAAGTCGCCAATGCGGTGAGCATTCCGTTCATTCCGGCCGATACCAGCAAGCCCAATTACACGGTTGACCACAGTGGCAACCTGGCGGTGATTGGCCCGGACGGCACGCAGCGCGGATTCATTCGCGCGCCGTTGAACAATGTGAAGCTGGTGGCGCAGTTGCCGGTGATGCTTAACCGCAAATAATGTGGCTGGCACAGAACCCCTGTGGGAGCGGGCTTGCTCGCGAAAGCGGTGGATCAGTCAAAGGATATGCTGACTGACACTCCGCATTCGCGAGCAAGCCCGCACCCACATTTGATCTCCATTGATCATAAAAAAGGGGACGCTCATGGCGTCCCCTTTTTCGTTGCATCTACCGATCAGAACGCCGGCACCACCGCGCCTTTGTACTTCTCAATGATGAAGGCCTTCACTTCCGGGCTGTGCAGGGCAGCCACCAGCTTCTTCATCGCTTCGCTGTCCTTGTCGTCCGCGCGGGCAACGAGGATGTTCACGTACGGCGAGTCGCTGCCTTCGATGACCAGTGCGTCCTTGGCCGGATCGAGCTTGGCTTCCAGGGCGTAGTTGGTGTTGATCAGCGCCAGATCGACCTGGGTCAACACACGAGGGATGGTCGCGGCTTCCAGTTCACGGAATTTCAGGTTTTTCGGGTTCTCGGTGATGTCCTTGACCGTCGACAGGATGTTGTTCGCGTCCTTCAACTTGATCACGCCAGCCTTGTCCAGCAGCAACAGTGCGCGGCCGCCGTTGGTGGCATCGTTCGGAATGACCACGGTGGCGGTGCTTGGCAGCTCATCGAGCTTCTTGTACTTGCTGGAGTAAGCGCCCAGCGGCTCCAGGTGTACGCCGGCAACCGACACCAGGTTGGTGCCCTTGGCCTTGTTGAACTCATCAAGGTACGGCTGGTGCTGGAAGAAGTTGGCGTCCAGACGCTTCTCGGCCACCTGGACATTCGGCTGGATGTAGTCGGTGAAGACCTTGACCTTCAGGTCCACGCCTTCTTTGGCCAGGGCCGGCTTCACGAACTCGAGGATCTCAGCGTGCGGGACCGGGGTGGCCGCGACGGTCAGGGTGTCGGCGTGGGCGGAAAAGGCTGCAACGGCAGCGAACGCGACGAGTAGTTTTTTCATTCAGCTAACTCCATGTGAGGCGCCCGTTCTGGCGCCTGCCAGCGAATGGCCGGCTCATTTGCAATGTACGAAAACCATCATTTACGAGAGAAGTGCACCACCAGCTTGTCGCCGACGGTTTGCAGAACCTGTACCAGCACCAGCAGCAGGATCACCGTGACCACCATCACGTCGGTCTGGAAACGCTGGTAGCCGAAACGGATCGCCAGGTCACCCAAACCACCGGCGCCCACCACACCGGCCATCGCCGTGTAGGAAACCAGCGTAATAGCCGTGACCGTAATCGCCGCGAAGATGCCCGGACGAGCTTCGGGCAACAGCGCATTGGTGATGATCTGCCGGGTAGTTGCACCCATGGCCTGGGTCGCTTCGATGATCCCGCGATCGACTTCACGCAGTGCGGTTTCCACCAGACGCGCGAAGAATGGCGTGGCGCCGACCACCAGTGGCGGAATCGCACCGGCAACACCCAGCGAGGTGCCGGTGATCAGCACGGTGAACGGAATCATCACGATCAGCAGGATGATGAACGGCAGAGAACGCAGGATGTTCACCACCAGCGACAGCATCGCGTAGACGCCTTTGGCTTCCAGCAACTGGCGCGGGCTGCAGAGGAACAGCAGCACACCCAGCGGCAAGCCCAGCAATACGGTAAACAGCAGCGAACCGCCGAGCATCAGCATCGTGTCGCCGGTGGCCAGCCAGATTTCGAACCAGTCGATGTTGGCGAAGAAACTTGTCAGGGCTTCCATTAGCGCAGCACCTCCATGTGGACGTCGGCCGCGGTGAAGCGGGCAAAGGCCGCTTCCATGTCACCGCCGGTCACGGCCAGGGTCAGTTGCCCGTAAGGGATGTCTTTGATGCGGTCGATGCGACCGGCGAGGATGCTGTAGTCCACACCCGTCTCGCGGGCGACGGTGCCCAGCAACGGCGCGTAGGTCGCTTCGCCCTGGAAGGTCAGACGCACGATACGACCCGGCACGTGAGCGAAGTCGTCGCGCTGTTCGCTTTCGTCGATCTGCTCGTCTTCCTGCACGAAGCGCTTGGTGGTCGGGTGTTTCGGATGCAGGAACACCTCGGCCACCGAACCCTGCTCGACGATCACGCCAGCGTCCATCACGCCGACCTGATCGCAGACCCGGCGGATCACGTCCATTTCATGGGTGATCAACACGATGGTCAGCTTCAGCTCGCGATTGATCTCGGCCAGCAGTTGCAGGACCGACGCGGTGGTCTGCGGGTCCAGGGCGCTGGTGGCCTCGTCGCACAGCAGGATTTTCGGCTTGGTGGCCAGGGCGCGGGCAATGCCGACGCGCTGCTTCTGCCCACCGGACAGTTGCGCCGGGTACTTGTTGGCGTGATCGGACAAACCGACCCGGGCCAGCAATTGCGCGACGCGCTGGTCGATGTCACTGCGGGACATTTCACCGGCCAGCGTCAGCGGCAGCGCGACGTTGTCGGCCACGGTCTTGGACGCCAGCAGGTTGAAGTGCTGGAAAATCATTCCGACCTGCTGACGGAAACGGCGCAGGCCATTGGCGTCGAGCGCGGTGATTTCTTCGCCGTCGACGATGATCTTGCCGCCACTGGCGTTTTCCAGGCGATTGATCAGACGCAGCAGGGTACTTTTTCCCGCACCGGAATGACCGATCAGGCCGAAGACCTGGCCGTTCTCAATCGTCAGACTGGTCGGGTGCAGGGCGGGGATATCCTTACCGGCGACGCGGTAGGTTTTATGGACGTTTTGAAACTCGATCACGTAGCGAACCTTGTGGGGCGCGTTGGAAAAGGATCAGCGGTTAGCCGGGCGCGCATTTTAGCCTGTCCGTATAGAGGTTCTTAGCATTTATTTCGCTTTCATCCAGTGTTTTGGCAATAACGCGATCAAAGGTCAGATAAAAGGAACGGCTAAAAACCTCATCAGTCACTACTTCAGCATCTCCAAAAAGCCTGAGGAGTCAGACCTGATGAGTACCAAGAAGCCCGCCGCCCCCAAGAGCGCAATGGCCGGAACCGATACCCTGGACCGCAGCAACACCAACGCCAAGCTCGACAGCCTGGAAACATTCCGCAGCGATGCCACCGGCGAAGCCTTGCGTACCAATCAAGGCGTGAAGGTGGCGGACAATCAGAACACCCTGAAGGCCGGCGCTCGCGGGCCTTCGTTGCTTGAAGACTTCATCATGCGTGAAAAAATCACGCATTTTGACCATGAGCGCATTCCCGAGCGCATCGTGCATGCCCGCGGCACCGGCGCCCACGGCTTCTTCCAGAGCTACGAAAACCATAGCGCGCTGACCAAGGCCGGCTTCCTGCAGGACCCCGGTAAAAAGACCCCGGTGTTCGTACGCTTTTCCACGGTTCAGGGCCCGCGCGGGTCAGGCGATACCGTGCGGGACGTACGAGGTTTCGCGGTGAAGTTCTTCACTGACGAAGGTATCTACGACCTGGTGGGCAACAACATGCCGGTGTTTTTCATTCAGGACGCCATCAAGTTTCCCGATTTCGTCCACGCGGTGAAGCCCGAACCCCACAACGAAATCCCCACCGGCGGCTCGGCCCACGACACCTTCTGGGACTTTGTTTCGCTGCAACCGGAATCGGCGCACATGGTGATCTGGGCCATGTCCGACCGGGCCATCCCGAAAAGCCTGCGCAGCATGCAGGGCTTCGGCGTGCACACCTTTCGCCTGATCAACGCCGAGGGCAAATCGCGCTTCGTCAAATTCCACTGGCGTCCTACCGCCGGGACCTGCTCGCTGGTGTGGGATGAAGCGCAGAAGCTCGCGGGAAAGGACACCGACTACCACCGCCGCGACCTCTGGGACTCCATCGAGATGGGCGACTACCCAGAGTGGGAATTGGGCGTTCAGGTGGTGGAGGAAGAGAACGAACACGCCTTCGATTTCGACATCCTCGATCCGACCAAGCTGATCCCGGAAGAGCTCGTGCCCATCACCCCGCTGGGCAAAATGACCCTCAACCGCAACCCGGATAATTTCTTCGCCGAGACCGAACAAGTTGCGTTCTGCCCTGGGCATGTGGTGCCGGGCATCGACTTCTCCAACGATCCCTTGCTGCAAGGTCGGTTGTTTTCCTACACCGATACGCAGATCAGCCGACTCGGTGGACCGAATTTTCATGAGATTCCCATCAACCGCACCGTTACGCCTTTGCACAACGGCCAGCGTGATGCGCTGCACCGCACCACCATCGATAAAGGGCGTGCCGCCTACGAGCCGAACTCCATCGACGGCGGCTGGCCGAAGGAAACCCCGCCCGCTGCACAGGATGGTGGCTTCGAGAGTTACCCGGAACGTATCGATGCCAACAAGATCCGCCAGCGTAGCGAGTCGTTCAGTGACCACTTCTCCCAGGCGCGGCTTTTTTTCCACAGCATGAGCAAACATGAGCAGGAGCACATCATCTCGGCCTACAGCTTCGAGTTGGGCAAGGTGGAGCGCGAGTTCATCCGGGCACGGCAGGTGAACGAAATTCTGGCCAATATTGATCTGGAGCTGGCCAAGCGGGTTGCAGCGAACCTCGGTTTGCCGGCTCCGAAAGCCGGAACCGTCGATGTCCCGAAAACCTCCCCGGACCGTTCCCCGGCCCTGAGCCAGGCCAACTTGCTGCCCGCCGACATCAAAACCCGCAAAGTCGCGATACTGGCGGCCGATGGCGTCGACGGGGCAGCGATTGATGCCATGAAGAGCGCGCTGCAGGCCGAGGGCGCACACGCCAAATTGCTTGGCCCAACCTCGGCACCAGTGAAAACCGCCGACGGCAAGTCGTTGCCAGTGGATGCCTCGATGGAAGGTTTGCCGTCAGTGGCGTTCGATGCGGTGTTCGTGCCCGGTGGCGCTGCATCGATCAAGGCGTTGAGTGGTGACGGCGTGGCGTTGCATTACCTGCTTGAGGCTTACAAGCACCTCAAGGCGATTGCCTTGCATGGCGAGGCGAAGCAGTTGCTGGATGTGTTGAAGCTTGAGGCGGATGCGGGGTTGCTCATCGGGGCGGACGCCAAGTTGTTCAAGGCGTTTTTTGCCGCGATCGGACAGCATCGGGTTTGGGACAGGGAGCCGAAGGCCAAGGCGATTCCGGCCTGAGTTTCGTTGCCTGAACGGACGCCTTCGCGAGCAAGCCC
>DATMUG010000179.1:0-15369 GCA_035563915.1 Pseudomonas sp. | reverse complement strand
CGTACGTCAGGGGATAAAAGCGCTTGGTTACTTGGCGCTTTTCCAAGTAACCCGCCGTAAGGGCGGAACCTTAAGCGGCCGTTACCGCAGCAATGGATATGTACACCTGAAAGGGCATGGCCGGCTGCCAGGCCGCCATCGCGAGCAGGCTCGCTCCTACAAAAAAAGCATGCCTTCAGCCATAAAAAAACCGCGACTCCCCCCCAGGAGCCGCGGTTTTTCGTGCTGCGCGATTATTTTTGCAACACTGTTGCCTGGTTGGCGTCGCCGTACTGCTGAATGTTGGCGTTCTGGAAGTTGCCACTCTGGTCGACGCTGGCGATGTTGCCGGTGCCGCCCTGGGTGACGTAGGCCACGTTCATGGTGTCAGCCTGTTTGACGGTGATCATGTTGTCCTCGCCATACACCTGTGTGGTGAACGCCTGGTTGCCGGTGCCGTCCTGGTTGAACTCGGTGCTGTTGCCGGTACCGTTGGTGCTGCCCTGGGCCAGGTTGGTGGTGCCGCGCTGGTCGGAGATCAGGATGTTGTCGGTGCCGTTCTGTTCAAAGTACAGCTCGTTGTAGTTCTCGGCCTGGCTGACCGTGGTTTTGTTGCCATAACCGGTCTGGTTGGTGGTCATGATGTGGCCGATACCGGCCTGCTTGAAGCTGGCGATGTTGCCGTCGCCGGTCTGGTTGACGGTGGCAGTCTGGCTGCTGCCGAACTGGCCGCCCAGTTGCGGGCCTTTCCAGTTGCTGGCGTAGACCTTGTTGTCGTTACCCACCGAGTTGGTGTTGAGCACGTGGCTGTCGCCGCTCTGGTAGGTGTAGTGGACGTTGTTGTCGCCCAGTTGGTAAATCCCGACGGTGGAACCGACAGACGCGAACTGGTCGGCATAGATGGCGTTGGCGTTACCGATTTGCATCACATTGGCCGCGTTGTTTTCGCCAAAGCTCTGGTCGACGATGGTTTCGTTGGTGCTGCCGAACTGGTTGATGGTGGCCTGGCTGGCGGTCTGGGTGTCTTGCCAGACTTCGGTGCCGTTGTTGTCGCCCGACTGGTTGACGGTCAGGGTGCTGTCTGCTCCGTTACGCTGGTCGCCGTAGGCGTAGTTGGTGCTGCCGTTCTGATTGATGCCGATCGTGCCGCCCATCTGGTTGATCTGTTCGGCGGTGGCGTAGTTGGTGTCGCCGTACTGAATGATCATGGCGCTGTTGCCGCTGCCCGGCTGGATCTGTTCGATGTTGGCTTCGTTACCGTCGCCATACTGGTAGGTCTTGCCGCTCGTACCTTCCTGACTGTCCTGATAGACGAACGAGAAGTTGCCGCTCCCTTCCTGCTGTTGCAGCACCTCGCCGGCACCGACACCGATCGATTGACTGGCATGGGCGGTGTTGAGGGAGCCGATCTGGTTCTGGGTGATGCTGCTGTTGTCTTCGAACAGCTGCTCGGCGTAGCCGGCGTTGTAGTCGCCGGTCTGGTTCTGGGTAATGGTGCTGGTAGCGGTGTCCTGTACCGCCGCCGCGTCGTTGCCCGTGCCGATCTGCAGCTGGGTGGCGGTGCCACCGGGCGCGTTGGTCTGTTTCACATTGGCGATGTTAGCCGTACCAAACTGGTCCTGGGTGGAAATACTTTCATCGGCCAATGCCTGGACACTGACAACAACCAGGATAGCGGCGGTAAGGGGCGTCAATTTGAACATGATGAAACCTCCAAGAAGTGCAGTGCTTTAGCGATATTGAGTGACCGAAACGCTCATTCCATTTCCTGCCTGGGTCACAGCACTCTGCTGCCCCGTGCCGGCCTGGACGATGCTGGCGTCGTTGTTATTGCCGTTCTGGGATATCTGTGCGCGGTTGTGGCTGCCGCTCTGGTTGATCGACGCGGCGTTGCCGGAACCTTGCTGGTTGATCCAGGCCATCAGGTCGCTGCCTTGTTGCAGGATGTAGGCTTCCTGATTGCTCCCTTGCTGCACGATCTGGCCGAGCAGCGACTGGCCGTTCTGTTGCACCAGCGCGATGTTGGCCTGGCCGTTCTGGTCGATCAGTGCGTGCTGGCCCACCGGGGGTGGCAACTCGCCGAGATCGGCGCCAGGCGCCAGGTCATCGTTCTCCATTAAATCGTCGGCCCGCACCGAAGCTGCGCCGCAAAGCAGGAGCAGGCAGAGCAGGGCGGCGGTCGACTTTTTCATGGCGTCTTCCTTTCGCGAGAAGAAGGCCCCTCCACTCATCGAGTGGAGGGGGCGTGGGCTCAGTTCGAGATCACCTGCACGGTGCGCACGGAGCCTTGGGACGAGCTGATGGTGGCGGTCGGGTTCGCCGACGGAACCACGTTGGTGATGTTGTTCGCCGTGAACCGCCAGCGACCAGTCACCGGTACCGTGGTGGTGCCCAGGGTCTGCAGCCCGGTCGGGGTGCTGACCTTGATGGTGATGGTGTTGCCAGTGGTCACCGACGAGGTCCCTGCAAAGTCCCAGGTGAAGCGGTTGTTGGAGCGGGCCGACACCGTGGCTGTGGTCACCGCGAAGGTTTCCGCGGCAGGCCGTGGCGAGACTTGCACCGTGACCGTGGCCGGCGTCGCCGACACAGCACCGAAGCTGTCCCGCACGAAGTAGGTGAAGGACGTGGTGAAGGCCGTGGGGAACGAGGCCGGTGGGGTGTAGGTCAGGACCGTGCCATCGCTGCTGACGCTGCCGCGACCGGTTGGTGGCTGGCCGAAGCTGCTGATGGCCAGCGGCAGGTTGCCTTCCGGATCGGTGTCGTTGGCCAGCACACTGATTGGAATCGCCACGCCCAGGGTAGTAGCGGCGTCTGCGACCGCCGTTGGAGCCTGGTTGGGCGCCACGGTGATGGTCACGGTTGCCGGGGTGGTCGAGGCCAGGCCTTTGATGTCTTGAGCCTTGTACGTGAAGGTTGTGGTAAGGGGGGCGTTGACCACTGCCGGTGGGGTGTAGATCACGGCGGTGGTGCCGCTTGGCGCCACGGTGCCCTGGCCGGCAGCCGGTTGGGTCAACGCGGTGATGCTCAGTGGCGTGTTGTTGTCAGGGTCACTGTCGTTGGTCAGCAGGTTGAGAGTGATCGGCACCCCGAAACTGGTGCTGCCGGTGTCGGCGATAGAGATCGGTGCCTGGTTCTCACCGGTATCGGGGGCTGTACCCACCACGACCACAGGTTCCACATCAACCCCGCCCGCGGCGGATTTGACGGTCACGGTGGCGGGTGGCTGGTGCAGATCGGCAACAGTCAGAGTCTGCAGCGTGCCGGATTTGCTCAGCCGGCCGTAGCCTTGGGCAACCATGTCCGGCACCGCCACTTCATCGGTGGACCGGGCTTCGATCAGCAGGCTGTGATTGCTCCAGTTGTAGCGAGCAGTCTGGACCTTCACTACATCACTGAGCTTGCTCGATACCGCAGTAGGGCGGGTGGTGCCGGCCGGATTGGTGGCTGTGACCACCACGACCGGAGGCACGGGGCCGGTGATCAAGTGGTTGCCGAAGAACTGACCGGTACCGTCGCCGACCATGGTGGTCAGGCACGGCGTAGGCGGTGGTCCGGGGACCAGGGCAACGGTTTCGCGGAAGCACAATGTCGAGCTGCTATCCGCCTTGGCGAAGACTTCGAGCCGAGCACTGTTGCCAGTGCCCGAGCTGGTACGGCGGTAGGTGGCCCGGTTCAGGTCCACTTGGGTTTGTGCCCGATTGTCGAGCACTTTGCCGGCCACGGTGAACAGGTTGGTTTCGATGGTCCCGGCGGGGCCCTGAATGCGAACGAAGTTAGTGTTGTTAGGGCTGCCGGTGACCGGTTCGGTAAGGTTCGGATCGCCCACGAAAGTTTCGACCGCACCCGTGTCCGGGTTCACCTCGGTGTAGGGGCCATTGACGCTGCGCAGGAAGGGGCCGACCGCACCGCTCAGTGCTCCGGTGAAAACCCCAGGCGCACCGACACCGATGTCGCGGGTGATGTTGATTGCGCGTCGACCCGGGGTGGTGACGTTGACCGTTTCCACACCATAGGGGTGGGTGATGGTGTAGGTCCCGGCGACCGGAACGTTTATCCGCATGCGAATCCGCGCAAAGCTGATTTGATCGCCATCGAGCGGGTTACCGCCAGCGAAGGCCGCCTCTATCCCGGCAACATACGCGTCCATGCCGTAGCCGGCGGCGTTATTTGGAATGTTGGTCTCGGCGAGAAACCAGAAGGCTTCGTCTGGCCAGTTGTCCGGGAACACCATCGGAAGGGTGTCGTCGAAAACGCCCGGGGTTGGCAGCAGGGTGCACATGTAGGCCGGTGGTGTGCTGGCCGGTACCCGCGAGCTCGCGGCGCGGGACTGGCAAAGTTCCATGGACAGCTGATTGTTGTCCTGATACCAGATCGGGAATTTACCCGAGGCAAAGGTATAGGGACCAGGGTCGACGGACGCGAGTTGTGCGAAAGCACTGCCGGATAGCGATAGAGTCAGTCCCAGGGCGTTGAGCGCCAGGCGTGGCAATTTATTCATGCTGCCTCCTGATGAGGATCTGGCCATGTGAGCGTTCATTGCACGATGACCACTTCTTCGGTATCGCTGCCGCCATTGGATGACGACACGCGGACCTTGGCCGGTGGTATCGGCGAGATGCCGGTCGACAGGGATTTCTCGGCGCCGTCGCCGCTGAGTGCACCGATCGCGACGCCTGTAGCCGTGGTGGCGGTCAGTATCGGTGGCGAGGTTTCATCGCTGGTGGAGGCCACGATCGTGATTTGCCCGTTGCTCAGGCTGTACTCGGCACGTGAAATCACCACAAGGTCGGTCAGAGGCATGGGGACCGTGGTCGGTGAGCTGGTGGGGATCGCCAACTGGTTATCGGCGGTCACCTGCAGGGTGCTTGGCAGTGTCGGATTGCTGGCCGACTGGGCGTACCAATGGCCGGTGGTGTCCGCTTCAGTCAGATTCAGTACCGGGTTGTTACTGTCCAGAGTCACCTTGGCCGGTGGCGGCGGGGCCATGACGAATACGTCCTGCTGGGCCACTGGGGCACTGTTTCCTGCTTTACGCGAGTAAGTGCTGCGTTCGGCGATCACAGGAGTAGGCCGAACCACGGTTGACAATTTGCCGGAAATGGCCATCACCGTAGTGCGTAAGTCCAGGCCGTTAGGGCCTTCAATGCGGATGTAGTTAGTGTTGAACGGGCTACCGGTAAAGGCCTCCAGCAGGTTCGGGTCGCCAACGAATTGTTCGGCCTGACCGGTGACCGGGTTGGTCTCGGTGTAGGGGCCGTTGGCGCCGCGCAGGAAGGGTCCAATGTCACCCTTTAGTGCGCCGTCATAGGTTTTTGCCGCGCCGATGCCGATGTCCCGAGTCATGTTGATCGCGCGGCGTCCGCCGGCGGGCACGTCAAATATGTCGACGCCGTAGGGGTGAGTGATGGTGTAGACACCGGCGGTGGGCACGTCGACCCGGATGCGGATACGAGCGAAACTGATTTGGTCGCCCTCGACAGGGTCGCCTCCGCTGAAGGCGGCTTCAACCGCGCTGACATAGGTCAGGTCGATGCCCCTTGCGGCATCGACGATCGAACCGTCGCCGGTAAACCAGAATGCTTCATCGGGAAAGTTGGTCGGGAAAACCACCGGCTGCGTGTCATCAAAAATGCCCGGGTTTGGCAGTAGATTGCACATGTAGGTAGGTGCGCCCGGTGCGCTTGGCACTCTGGAACTGACAGCCTTGGACAAGCACAAGTCAAGGGTCCTTCCGTGGGTGTCCTGATACCAGGAGGCGAAGCTGCCGATCTCGGGCGCATAGGGACCGGGGTCTACAGCAAACAACGCGGCCTGGGCAACGCCTTGGGCCAGAGCGGTCACAGCCAGTGCAATCGCGGTCTTGGACAGTAAAGGGTGCATGTGTATTCCCTCTATCAGAGTACCTGCCCCTTGAAATGGGCCAGTTGGCAGGGCTTCGGCAACTCCCATGCCAATTGGCGAAAATGGCCGTGAGAGGCCCGGCTCACAGGCGTTGACCTGATATTGGGGAGGGCTTGCCCCAAGGGTGGGAACGGGCCACTTTCCCCAGGATTGGGGGTAGATGGGGCAACAGGATTGGGTGGGGGAAAAATGGGGAAAGTTACCCGCAGTCGGGCAAACGGCCCGCAGTGGGCTATAACCCTATAGGGGGCATTCAGGCCGCAATCGGGGGATCGCGCATTCATGACCACGCTGGCCAAGGCACTTCAATCCGACAAGGGCGATATCCGCTTGAGCACACGCAAACAACCGTTCAATTTGCTGCGCTGGTTTTCTCTGATCAGCCTGGCGGTGATCGGCACCGTGGCGGTGGCACTGGGTTCGGTGTCGACCAAATTCGTGATTACCGAGAGCGTTCAGCGCGATGCATTGCTGACCTCGCAGTTCATTCAGGCGATCGCCTCGGCCGAGTTGCGCCACGTGGCGGTACCCCATGTGCGGACCATGGGTGAGCTGCTCGATCCGCGCAAGGACCGGGATTTTGCCGATGTCGACCCGATGGCCCGGGCCAACGCCCGGGGCGAATTTCTCGACCACATCGAACACTTGCCGGACGTGATCCTCGCCAATATTTACGCCCCTGACCGCATGGTGATCTGGTCCACCAACCCGGCCCTGATGGGCACCACGATCCATGCCGATGAAGACCTCGACAAGGCCTTCGCCAACAAGACCCCGGTGTCGGCCAGCTATCACGATGTCGACAGGTCGCGCATGGAGCAGAAGTTCGTCACGCAGCCGGAATACATCTTTATCGAAAACTACATTCCGCTGTTTGACGCCGAGGGCAAGAATGTCACGGCAATGGTCGAGATCTACAAGGAACCCAAGGACCTGATCAGTCGCATGGAGCGTGGGCTGGTGCTGATCTGGGTGGCCACGGCCCTGGGCGGTGCGCTGATTTATTTCGGGCTGTACTGGATCGTGCGGCGTGCGGCGATTTTGCTGGCGACCCAGCAGAAACAACTGATCACCAATGAAACCTTTGTCGCCCTGGGCGAGATGTCATCGGCGGTGGCCCACAGCCTGCGCAATCCGTTGGCGACCATTCGCTCGAGTGCCGAACTGGCGCTGGAGTTCGACAGCGGCGCGGCGCACAAGAACATCAAGGACATCATCGGCCAGGTCGATCGCATGTCGAAGTGGGTACGCGAGTTGCTGCAATCGTTGCGTCCGCTCAATGACGAGGCCGAAGCGGTCAATCTGGTGGCCTCGCTGTACGACAGCATCATGGCCTTCGAACAACAGATCGCCAACGGCGGGATCAACGTGGTGTTCGAGCCCAAAGAAACGCCCATGGTGCTGAGCCAGCAAATACAGCTGACGCAGATTCTCAACAGCCTGCTTTCCAATGCGCTGGAGGCCATGGACGACGGCGGCACGCTGAGCATCAGCATGTCGCCGGCCGATGCCCAAAGCGTGGAGGTCGTGGTCAGCGACACCGGCAAGGGCATGACCGAAGAGCAACGCAAAATGGCCTTCCGGCCGTTTTTCACCACCAAGCAGGGCGGGCTCGGTGTCGGGCTGGTTCTGGTCAAACGAATCATGGAGCGTTTTGGCGGTGCCGTGACCCTCGAAAGCCGTGAAGGCGAGGGCACGTCTGTCCGTCTGTCGTTCAGACTGGTTCCCTGAGTTCGGCAGCATGCATTGACCTGTAGGCGCGTTCGCTGCCCAGACATTGGGGATGAACTTTCCCCGGTAGCGGGTGCCATTCCCCAGTCGAATTTTTCCACTCATGGCAATTTGATGTTGATAAGCCATTGTTTTCCAAGCTTTAACATCTTTGTATAAATTAGTTACAAATTTGGCGAGGGATTTGCAAAACCCCCATCACCCCCTTAACGCATACGAGGCGGCAGGTGATGGATAAACAAGCGCGGTACCCCAGATGGTTGTTGACGCCCTTGAGCGTCGTTCTATCAATGACGATAAGCACAGGGATGCTGCGCGCTAGCCCAATAGACGATGAGCGACAGCCGGAGCCATCCGATCCTTCGGCCTACTACGACGAACCGGCCGATGAAGCCGCCGCCTTGAGCGCGATTCTCACCATGCCGGAGGCCAACCAGGATTCCTTCGATCTGCCTGATGGCGTCAAAGGCACCCGCAACACTGAGCGCGTGGAAAACCAGCTGCCACCGTCGCAGCAGACCAGTTTCAACTACCCCACCAATGGCAAGCCCAGCCCGCTGTTCGGGGCTCAGCCATTTACCCAGCAAATGATGCTGTTCGAAGAGTTCGGACCGGAAAAACTCGACCCCACCACACCGGCGGCGCAACTGCCATTTCCGCCGCCGGGGATTGGTCCGTTGCCCGCCCAGGACCCCAACAGCGCCGCGCGCAGTGCGCCGCCAAGCCTGGCCCTGGACGCCTTTCTTCGCCAACCGGGGTTGACGCCATTCCCCACCCAGTTCTCCAACGCGGTGGACCGCAACCCGTGGCAGGCGCAGATCGAGCAATACCTCAACCGCCATATCGGTTCGTCTGCCGAAGGCCGTCCGCCAGGAAAGGGCTGGTCGCACCAGCGCTGGAACGAGTTCTACCCGCAGAACGCCTACAAGACCGTGCAGACCGGCATACGTACCAACGGCGGCTTGCGTGACGAGCGGCAAATGCACCACTACGCCGTGGGCGAGTTCGGCCCCGGTGGCCTGTATCACAACGTTGCGGGCATACCGGCAACGGATGGCACCTCCAAGGGCGTCGAGCCGCGTCTGCATCCGCTGATGCCGGTGCAGAACCACAACTCGGTGTGGACCTTCGACGGCACCCTGCCGCCCAAACTGCTGATGGTTCGCTATGGCCAGCCGCTGTTAATGCGCCACTACAACGGCTTGCCCATCGATCCATCGGCCAACATGGGCTTCGGGTTGCACACCATCAGTACCCATGAACACAACGGTCACGCGCCGGCGGAAAGCGACGGCTATGCCAACGCGTTCTTCTTCCCCGGGCAGTACTACGACTACCGCTGGCCGGTGCAGCTCGCCGGTTACGACAGCATCAACACCAAGGCGGAGGATCCGCGAGCGGCGTTCCCTTGCTCGCCGGGCGAAACCCTGTGGACCAATGACATGAGCCCGGGCATGAAGACGTGCGACCACGGCACGATCAAGATCCGCGGTGACTGGCGCGAGACCATGAGCACCCACTGGTTCCACGACCACATGCTCGATTTCACCGCGCAGAACGTCTACAAGGGCAACGCGGCGATGATGAACTACTACAGCGCGCTGGACCGTGGCAACGAGTCGGTCGATGACGGCGTCAACCTGCGCTTCCCCAGCGGCAGCGCCATGCCGTGGGGTAACCGCGACTACGACGTCAACCTGCTGTTCGCCGACAAGGCCTGGGATCAGAACGGTCAGCTGTGGTTCAACCCGTTCAACACCGACGGCTTCCTCGGTGACCAGGTGGTGGTCAACTGGGGCTGGAAACCGACTCTGGACGTGCGTGCCCGCAGCTATCGGTTCCGCATGCTCAACGGTTCGGTGTCGCGCTACTTCAAGTTTGCGCTGGTACGGGAAATCAAGGGCACCAGTGGCGAGTTCCAGGGACCCAAAGGCTCAGGCGTGTCCTATGCCCGGGTGCCGTTCCACATGATCGCCAACGACGGCAATATCATGGAACACAGCGTTCCTTTCGACGGCACCATGGATCTGGACGCCGACGGCGACAAACAGAACCACAACGCAATCCTGCCTACCCAAGGCATTGCCGAGCGCTTCGACATCATCGTCAACTTCGCCAAGAACGGCATCAAGCCGGGGGACAAGATCTTCTTCGTCAACCTGCTGGCCCATGACGACGGCAAAGGCCCGAAAGAGCCCATCCCGTTGGCTGACGTGTTGTCGGAGAACTACAAGGCGGTGATCAAACAGACCAGCAAGGGGCCACAATGGGACAAGGGTGATCCGGCGGTAGGCAAGGTGTTGCAACTCAACGTCAAGGCCTATACCGGTCAGGACCTGGCGATGGATCCTTCGAAGTATGAACCGGCCAAACCGGGCAAGGCTGAAGGTCTGGTGATGATTCCGTTGAAGATTCACCGCGACAACGCAGCCGACAAGGCACTGCTGGCCAACGCCCGTCACCGCTCGTTTGTCTTCGGTCGTTCCGACGGCACCGATGAAGCGCCCTGGACGGTCAAGACCGATGGCGGCTTCGGCTACCACATGGACCCTCGGCGCCTGAACGCGGCCACCCAGTTGAAAAGCGGTCCTACCGATGCTGGTTCTACCGGCTTCGGCACCCTGGAAGTGTGGAACATCAAGCTGGGCGGTTCGGGCTGGAGTCACCCGGTGCATGTGCACTTCGAGGAAGGGATCATCCTCAGCCGCGGCGGCAAGGCCCCACCTGAATGGGAAAAATGGGCTCGCAAGGACGTGTACCGCATCGGCTCGGAAAAGGACGGCCTCGATAGCGTCGAGATGGCAATCAACTTCCGTGAATTCGCCGGGACTTACATGGAGCACTGCCACAACACCCAGCACGAAGACAACTCGATGCTGCTGCGTTGGGACATTGAGAAGCCCGGGCAATTCCAGTTGATGCCCACACCGCTGCCCAGCTGGGATGGCGTGCGCTACGTGAACTCTGCCGCACTGCCAACCTTCCGCTCCGGCGACGGCATGGGCCCGCAAGTGACGGTCAAACAATGAAACGGGAGGGGTCGACATGAAGATGCATACACCACGCACACGCGCCTTGGGCATGCACTTGATACTGGTATTGGTGACCGGCTTGCTGGCCAGCCAATTGCTGGTCGCCAATCAGGCGCCGTCGGCACCCGCCCCCGCTTCCACTTCGGAGCAAGCCATTGCAGGTGTGTCGGCTGAAAAAGCCGCCACGGAACCCTCATCCACGGAACACTCCGCCACCCCCTGGGGTGGCGACTATTTCCCCAACACCTTGCTGACCGATCAGAACGGTCGGCAGGTGCATTTTTTCGATGACCTGATCAAGGGCAAGGTGGTGGTGATCAACTTCATCTTCACCTCCTGCAGCGATTCCTGCCCGCTGGAAACCGCGCGTCTGCGCCAGGTGCAGAAACTGCTCGGCGACCGGGTCGGCAAGGACGTCTTTTTCTACTCCATCAGCATCGACCCCTTGAGCGATACCCCCGAAGTGCTCAAGGCCTATTCGCAACGTTTCCAGGTCGGGCCGGGCTGGTTGTTCCTCACCGGCGAGTTCGCCGATGTCACCGAACTGCGAAAAAAACTCGGTCTGTTCATCGAAGGCGTCGACAACGGCCGCAGCAAGGACCACAACCTGAGCCTGATCGTCGGCAATCAGGAAACCGGGCGCTGGATGAAAGCATCACCCTTCGAGAACCCGTGGATCCTGGCCGATCAACTGGCCAATACCCTGCAGAACTGGAAGCAACCGAGCGGCGGCGAAAGCTACGCCAACGCACCGGAAATCCGCCCGCCGAGCAACGGCGAAGAACTGTTTCGCACCCGGTGCGCCTCGTGTCACAGCCTCGGTCCGCTGGACGGGCAGGGCATCGGTTTGCGCAGCATCGGCCCGGACCTGATCGGCGTAACCCGCCAGCGTGATCCGGCCTGGCTCAACCGCTGGATCCGCGAACCGGATCGCATGCTGGCGGAAAAGGACCCGATCGCGATGGAGCTGTTTGATCGCTTCAACAAAATTCCGATGCCCAACCTGCGCATGGATGAGAAGTCCGCGCAGTCGATCATCGAGTTTCTTCAGGAGGAAACCGATCGCCAGCATCCACCGAAAGCGCCCTTGACCGCAGAGAACGATGAGCCCGAACACCATCACGCCATCGCACCGCCCGGCAGTCCCCAGGGACAGGTGCAAATGCAATAGTGGCTAAATACTTGCATCTCGACACCCGTGACGATGAATGCCACCTACACTGATGCGAAACGTGGCTAAAAAGGCTTGTTGAACTGCGACCAGGACAGTCCCATGCAGACACTCGAAGAACAAAAACTACCTGCGCCGACTACCCCGGCCACGCAAACCAAGGATTGGCGACCGCCCTTCAACCTGGTGCGCTGGTTCTCTCTGGCGAGCTTTTTCATCATCGCCGCCGTGGCGTTGGGGCTGGGCTACATTTCCACGCGTTTCGTGGTGGAGGAGAGCATCGAGCGCGATTCAATGCTGACCGCGCAATTCATTCAGGCCATCGGCGATGCCGAAATTCGCCACGCCTCGATTACCCCGACCCGAACCATGGGCGAGATGCTCGACCCACGGCTGGACAACGCCTACGCGGATGTCGAACCGGGCGCCCGTGCCAACGCGCGCATCGAGTTTCTCGATCATGTGGAGCACCTGCCGGACCTGCTGCTGGCCAACGTCTATGCCCTGGATCGCACGGTGGTCTGGTCGACCAACCCCGAGCTGATCGGCATGCGTATCGACGATGACGATGAGCTGGACGAGTCGTTCGAAATGAAGGAGGCCGTGTCCACCAGCTACCACGAAATCGATGAGGAACGCCCCGAACAACGCCTGGTGCGTGAACCCCAGTACCTGTTCATCGAAAACTACATCCCCATGTTCAACGCCGACAGAAGCAAAGTCATCGCCATGGTGGAGATCTACAAGGAGCCGGCGGATCTGGTGGATCGCATCCAGCGCGGCTTCAAGGCGATCTGGCTGGCGACCCTGCTGGGCGGGGCGGCGATTTATCTGGGACTGTTCTGGATCGTGCGCCGCGCCGCGATGCTGTTGCAGAGTCAGCAAAAACAACTGGTGGCCAACGAAACCTTTGTCGCCCTGGGCGAGATGTCATCGGCGGTCGCCCACAGCCTGCGCAATCCGCTGGCCAATATCCGTACCAGTGCCGAGCTCGCCCAGGAAATCGCCAGTCACGGCGCGCAGAAGAACATCGGCGACATCATCAGTCAGGTCGACCGTATGTCGCGCTGGGTACGCGAATTGCTTGTGTCCTTGCGACCGGTCAATGACGACTTCGATGAGGTGGATCTGGTACTGACCATCGACGACACCCTGGGAGCCTTCGAGGCGTTGATCAAGCGCTCGAATGTCGAAGTGCGTTTCACTCCCAAAAGCGTGCCACCGGTCGTCAGCCAACAGGTGCTGCTGACGCAAATACTCAATAGCCTGTTTGCCAATGCCCTGGAAGCGATGCCAACGGGGGGCGTATTGAGTATCGAGATTGAAACACCGGCACCAGACCAGGTGAGCATGATTCTCAACGACACCGGTAAGGGCATGACCAAGCAGCAGCAGCAAATGGTCTTCAAGCCATTTTTCACCACCAAACAGGGAGGGCTGGGCGTAGGCCTGGCTCTGGTCAAACGAATAATGGAGCGTTTCGACGGCTCGGTTCAGCTGACCAGCCGGGAGCGGGAAGGAACTCGCGTTTGTTTGAACTTTAAAGTGGCAACGGGAGGGGAATATGGAACACAGCATACTGCTGGTCGAGGATGATGAACTCCTCGCCGAGAATATTCAGACGTACCTGGAGCGCAAGGACTTCGAGGTGACGGTCTGCCACTCGGCTGAAAATGCATTGGAGCAATTGAAGACCTTCGTTCCCGATGTGGTGCTGACCGACAACTCGTTGCCGGGCATGAGTGGTCACGACCTGATCCAGAAGCTGCGCATCAGCGCACCGGATCTGAAGGTGATCATGATGACCGGCTATGGCAACGTCGAGGACGCCGTGGTGGCGATGAAGGAAGGGGCATTCCACTACGTGACCAAGCCGGTGGCGCTGCCGGAACTCAAGGTGCTGCTGGACAAGGCCCTGGCCACCGACCGGATGGAGCGCACGTTGTCGTTCTATCAGGAACGCGAAGCGCAGAAGGCCGGGGTCCAGGCGCTGATCGGTGAATCGGCCCCCATGGTTTACCTCAAGAGCACCATCAACCAGTTGCTCGACGCCGAGCGCCGGATGGCCAACACCGACCTGCCTCCCGTGTTGGTCGAAGGCGAGACCGGCACCGGCAAGGAGCTGGTGGCCCGCGCCCTGCATTTCGACGGTCCGCGCGCGAAGGGGCCGTTCATTGAATTCAACTGCGCCTCGATTCCGGCCAACCTGGTGGAAGCGGAGCTGTTCGGTCACGAGAAGGGCGCCTTCACCGACGCCAAGGACCGCCGCATGGGGCTGGTGGAAGCGGCCGACGGCGGTACGCTGTTTCTGGATGAAGTGGGGGAAATGGACCTGATCCTGCAGGCCAAGCTGCTCAAGCTGCTGGAGGATCGCAGCATTCGCCGGGTCGGTTCGGTCAAGGAGCGCAAGGTCGACCTGCGGGTGATCAGCGCCACCAACTGCAACCTCGAACAGATGGTCCAGCAGGGCAAGTTCCGCCGCGATCTGTTCTTCCGCCTGCGCATCATTTCGATCAAGGTGCCGCGCCTGTATGCCCGCGGTGAAGACATCCTGTTGCTGGCCCGGCATTTCCTGGCGGCCCATGGCAAACGCTACGGCAAACCGCACCTGCGCTTCAGCGAGCAGGCCGAAGAGTTGCTGCTCAACTACAGCTGGCCGGGTAACGTGCGCGAGTTGCGCAACATGCTCGAACAGACCGTATTGCTGGCGCCAAGCGATGTCATCGCCGCTCACCAACTCAATGTATGCATGAGCCTGGTGGATGAGCCGCCGCTGTTTCAGCATGAGGCGCCTGTCGCGGAACCGCGTCCGGCCTACAACGACACCGAGTCGATGAACCTGCCGGAGGTCGAGCGCGACATGGTGCGCAAGATGCTCGACAAGACCGACTGGAACGTCACCAAGTCGGCACGGCTGCTGGGCCTGAGCCGGGACATGCTGCGTTACCGGATCGAGAAGCTCGGTCTTGCGCGGCCGGACAAGCGGCAATGGTAGGGAGCCGCTGCGGCGACAGCCGCGCTACAACGTGGGGACCTGTCCTCGGAGGCATTGCAGCGTGCATTCGGGGTTTTCCACTTCCTGGTTCACGTAGACGCCGCGCTCCTCGTCATAGGTACGAATGAACACGCGTACGGTGGCGTCTGCCACCGTGGGCAACCGGGAGTCGGAAAACACGTGCTCGCTGGACACCGGCGTGAATGTCTGGGGCGATGTCGGGATGTACGCCCCCGGCGGAATGATGTTCAGTGAGGGCGGAGCGGGGTGGGCGAAGGGTTGGTCGGCCCCGTAATAATTGAATTCACTGCTCGACTGCTCGGTTTGCATCAGGCTGTCGTCGGCCAGCACACAGGTGGTGGCAGTCAGGCAAAGGGCAAGCATCAGCGTCTGTTCGATTCTGTTCATGGCAGCACCCGCGGCATCTTGATACACACAAATCCCCAAGGTCATTAACTATAGCGCGCCTTGGTGTTCACCGAAGATCCCTGCGGGAGAGGGCTTGCCCGCGAAGAGGCCAGTCGCTTCAACATCATCGGCGACTGACCCACCGCCATCGC
>DATMUG010000178.1:0-2615 GCA_035563915.1 Pseudomonas sp. | reverse complement strand
TTGCAACTCAGTGCCCGGTAAATTTAAAAAAAAACGGCTATAAACTCCGACGACTTAACGGCACTTACCGTGCATTCGGAGTATTTCCATGAGTCACTTCACCACTGCTGGCGTCATCAGGCGGAGCAAAATACTGGTCGTTCTGATGGCGGCTCTTTTCGGACTGATGACCCTCACCAACAACTTCACCGACTATGCAGCCTATTCCGAGTACATCGGGCGAATCATCAGCATGAGCGACACCGAGGGTAACGACTCCCGACGCTATCGCGCCATCTCCTCCAGCCTCTTCCATCACCGTTTTTACTGGGCAATCATCACGCTCGAGATCATCTTCACCTTCAGTTTCCTGGTCGGCACTTATCATCTCTTGCGCAAACTTTCCGCGCCTCGCAGTGAATTCCATGAAGCCAAGAAGTTCGCCATCATCGGTTTCAGCACTGCACTTTTTGTTTACCAGACGCTGTACGTGATCATTCTCAACGAATGGTTCGACATGGAGTATTCCGCGCAACGCAATGCCTTTGACTGGGCGAGAAGCAACATTGAGTACATGTTCCTCGGCCTGATCTATCTGTTGGTGGCGAAGGACAATTGAACCCGTTGTTATTCAAGCCAGCTTGCTTGCCCCCGGCCTCACGCTTGCCCTGGGTTTACGGAACACCAACACATTACCCAACATCACCATCACCAGCCCGACCAACGCCGGAGCGGTCCACTGGTAGCCTTCGGCAAAAGCCGAGACATTCAGCGCCACCACCGGAAACAGCACAGTGCAATAGGCGGCGCGTTCCGGTCCCATGCGACCAACCAGCGTCAGGTAAGCGGTGAAGCCGATCACCGAGCCTGGAATCACCAGATACAGCAGCGAACCGATGTAGCGGGCGTTCCACTCCATGTCGAACGGGATGCCTTTGACCAGGCACCACATCGACAGCATTGCCGCGCCGTAAGCCATTCCCCAGGCATTGGTGGTCAATGGCCTGAGCCCGGCTTTCTGTTGCAGGCTCGACAACATGTTCCCTGCCGAAAAACACAAGGTGCCGCACAGGGCCAAACCCAGTCCCAGCAGGGTCTGTGGACTGGCAGTGTGGCCCGCCAGTTCAGGCCAGAACAGCAGCCCCAGGCCGAGCAGGCCCAATGCGCCGCCCATCAGCACATTGCGGGCGATTTTCTGGCCGAAGAACACCCGCGCATTCAGGGCGTTCCACAGGGTCGCGGTGGAAAACACCACGGCCACCAATCCACTGGGAATCCATTGGCTGGCGGTGAGAAAGCACATGAAGTTGACGCAAAACAGGCAGAGCCCCTGAGCCAGGCAGATCAGATGCCCGCGCCGGTTCATCACTTGCAGTTTTCGGCTCAGCAGCAACATTGCGAACAGCACCAGCGCGGCGAGACCAAAGCGATAGACGATGGACACCGGAATCGCCACCACGCCCAGTTGCCATTTGAGGGCAATCCAGGTGGTGCCCCAGATCAGCACGGTCAGCAGGTACAAAGAAAGGTTCATGGCGCAGGCTCCTCAATAGGTGCCCAGTGTCCTGCGCCGCAGGCCCGCGCACTTGCATAAACTTGCGCTTTTGTCGCGTCGCGGGCTGGCAGGCGAACGGCTACAGAGTAGGATGCGAATCGTCAAAGAGAATCAAACATGGCCGCACTGGACACCCTGCAAGTCTTTCAAGCCCTCAACCGCTCGCCCAATGCTCGCCTCGAGCACAGTGCCGAGCTCGGTGACGGTCTCTCTGCAGCCTTGTGGAGCAACCATCACGACGCCCAGGACTACGAGGCGCCGAGCCATCACACACTGTCTTGCTACATCGATGGCGGCACCGGTACCTTCCGCCGCGACCAGCCCGGCACCAAGGGTGGCCCGGACAAACTGTGCATCTTGCCCGCCGATCATCAGTCCGGCTGGGTCATCAACGGCGATATTCGTCTCGCCCACCTCTATTTCAGCCCCGAGCAATTCGCCCTGGGTTGCGTCACGCTGCTGGATCGTGAACCTCGGGAATTGCAGTTGCGCGAGCAAACCTTTCTCGAGGATCCGCAACAGGCCCGTCGCTTCCGGCAATTGATCGCCCTCAACTGGGACGAGCCGGGCGAGCGCCTGCTCACCAGCAGCCTGGCCCACGAAATCCTCAGCCATGCCTTGATCAGCCAGGTCAGCAATCGCCCGGGCCTGCGCCTCAAGGGGGGGCTGGCGGCGCATCAACGGCGGCTGTTGGTGGAGTACATCGATGGCCATCTGGACGCGGCCATCAGCCTGGGACAACTAGCGGCGTTGTGCGCGCTGTCCGAATACCATTTTGCGCGGATGTTCCGTGAAAGCTTCGGCCTGCCGCCGCATCAGTATGTGTTGGCGCGGCGCTTGAACCGGGCGCGGGAATTGTTGCGCCGGACCTCACAGCCGCTGGGGGAGATTGCACTGGCTTGCGGATTTGCCAGTGCCAGTCACTTCACCAATCGGTTTCGGCAGGCTGTGGGCGGGACGCCTGGCGAATATCGGCAGGCGTTTTTGCGTTAGCCCCTGAATATTCTGCGCCAGTCAGTCCGCTATCGCGGACAAACCCGCTCCAAGAGTTTTCTTGGTGATTGAATATTCCGCGAACGAT
>DATMUG010000177.1:0-7742 GCA_035563915.1 Pseudomonas sp. | reverse complement strand
GGGTTATGTGTCGGGCAAAAAAATGCCGCTCATGTGAGCGGCATTTTTGTTCAGCCGGAAAGCTTATTCCGAAGCCACGGCATTCTTCGCCAAAATCGCGTTCGCCAGTTCCATGTCCGTGGCCTGCAGGCCCGGGTTGTCGTCACGGACTTTCTGCATGGCCGCTTCCAGGTACGGCCCGCGGATGCCGCCGTCGCTGGCGACGAAGCTGCCGGCGTCGTCCTGGGCGGCGACGATCAGCTTGTGATCCTTGAACGTCAGGTAAGTCGAACCGGTGGTAGCACCGGAGGAAATGACGTTACGCCAAAAGCTGTCAGCCATCGCCGAACCGACAGGCAGGGACAACAAGGCGATGGTAGCGACAGCAAGTTTGAAACGCATGATGGGTGACTCCACTGTTTGATCTACGCCCTTGGATTGTCTGCCCCTGACTGAGTTCCACAGGCCCGCGACTACTTCTGCTCGCTCTGCGGCGTCACCCGAAGCACCTCCTCGAGGGTGGTCAAACCGGCCGCTACTTTCTGTGCCCCGGACAGTCGCAAACTGCGCATGCCCTCCTTGAACGCCTGACGCCGTACCGCCAGCAGATCGGTGTCGGGGTTGATCAGGGCTTTCACACCGTCGCTCAATTGCATGATTTCGTACACCCCGGCGCGGCCGTGATAGCCGGTGTCGCGGCACTCCAGGCAACCGATGGCCCGTTGTGCATTGGTGGGCAGTGGTGCCTGCCAGGGCCGGGTCAGGGTTTGCCAGTCTTCTTCGCCAAGGGTTTGCGGTGCCTTGCAGTGGGGGCACAGGGTTCGCACCAGTCGCTGGGCCATGACGCCCAGTACCGTGGCCTTGATCAGGTAATGCGGCACGCCCAGTTCCAGCAGGCGGCTGATGGCGCTTGGCGCGTCGTTGGTGTGCAGCGTCGACAAGACCAGGTGGCCGGTGAGGGCGGCCTGGATCGCCATCTCGGCGGTTTCGAGGTCGCGGATCTCGCCGATCATGATGATGTCCGGGTCTTGCCGCATCAGCGCGCGCACGCCGGAAGCGAAGGTCAGGTCGATGTTGTGCTGGACCTGCATCTGGTTGAACGCCGGCTCGACCATTTCAATCGGGTCTTCGATGGTGCAGAGGTTGACCTCCGGCGTCGCCAGTTTTTTCAGCGTGGTGTACAGCGTGGTGGTCTTGCCGGAACCGGTCGGCCCGGTGACCAGGATGATGCCGTTGGGTTGTCGGGTCATGTCCTGCCAGCGTCGCAGGTCGTCGTTGGAAAACCCCAGCTGATCGAAATCCTTGAGCAGCACCTCGGGGTCGAAAATCCGCATGACCATTTTTTCGCCGAAGGCCGTCGGCAAGGTCGACAGCCGCAACTCCACTTCGCCGCCGTCTGGCGTCTTGGTTTTGACCCGGCCGTCCTGGGGTTTGCGTTTTTCCGCGACGTTCATCCGCCCCAGGGTCTTCAGGCGGCTGACGATGGCCATGCTCACCTGGGGCGGGAATTGATAGACGTTGTGCAACACACCGTCGATGCGAAAGCGCACCGTGCCCTGTTCGCGCCGGGGTTCGATGTGGATATCGCTGGCGCGCTGTTGAAAGGCGTACTGGAACAGCCAGTCGACGATGTTGACGATGTGCGCGTCATTGGCGTCCGGTTCCTGGTCGCTGGCGCCCAGGTTGAGCAACTGTTCGAAGTTGCCCAGGGTGTTGATCGGCTGCTCGCCGTTGCTGGCTCCGGTGACCGATTTGGCCAGGCGGAAAAATTCCACACTGAAGCGCTGGATGTCCACCGGATTGGCCACCACGCGCCTGATCGGCAATTTCAGCACATGGGTCAGGTCGGCTTCCCAGCTGCTGACATAGGGCTGGGCGCTGGCCACGGTCACGGCGTCGCGGTCGATGGACACCGCGAGAATCTTGTGGCGTTGGGCGAAGGCGTAGGACATCAACGGCATGACGGCCGCAACGTTGATTTTCAGCGGGTCGATACGCAGGTAAGGCTGGCCCGCCTGTTGGGACAGCCACAGGGTCAGGCTTTCCAGGTCGTGGTGCTTGCCGGGGCGGCTGAGGTCTTCCAGCTGTTGGCTGGCGATGAACTCCAGGGGATGCATCTGGCCATGGGCGGCGTGACGGCGGCGAGCATTAAGTGCGTGCTCGGCCGAGTCCTGGCTGATGTAGCCCTGGGCAACCAGTTCACGCAGCACGTCATTGAGATCCAGCCAGCGGTCCTGAATGGCGAGTTGAACGGACATGCGGGCTCCTTTTGAACACAAGTGCGCAAAGGATAGTCGTGGCGCCAAGGACCGTTGGGCCACTACCCGACGAAGCCGTATCGATATTTTTCAGCCGGCGGCCTGAGCCGCTTCGACCCAAGCGACGTCCGCGGTCTGTAGATCAACCGAGCAGACGCTGATCAGGTTACGCAGTTTTTCCGCGATCACCTGGGCGCGATGCCAGCTCAATCCGTCGATGACTATCTCAATGCTCAGGCTGTCGGCCTGGCGTTGCACGTTCACCTGTTCCGGTGTCAGGAACTGCAAGGCGAACAGATTGAGCGCGCGACACAGCAGGTCCGGTTCAGCGTCGGCCAGCAATTGATAGCGAACGCGACAGTGCGCGTTGCTGGCATTCCAGACATCGACGCGGGTGGGCAGGGCATTCACGGCTTCAAGGTGCGGCATGGTTGGTCTCCAAAATCACTGGAGAAATATTTACATTCGATGGCGGGTATTTCTTATCTAAGATGGGCGTTATTGAGGTTCAGTTGAATCAATCAATTCCTGAAATCACCTTCAGAAGGTTTATTTATGCAAAGCGAACTGGATGGTTACGACCGCAGGATCCTGGCGTTGCTGCAGGAGGACGCTTCGCTCTCCAGCGCGCAGATCGCCGAACAGGTGGGACTGTCGCAATCGCCGTGCTGGCGTCGGATTCAACGGATGAAAGAAGAGGGGATCATTCGGGGTCAGGTGACCTTGCTCGATCGCAAGAAAATCGGCCTGAATACGCAAATCTTCGCCCAGGTCAAACTCAACGCCCATGGACGTTCGAACTTCACCGAATTTACCGAAGCGATTCGCGGCTTTCCCGAAGTGCTGGAATGTTATGTGCTGATGGGGGCGGTGGACTTCATGTTGCGGATCGTGGCGGCGGACATCGAGGCGTATGAGCGATTCTTTTTCGAGAAGCTGTCGCTGGTGCCGGGGATTCAGGAGGTGAATTCGATTGTGGCGTTGTCGGAGATCAAGTCGACCACCAGTTTGCCGGTAGTGCGGTGAGCCATGCGGTCTTGTGGCGAGGGAGCTTGCTCCCGCCGGGTTGCGAAGCGACCCCAATTCGACGAATGCGATGTATCTGATTCACCGCGTTGACGGATGGGGGAGTCCTTCGGCCTCCAGCGGGAGCAAGCTCCCTCGCCACAGGAATTTACAGACGCAGCAAGGTTCTCCAGGCACGATTTTGATAAACCGCAATCGCCTGCTGCTTGCGCGCATCGAGCAATTCGTCAGTGATCGTCGGCTCATTGGCCAGTTGCGCCAGCTTGTTCAGTTCGCCGTACAGACGATCCATTTCCGGGATCTCCAGCACGTTACGCGCATGATGCAGCCAGACCTGGATGCGTTCGATACGCGGCAGTTGCTCGGCCAGGTCTTCGGGTTGCTGCTGGTAACGTTGCAATTGCAGCGAAGTGGCTTCCTCGCTCAACAGGCGCGGCAACCAGCTGCTCAGTTGCGCGGCGCCCTGGCGGTTGCCACGGGTGTTGCGATCGGCAGCCCAGGTACGGGCCAGCAGCCAACGCGAGGTATTGAGCGAGAACTGACCCCAGCGTGGGTCTTCGAGTTCTTCGAGGAATTGTTCCGGCGCGGCCTTGCGCACGTCTTCATCGTCAAGACCGGCCTGCACCAGCGGGCGCCAGTCTTCCAGCAAGGCATCCAGGGCGAAGCGCAAATCGTGGGTCGATTGACGCGGCGCGGCCTGACCCAGGCTGCTGATCAGCGCACGCAGTTCGGCGAGGTTTTCCACCCAGTCCAGCAGCAGGCGCCAGTGGCCGTTGAAGCGATATTGCTCGGCCAGACGCTGACTGCTACCCAGCAAATGCAAGCCCAGCGCGGCGAACGCTTCGTCCAGCGGGGTTTCGGCGGTCAGTTGCGGGGCCGGCAGGCTCAACGAATAGCTATTGGCATCGTACAGGCGATAGCCGCGTTCGGCCTTGCTGATGTCGCAAGGCATCAGGGCCAGTTTCTCGGCCAGTTCGGCGGCCAGTTCCAGCAACGCGGCGGGCTCGCCTTCGCGCAGTTCCAGTTCCAGTTCGCAGATCTCTTCTTTCTGCTTGCCAACCACCACGTGGCCCAGGTCCAGTGCGGCTTCGATGACCACTTTGGCCTTGCCGCGGCCCCAGGCGATTTCGGCGCGTTCGCGGACGAAATCGGTGGTGAAGATGGGCTTCAGGGTTTTCTTGTCCAGCTCGGCCAGCGCTTCGGGCCAGCATTCGCCGTCGAGCTTCTTCAGGTCGAGCTTGGCCTTGGGCAGGTGCCAGTCGTATTCGTTACGCACCGACAGGCCGGCGACGCTCTGGCCGCGAGTCTTGAGGGTCTGAATCACTTCTTCGCCATCCTTGCGCAGGCGCAGGGCGACTTTGGCGTGGGCCAGGTCGCGATCGGGCGTGTCGAAGTACTGATTCATCAGCTCACGGCGTTCCCAGCCAGACTTGATGCGTTTTTTCAGGAGAGGATGCTCGCGCAGGGCGGCGAGGGTTTCGCGGCTGACGCGGAGTTTGATTTCGGTTTCTTTCTGCATGGCCGGAAAATCCAGGATCGGGAGCGCAGCCGGGGGAATGTGTGGCTGCCAAGGTCGTGCAGTGTACAGGACTCGACCGGGATAGGGTCCCTCACCAAGCGTCAACAAACCCTACGCGCCGTGCGACGGTTTATTCCTGTCGCCGGATGGTTCTATGATGGACTTCAATTCGGGGGTTGGAGTCTGTGATGCCTTTGCCGTCCATGAAAGATCAGTTCGCTGCGCTGATCGCTGCACCGTCCGTCAGCTGTACTCAGCCGAGCCTCGATCTATCCAATCGTCCGGTCATCGACCTGTTGGCCGCGTGGCTGGGGGATCTGGGTTTTGCCTGCGACATCCAGCAGGTCAGCCCCGGCAAATTCAATCTGCTCGCCACCTTCGGCTCTGGCCCCGGCGGCCTGGTGTTGGCCGGGCACAGTGACACCGTGCCCTTCGACGGTGCGCTGTGGCAGACCGATCCCTTGAAGCTGACTGAAGTCGACGGTCGCTGGGTCGGTTTGGGCGTTTGCGATATGAAAAGCTTTTTCGCCCTTGCCATCGAAGCGGTCAAACCACTGCTCGATCAACCGTTCAAGCAACCGCTGATGATCCTCGCCACCTGCGATGAGGAAAGCTCGATGTCGGGTGCCCGGGCGCTGGCGCAAGCGGGGCGTCCATTGGGCCGGGCGGCGGTGATCGGTGAGCCGACCGGGCTCAGACCGATCCGCATGCACAAAGGCATCATGATGGAGCGCATCGATATTCTCGGTCAGAGCGGCCACTCCTCGGACCCGCGCCTGGGCCACAGCGCCCTGGAAGCCATGCACGATGCCATCGGGGAACTGCGCGGCTTGCGTCTGTTGTGGCAGCGCGAGTTCCGCAACCCGCAGTTTGGCGTGCCGACGCCCACCCTGAATTTTGGCTGCATCCATGGGGGCGACAACCCCAACCGCATCTGCGGCCAGTGTTCGCTGGAGTTCGACCTGCGACCGCTGCCGGGCATGGACCCCAAAGCCCTGCGCGCCGAGATCCTGCAACGGCTCAAGCCGGTTGCCGAGCGGCATCAGGTCAAGATCGACTACGCGCCCTTGTTTCCCGAAGTGCCGTCATTCGAGCAGGCCGAGGATGCTGAGTTGGTGCGGATCGCCGAAAAGCTGACCGGCCACACTGCCGAAGCGGTGGCATTCGGCACCGAAGCACCTTATCTTCAGCAGCTTGGTTGCGAGACAGTGGTGCTCGGCCCCGGTGATATCGCCTGTGCCCACCAGCCAGGAGAATTCCTCGAAATGTCACGTTTGCAGCCTACGGTGCATCTATTACGACAGTTGATTGAACATTACTGCCTGACACCGGCCCAATATCCTTGAATTGAATGCAATCAAAGTGGGAGCGGGCTTGCTCGCGAAGGCGGTGTATCAGACACAGCCATTGCGACTGAAAATACGCTTTCGCGAGCAAGCCCGCTCCCACATTGAGTTTGTGCATTGTTCGACGAGTCCTATAAATTGCCAGTGTCCCACCCCGTATTCATAAGGAGAGCGCGCGTGTCGCCAAGCCTGTTCCGACGATAACCATCAGCCCGCTGTGCGTTTTCTGTTCGCCCTTTTTCTCGGCTGCTATTTATTACAGGCCCAGGTTCATGCCCGAATACGTCAATTGGCTTCGTCACGCTTCGCCTTACATCAACGCTCACCGCGATTGCACCTTTGTCGTCATGCTGCCCGGCGACGGCGTTGAGCACTCCAACTTCGGCAATATCGTCCACGACCTGGTGCTGCTGCACAGCCTGGGCGTGCGTCTGGTGCTGGTCCATGGCTCCCGCCCGCAAATCGAGGCGCGCCTGGCCGCCCGTGGCCTGACCCCGCATTATCACCACGGCATGCGCATCACCGATGCCGCGACCCTGGAATGCGTCATCGATGCCGTCGGCCAACTGCGCATCGCCATCGAAGCGCGGCTGTCGATGGACATGGCGTCCTCGCCGATGCAGGGCTCGCGCCTGCGGGTAGCCAGCGGCAATCTGGTGACCGCACGGCCGATCGGCGTGCTCGAAGGCGTCGACTATCACCACACCGGCGAAGTACGCCGGGTCGACCGCAAGGGCATCAATCGCCTGCTTGATGAGCGTTCCATCGTGCTGCTGTCGCCCTTGGGCTACTCCCCGACCGGCGAAATCTTCAACCTCGCCTGTGAAGACGTTGCCACGCGCGCGGCCATCGACCTCGGCGCGGACAAGCTGCTGCTGTTCGGTGCCGAGGAAGGTTTGATCGATGAGCACGGGCGACTGGTGCGCGAGCTGCGTCCGCAACAGGTGCCGGCGCATCTGCAGCGGCTGGGCAACAACTATCAGGCGGAGCTGCTGGATGCGGCGGCCGAAGCCTGTCGCGGCGGCGTGGCCCGCAGTCATATCGTCAGCTACGCCGAGGATGGCGCGCTGTTGACCGAGCTCTTTACCCGCGACGGTGGCGGTACGCTGGTGGCCCAGGAGCAATTCGAAGTGGTGCGCGAAGCGGCCATCGAAGACGTGGGTGGCTTGCTGGATTTGATCAGCCCGCTGGAAGAGCAGGGGATTCTGGTGCGGCGTTCCCGCGAAGTGCTGGAGCGCGAGATTGAGCAGTTCAGCGTGGTCGAGCGTGAAGGCATGATCATCGCCTGCGCGGCGTTGTATCAGATTGCCGATTCGGACGCCGGTGAGCTGGCCTGTCTGGCGGTGAACCCGGAGTACCGGCATGGCGGTCGCGGCGATGAGCTGCTCGAGCGCATCGAAACCCGTGCCAGGGCTCAAGGGTTGAAAACCCTGTTCGTCCTCACCACCCGTACGGCCCACTGGTTCCGCGAACGCGGCTTTGCGCCAAGCAGTGTAGAGCGCCTGCCGTCGGCGCGGGCGTCGCTGTACAACTATCAGCGTAATTCGAAGATCTTCGAAAAAGCCCTGTAACCGGACGCCTTGTGGCGAGGGAGCTTGCTCCCGCTGGGCCGTG
>DATMUG010000176.1:0-6198 GCA_035563915.1 Pseudomonas sp. | reverse complement strand
TGTCGAGGATCTGCACGGTAACGCTATTGCTTGAACTCATGAGTCTTGCTCCAGGGCCTTGAGGCGCGAAATCATCGATTCGACCTTACGCCGGGCGATTTCGTTTTTTTCAATGAGGTGAGCGCGTTCCTCGCGCCAGGTTTTTTCCTGTGCCAGTAAGAGTCCGTTTTGGCTCTTAAGTTGCTCGACTCGGGTAATCAGCAGTTCGAGTCTGGCCATCAGCGCTTGCAGGTCGGTGTCTTCCATTGTGTCCACTGTTCGTCTGATGGGTGGTAGCAGGCGACTCCCTGCAGGAGCGAGCTTGCTCGCGATGAGCCCGAGAGCGCCACAGGGAGTCAGGCACCCAGCGTTATCGTTGGCGACCATCGCGAGCAAGCTCGCTCCTACAGGGGTAGTCGATGTAGGATACAAGGCCTTCATTCTAGACATAGCGCCGTCTGGCGCCTAGCTGCCCATGCCCATTCAGAATTCTCCGTACCAAGCCTTCGCCACCCTGCTGACTTCCAGCGGTCACAATGTTTCGCCAGCCGAATTGCACGGCCTCTTGCTCGGTCGCAGCTGCGCCGGTGCGGGATTCGACCATGAGAGCTGGCTGGTCGATGCCGCCGAGCTGCTGGAAACCGAACCGCAGGACAACGTTCGAGCGGCACTGATCGGCCTGCAAGAGATGGTCAAGGGCGAACTCACCGGCGAAGACGTCACTGTCGTCCTGCTCCTGCCAACCGACGATGCCCCGCTGGCCGATCGCGCTGCTGCACTGGGCCAATGGTGCCAGGGCTTCCTCAGCGGTTTCGGCCTGAACTGCCGTGACAGCAGCATGCTGAGCACCGAGGCCACCGAAGTGTTGCAGGACCTGGCGGCCATTTCCCAGGTGCAAGACGCCCTGGAAGAATCCGAAGACGGCGAAACCGACTACATGGAAGTCATGGAGTACCTGCGCGTCGCGCCGCTGTTGCTGTTCTCCGAAACCCGGAAAGCGGACCAACCGGCGGCTGCCAAACCGTCGCTGCACTAATCAACGCCAGGGAACGCCATCTGCCCATGATTCATATCCCGAAATCGGAATACGGCCGTCGTCGCAAGGCCCTGATGGCGCAGATGGAACCCAACAGCATCGCCATCCTGCCCGCCGCCGCGGTGGCCATCCGCAATCGTGATGTCGAACACGTCTACCGCCAGGACAGCGATTTTCAGTACCTCAGCGGCTTTCCCGAGCCACAGGCAGTGCTGGTCCTGATTCCGGGGCGCGTGCATGGCGAATACATCCTGTTCTGCCGCGAACGCAACGCCGAGCGCGAGCTGTGGGACGGCCTGCGCGCCGGGCAGGAGGGCGCGATCAGCGATTTCGGCGCCGACGACGCGTTCCCGATCACCGACATCGATGACATTCTGCCGGGCCTGATTGAAGGCCGGGACCGGGTGTATTCGGCCATGGGCAGCAATCCGGAGTTCGATCGCCACTTGATGGAATGGATCAACGTGATCCGTTCCAAGGCGAACCTCGGCGCCCAGCCGCCCAACGAATTCGTTGCCCTGGATCACCTGCTGCATGACATGCGCCTGTATAAATCGGCAGCAGAAGTGAAGGTGATGCGCGAGGCCGCGCGGATTTCCGCCCAGGCACACGTGCGCGCGATGCAAGCCAGCCGCGTCGGGTTGCACGAGTTCAGCCTGGAAGCCGAGCTCGATTACGAGTTCCGCAAGGGCGGAGCGAAGATGCCGGCCTATGGCTCGATCGTCGCGGCAGGACGCAACAGCTGCATCCTTCATTACCAGCAGAATGACGCCGTGCTCAAGGACGGCGACCTGGTCTTGATCGATGCCGGTTGCGAGATCGACTGCTACGCCAGCGATATCACCCGCACCTGGCCGGTCAATGGCAAGTATTCTCCGGAACAGAGGGCGATTTACGAACTGGTGCTCGCCGCCCAGGAAGCGGCGTTTGCCGAAATCGCCCCGAACAAGCACTGGAACCAGGCCCACGAAGCCACGGTTCGAGTGATCACCACCGGTCTGGTGGAGTTGGGCTTGTTGCAGGGCGACGTCGATGAGCTGATCGCCAGCGAAGCCTACAAAGCGTTTTACATGCACCGCGCCGGGCACTGGCTGGGCATGGACGTGCATGACGTTGGCGAATACCGGGTCGGGGGCGAATGGCGTGTGCTGGAAGTCGGCATGGCGCTGACTGTGGAACCGGGTATCTATATCGCACCGAACAACCAGAACGTCGCAAAGAAATGGCGCGGCATTGGTGTACGCATCGAGGACGACGTAGTGGTCACCAAAAACGGCTGTGAAATCCTGACCAAAGGCGTGCCCAAAACGGTCGCCGAGATCGAGGCCCTGATGGCTCAGGCAAGGACGCAAGCGGCATGAGTCGATTCAACCTGGCAATCATCGGTGGCGGTTTGGTGGGCGCGAGCCTGGCGATGGCGTTGCAGGCAGGGGCGAAGGCCCGTGGCTGGAAAATCGTGCTGATCGAGCCATTTGCCCCGGGCGAAAGCTATCAGCCCAGCTACGACGCGCGCTCAACGGCCTTGTCCTTTGGCTCCCGGCAGATCTACCAGCGGTTGGGCCTCTGGCCGGAGGTCTCCCGCCGCGCCGAACCGATCAAGCAGATTCACGTCTCCGACCGGGGGCGTTTTTCCACGGCGCGACTGTCGGCGATGGAAGAAGGTGTCCCGGCGCTGGGCTACGTGGTGGAAAACGCCTGGCTCGGCCAATGCCTGTGGCAAGGCCTGGACAAGGACGTGATCCACTGGCATTGCCCGGCGGAAGTCACGCGCATGGAGCCGCTCACCGACGGTTACCGGCTGACACTCAACGATGAAACCACCCTCGACTGCGACCTCGCGGTACTCGCCGATGGCGGCCGCTCCGGCCTGCGCGAACAATTGGGCATCGGCATCAAAAAACGCGCGTATAACCAGAGCGCCTTGATCGCCAACATCACGCCAAGCGAAGCCCACAACGGCATGGCGTTCGAACGGTTCACCGACGACGGCCCGATGGCGCTGCTGCCACTGCCGGACAACCGCTGCGCCTTGGTCTGGACCCGCCTGGGCATGGACGCGCAACGTTTGGCCGCGCTCGATGAACGCAGTTTTCTCAGCGAGCTGCAGGGGGTTTTCGGTTATCGGCTGGGCAGCCTGAAACAGGTCGGCGCGCGCCACCTGTACCCGCTGTCGCTGGTGGAAGCCGAAGAACAGGTGCGCCCGCATCTGGCGATTCTCGGCAATGCCGCGCACAGCCTGCACCCGATTGCCGGCCAGGGTTTCAACCTGTCCCTGCGCGATGCCCAGGCCCTGGCCGATGCGTTGCTCGCCAGCGAACAGCCGTTGGGCGACTTCGCGACCCTGCAGGCCTATCGAGAGCATCAGCGTCTGGATCAGAACCTCACCGTCGGTTTCTCCGATCAGGTCACGCGTCTGTTCGGCAGCACGCAGCCTTTGGTGTCCCTGGGGCGCAACCTCGGTTTGCTCGGCCTTGATCTGCTACCGCCTGCCAAGCGCTGGTTCGCCCGGCAGGCCATGGGCCTGGGTACGCGTCCCAATGTCTAACTGGCTGATCGATACCCACGACGGCGCCGGCCACCCGGTGACGCGTGTCGGAAAAACCCTTTACGTGCGGCTCAAGCCGCAAGCGAGACAGGCTTAAAGCATGGAAATGCGCGCAGATCTGCTGATTGTCGGAGCCGGAATGGTTGGTAGCGCCCTGGCGCTGGCGTTGCAGGACAGCGGGCTGGAAGTCCTGCTGCTGGACGGCAGTCCCCTAAGCGTCAAACCCTTCGATGCCCAGGCCCCGTTCGAGCCGCGGGTGAGCGCGTTATCTATCGCCAGTCAACGCATTCTCCAGCGCCTGGGCGTTTGGGAGGGCATCGCCGGCCGGCGCAGCAGCCCTTACAGCGACATGCAGGTGTGGGACGGCAGCGGCACCGGGCAAATCCACTTTTCGGCGGCCAGCGTGCATGCCGATGTGCTGGGCCACATCGTCGAAAATCGCGTGGTCCAGGACGCCTTGCTCGAACGTTTGCACGACTGTGACCTCGGGTTGCTGGCCAATGCCCGCCTTGAACAGATGCGCCGCTCCGGCGACGACTGGCTGCTGACCCTTGCCGATGGCCGCACCTTGCGCGCGCCGCTGGTGATCGCGGCCGATGGTGCCAATTCAGCGGTTCGGCGCCTGACCGGCATGGCGACACGGGAGTGGGATTACCTGCATCACGCGATCGTCACCAGCGTGCGCTGCTCCAAACCTCATCAAATGACCGCCTGGCAACGCTTTACCGATAACGGCCCGCTGGCATTCCTGCCGCTGGAACGCGACGGGCAGCACGACTGGTGCTCGATCGTCTGGTCGACCACGCCGGGTGAAGCAGAACACCTGATGGCGCTGGATGATGAGGAATTCTGCAAGGCGCTGGAGCGGGCCTTCGAAGGCCAGCTGGGCAGTGTGCTCAACGCCGATCCGCGCCTGTGCGTGCCGCTGCGTCAACGCCACGCCAAGCGATACGTGGCCGAAGGACTGGCGTTGATCGGCGACGCGGCACACACCATTCACCCGTTGGCCGGGCAGGGTGTGAACCTGGGTTTCCTCGATGCGGCGGTGTTGGCCGAAGTGCTGCTGCAGGCGGCAGGTCGCGGTGAGCGGCTGGCGGATGTGAAGGTGCTCAGCCGTTACGAGCGCCGACGCATGCCCCACAACCTGGCGCTGATGGCCGCCATGGAAGGTTTCGAGCGTCTGTTTCAGGCCGATCCTCTGGCCGTGCGCTGGTTGCGCAATACCGGGTTGAAGATGGTTGACCGGCTACCCGAGGCCAAGGCGCTGTTTGTGCGCGAGGCGCTCGGACTGACCGGTGATTTGCCAGCGCTGGCCAAGGCCTGACATCTTCGCTGTGGCTGATGGCCTCATCGCGGGCAAGCCCGCTCCCACAGTGGTCGAGTTGTACACGGAATCTGTGAGCGACACATAACCTGTGGGAGCGGGCTTGCCCGCGAAGGCGTCGGCACATTCACCATCAAGCCCCGGGTTGTGCAACATCTGGTAACTCCTCCGCGAACTGTTTGATTGAGGTGGTAAATGTGAGTCCTTATCATTTGGCCTCATTTTTTCAATCGAGAGACCGCTCCCATGTTGGCACCGAAGCGTCTTCTGACCGCACTGGCCCTCACCCTGATCGGCAGCACCGCCGCCCAGGCCGCCGATGAAGTGGTGGTTTACTCCTCGCGCATCGACGAGCTGATCAAACCAGTCTTCGATGCCTACACCGCCAAGACCGGCGTGAAGGTGAAGTTCATCACCGACAAGGAAGCGCCGCTGATGCAGCGGATCAAGGCCGAGGGCGAGAACGCCTCCGCCGACCTGCTGCTCACCGTTGACGCCGGTAACCTCTGGCAAGCCGAACAAATGGGCATCCTCCAGCCGTTCACCTCGAAAACCATCGACACCAACATTCCGCTGCAATACCGCGCGGCTTCCCACGCCTGGACCGGCCTGAGCCTGCGGGCGCGGACCATCGCCTATTCCACCGAGCGGGTGAAGCCAGGCGAACTGACCACCTACGAAGCGCTGGCCGACAAGAACTGGGAAGGTCGCCTGTGCCTGCGCACGGCCAAGAAGGTGTACAACCAGTCCCTGACCGCCACCATGATCGAAACCCACGGCGCCGAGAAAACCGAGAAAATCCTCAAGGGCTGGGTCAACAACCTGTCCACCGACGTGTTCTCCGACGACGTTGCGGTACTGGAAGCGATCAATGCCGGTCAATGCGATGTCGGCATCGTCAACACCTACTACTACGGTCGCCTGCACAAGCAGAAGCCTGAGCTGCCGGTGAAGCTGTTCTGGCCGAACCAGGCAGATCGAGGCGTGCATGTAAACCTGTCTGGTATCGGCCTGACGAAACACGCCCCACATCCGGAGGCGGCCAAGGCCCTGGTGGAGTGGATGACGACACCTGAGGCGCAAAAGATTTTCGCTGACGTCAATCAGGAATTCCCGGCCAACCCGGCCGTGAAACCCTCTGCGGAAGTCGCCGCCTGGGGCGAGTTCATCGCCGATACCTTGCCCGTTGAAGTCGCCGGTAAGCGCCAGGCCGAGGCGATTCGCATGATGGACCGGGCTGGCTGGAACTGACGCCAGTCTCTAAAGAGCAAAAGATCGCAGCCTTCGGCAGCTCCTGCACATACACCTTGTAGG
>DATMUG010000175.1:0-6575 GCA_035563915.1 Pseudomonas sp. | reverse complement strand
AACCCTGAACGTGTGGGATCCGCTCTGGGTGGGAGCGGGCTTGCTCGCGAATGCGGCGGGTCAGCCAGCACAAATGTTGAATGTGCCGGCCTCTTCGCGAGCAAGTCGGATCGCCGCACCGCCGCTCCCACAAAAAGCGGTTTAACGACAATTTCAATAACAATCCACAGAGGTTGAACCATGGCTGTCACTGACGAGCGTGCAGGCAACAAACCGTTGATCGAGAAACGCTCGATCGACTACATCCCGGAAGCGGAAAGACACGGGCGTCTGTTCAGCCAGTTCACCCTGTGGATGGGTGCCAATTTGCAAATCACCGCGATTGTCACCGGGGCCCTGGCCGTGGTGCTGGGCGGTGATGTGTTCTGGTCGTTGATCGGTCTGTTGATCGGTCAACTGCTCGGCGGCGGCGTCATGGCGCTGCATGCCGCGCAAGGGCCAAAGCTTGGCCTGCCACAGATGATTTCCAGCCGGGTGCAGTTCGGCGTTTACGGTGCGGCGATCCCGATCGTGCTGGTGTGCCTGATGTACCTGGGCTTTACCGCAACCGGCACCGTGCTTTCCGGTCAGGCGCTGGGCCAGTTGTTCGGGGTCAGCGACACCGTCGGTATCCTCATCTTCGCCAGTGTCATCGTACTGGTGACGGTGCTGGGCTATCGAGTGATCCATTGGATTGGGCGTGTTGCCAGTGTCATCGGTGTCATTGCCTTCTTCTATCTGTTCAGCCGCCTGGTGAGCCAGACCGATGTCGGCGCGCTCATGCAAATCCGCCATTTCAGCTGGAGCAGCTTCCTGCTGGCGGTATCGCTCGCGGCGTCCTGGCAGATCGCCTTCGGTCCTTATGTGGCTGACTATTCGCGCTACCTGCCGAGCAAGACGTCTTCGGTGAAAACCTTTTTCGCCGCAGGCGCCGGTTCAGTCATCGGCGCGCAGGTGGCGATGATCCTCGGTGTGTTTGCCGCCGCTTCCGCCAATAGCCAATACGCCGGCCATGAAGTGGCTTACATCGTGGGTTTCGCTGGCAGTGGTGCCACCGCTGCGCTGCTGTATTTCAGCATCGCGTTCGGCAAGGTCACCATCTCCACGCTCAACTCCTACGGCAGCTTTATGTGCATCGCGACCATCATCAGCGGTTTCCGTGGTGAGCTGAAGGTCTCGCGCTTGCAACGCCTGGTCTTCGTGCTGGCCATCGTCGGCGCTGCGACCCTGATGGCCTTGCTCGGCCAGCACTCGTTCCTCGGTGCGTTCAAGTCGTTCATCCTCTTCCTGCTGGCGTTCTTCACGCCATGGAGCGCAATCAACCTGGTGGACTACTACTGCATCACCCGAGAGCGCTATGACGTACCGGCGCTGGCTGATCCGAACGGTCGCTATGGCCGTTGGAACCTGCTGGGGATCAGTGTCTACGTGTTTGGCGTGCTGGTGCAGTTACCGTTCATCTCTACTAAGTTCTATACCGGTCCGCTGGTGGCAGCCCTGGGTGACGTGGATATTTCCTGGATCATCGGTCTGGTGCTTCCCGCGGCCCTGTATTACGTGTGCGCCAAAAAATGGCACGGCACAGTGCCCGATCAACTGATTCTGCCGGTCGAGCAGGACAGCGTTGTACAACCTGAAAAAAACGTGACAGGGCGCGCTGCGGCGCAGGCCTGATTGGACGTAGACAGGGCTGGATGCCTCTTGACTGCCGTAAGCCAATTCATGATTAGGAGCGTCACAACAATGAAATCGAACAAGACCCTGCTGACCACACTGCTTTCCATGGGCCTGCTGGCCAGCGCCGGCGCCACTCAGGCGGCGGGTTGGTGCGAGTCGGGCAAACCGGTGAAATTCGCCGGCCTGAACTGGGAAAGCGCCATGTTGCTGACCGACGTGCTGCAAGTCGTGTTGGAAAAAGGCTACGACTGCAAGACCGACAGCCTGCCGGGCAATTCCATCGCCATGGAAAACGCCCTGAGCAGTAATGACATCCAGGTGTTTGCCGAGGAGTGGGTTGGCCGCAGCGAGGTCTGGAACAAGGCCGAGAAGGCCGGCAAGGTCGTCGGTGTCGGCGCGCCTGTCGTGGGAGCGGTCGAGGGCTGGTACGTGCCGCGCTACGTGATCGAAGGCGACGCCAAGCGCAAGCTGGAAGCCAAGGCGCCGGACCTGAAAAACATCGCCGACCTGGGCAAGTACTCCACCTTGTTCAAGGACCCGGAAGAGCCAGCCAAGGGCCGTTTCTACAACTGCCCGGCCGGCTGGACCTGTGAGCTGGACAACAGCGAAATGCTCAAAAGCTACGGCCTGGAAAACAGCTACACCAACTTCCGCCCGGGCACCGGTCCCGCGCTGGATGCCGCGGTGCTGTCGAGCTACAAGCGCGGCGAGCCGATCCTGTTCTACTACTGGTCGCCAACACCGTTGATGGGCCTGGTCGACGCCGTGAAGCTCGAAGAAAAACCGGGCGTGAACAAAAGCGTGACCATCAAGGTCGGCCTGTCCAAGACCTTCCACGACGAAGCGCCGGAACTGGTGACCGTGTTCGAAAAGGTCAACCTGCCGATCGACCTGCTGAACCAGAACCTGGGACGCATGAGCAAGGAACGTATCGAGTCGCCAAAACTGGCGAAAATCTTCCTCAAGGAACATCCTGAAGTCTGGCACGCGTGGGTGAGCGAAGACGCAGCCAAAAAGATCGACGCGGCCTTGTAGGTTGAGCTTCACCGACTGCCGGCAACGGCAGTCGGATGCTTGATCGCAACCCCTTGATTGAGAGTCTCTTATGTTTCCCGAAAGCTTTACCTTTTCCATCGCCGACTGGGTCAACGGTTGGGTCGATTCGCTGGTCACCAACTACGGCGATGTGTTCCGCCACATCTCCGACACCCTGTTGTGGGCCATCGTCAATCTTGAAGGCCTGCTGCGTGCGGCGCCCTGGTGGCTGATGCTGGCCATCGTGGCCGGCATTGCCTGGCACGCAACCCGCAAAGTGGCGACCACGGCGGTCATTGTCGGCTTGCTGTTCCTGGTGGGTGCGGTTGGCCTCTGGGACAAGCTGATGCAAACCCTGGCGCTGATGCTGGTGGCGACGATCATCTCGGTGCTGATCGGTGTGCCGTTGGGCATTCTCTCGGCGCGCAGCAATCGCCTGCGTTCGATCCTGATGCCGCTGCTGGACATCATGCAGACCATGCCCAGCTTCGTGTACCTGATCCCGGTACTGATGCTGTTCGGCCTGGGCAAGGTCCCGGCGATTTTCGCCACCGTGATCTACGCCGCGCCGCCGCTGATCCGCTTGACCGATCTGGGCATTCGCCAGGTCGACGGTGAAGTGATGGAAGCGATCAACGCCTTCGGCGCCAACCGCTGGCAGCAACTGTTCGGCGTGCAGCTGCCGCTGGCCCTGCCGAGCATCATGGCCGGGATTAACCAGACGACCATGATGGCCCTGTCGATGGTGGTGATCGCCTCGATGATCGGTGCCCGCGGCCTGGGGGAAGACGTACTGGTAGGGATTCAGACCCTCAACGTCGGTCGTGGCCTGGAAGCGGGTCTGGCGATCGTGATTCTGGCAGTGGTGATCGACCGCATTACACAGGCGTACGGTCGCGCACGGCATGAGGTGAGCAAATGAACAACGCAACCGTAAGCAAAATTGAAGTCAAAAACGTCTTCAAGATTTTCGGCAACCGCTCCAAGGACGCGCTGGCCCTGGTGGGCCAGGGCAAGACCAAGGATCAGGTGCTGTCCGAGACCGGCTGCGTGGTCGGCGTGAATGACCTGTCGCTGAGCATCGGCAGCGGCGAAATTTTCGTGATCATGGGCTTGTCCGGTTCCGGCAAATCCACCCTGGTGCGCCACTTCAACCGCCTGATCGACCCGACCAGCGGCGCGATCCTGGTGGACGGCGTGGACATCCTGCAATACGACATGGAAGCCCTGCGCGAATTTCGCCGTCGCAAGATCAGCATGGTGTTCCAGAGCTTCGGCCTGTTGCCACACAAGAGCGTGCTGGACAACGTCGCCTACGGCCTGAAAATCCGTGGTGAAAGCAAGGCCATGTGCAACGAGCGTGCGCTGCACTGGATCAACACCGTAGGCCTCAAGGGCTACGAAAACAAATACCCGCACCAGCTCTCCGGCGGTATGCGTCAGCGTGTGGGCCTGGCCCGCGCCCTGGCGGCGGACACCGACATCATCCTGATGGACGAAGCGTTCAGCGCCCTCGATCCGCTGATCCGCGCGGAAATGCAGGACCAGTTGCTGGAGCTGCAAAAGACCCTGCACAAGACCATCGTCTTCATCACCCACGACCTCGACGAGGCCGTGCGTATCGGCAACCGCATCGCGATCCTCAAGGACGGCCGCCTGATCCAGGTCGGCACGCCGAAAGAGATCCTGCATTCGCCGGCGGATGAGTATGTCGACCGGTTCGTACAGCGGCGGGCGGCGGTGGTTTAAAGGTTGAACGCTTTTTGTGGCGAGGGAGCTTGCTCCCGTTGGGCTGCGCAGCGGCCCCAAAAATCTGCGACCGCTGCGCGGTCGAACGGGAGCCAGCTCCCTCGCCACAGATGTCATGCATCCATGAATTTTTTATGAGGCATCAGATGTCCCAGGCTGAAAAAATCGTTATCGCCGACGCCCCGCTGCGTTGGCAGGATGTCGTCGCAGTCGCTCGCCATGGTGCACAGCTCGAGCTGTCGGCGCAGGTCTGGGCACGTATCGACAATGCGCAGGCGATTGTCCAGCGCATCGTTATCAGCGGCGAGCGCGCCTATGGCGTCAACACCGGCCTGGGCGGTTTGTCCAACGTTTCGCTTAAAGATGAACAACTCAGCCAACTGTCGCGCAACACCCTGCTCAGCCATGCCTGTGGCGTTGGCGCGCCACTGGCTGATGAACAGACCCGCGCGATCATGTGTGCGGCCATTCGTAATTATTCCCAAGGTAAATCCGGCATTCATCGTCAGGTTGTCGAAGCCCTGCTGGCGCTGCTCAACCGTGGCATCACCCCGCAAGTGCCTTCCCAGGGTTCGGTCGGTTACCTGACCCACATGGCCCACATCGGTATCACGTTGCTGGGCGTCGGCAACGTCAGCTATCGCGGGCAAATCGTTTCCGCGCAACAAGCCCTGGCCGAAGAAGGCCTGCAACCGGTTCAACTGGGTGCGAAAGATGGTCTGTGCCTGGTCAACGGCACACCTTGCATGAGCGGTCTCAGCTGTCTGGCCATTGCCGACGCCACACGCCTTTTGCAATGGGCCGATGTGATCAGCGCCATGAGCTTCGAGGCCCAGCGCGGGCAGATCGCCGCGTTCGATGCCGAGATCATCGCGCTCAAGCCGCATCGAGGCATGCAGCAGGTCGGCATCAACCTGCGGGCGCTGCTCGACGGCAGCGAAGTGATCGCGCAAAGCAAGGGTATTCGGACTCAGGACGCCCTGAGCATCCGCTCGATTCCGCAGGTGCACGGCGCCGCTCGCGATCAGCTTGAGCATGCGATCAAACAAGTCGAAATCGAACTCAATGGTTGTACCGACAACCCGTTGTTGCTGGGCACGCCGGACAACTTCCGCGTGATGTCCCAGGCCAACCCACACGGCCAGTCGGTCGCCCTGGCGGCGGATCTGCTGGCCATTGCCATGGCGGAAATCGGCTCCATCGCCGAGCGTCGCCTGGACCGTTTGATCAACCCGCACGTCAGTGGTCTGCCAGCCTTCCTGGTGGCCAATCCGGGGGTAAACTCCGGAATGATGATCGTGCAGTACGTCGCCGCTTCCCTGTGTGCGGAAAACCGTCAGCTGGCGCAACCGGCGGTGCTCGACAACTACGTGACTTCGGGCCTGCAGGAGGACCACCTGAGCATGGGCACCAACGCCGCGCTGAAGCTGCATCGCGCGTTGGAAAATTGCACGCAGATTCTCGCCATCGAGTACTTGCTGGCGGCCCAGGCCTTCGAATTCCTCAAGGAACAACGTTTCGGCGCCGGTACGGATGCGGCGTGGCGTCTGCTGCGCGAGCGCGTACCGGCCTACGATCAGGACCGCTGGCTGGCGCCTGACATTGCAGCCGCGGCGGGCGTATTGAAGGACTCGGCCTTGCTGCAAAAAGCCTTGCCGAATTTGCACTGATTCTCCCTACACCAGCGTGCCAAGGCGCCAGCCCGCTCAAAAGGCGGGAAGCGACGGACAACGGATATCTCCGGAGCGTCTGGTATGACAACTCTCACAAGGAGCCAAAAATGACTGCGCTAAACCTGATTCCCGGCCAGCTGAGCCTTGCCCAGCTGCGTGATGTGTATCAGCAGCCGGTGAAACTGACCCTCGACAACAGCGCCTCGGCCCAGATCGAAGCCAGCGTCGCCTGTGTGGAACAGATCCTCGCGGAAAACCGTACCGCCTACGGCATCAACACCGGCTTCGGCCTGCTGGCTTCGACCCGCATCGCCAGCGCCGACCTGGAAAACCTGCAGCGCTCGCTGGTGCTGTCCCACGCCGCCGGTGTCGGCGAGCCGATCAGCGATGCGCTGTGCCGCCTGATCATGGTGCTCAAGGTCAACAGCCTGAGCCGTGGTTTTTCCGGTATCCGCCGCAAAG
>DATMUG010000174.1:0-4339 GCA_035563915.1 Pseudomonas sp. | reverse complement strand
CTTGCTCGCGAAGGCGGTATGTCAGACACATATCATCAACTGACACACCGCCTTCGCGAGCAAGCCCGCTCCCACATTTGTGCCGTGTTGTGTCAGCCATGTTTTGAACATTGCTGATTCTGACGAAAACGCATGTGCAGCAACGGATACGGCTGCCCCATGCCATCGACTTCCGAGCGGCCGATCACCTCGAACCCTTGCTTGAAATAGAACCCCAGCGCTTGCGGATTCTGTTCGTTGACGTCCAGTTCGTCGGCGTTCAGATGCTCCATGGCATAGCGTAGCAACTGCTTGCCCAGGCCCTGCCCGCGATGCGCCGGGTCGATGAACAGCATTTCGATCTTGCCCGCCGCGACCCCGGCAAACCCTGTGATGCGCTGGCGTGAGTCCCGGGTGCAGATCAGCATCACCGCGTCGAGGTAGCGGGTCAGCACCAGATTCTTTAGCAGCTCGATGTAGCTGTCCGGCAGAAAGTCGTGGGTAGCGCGCACTGACGCTTCCCAGACTCGGGTCAGTTCTTCGTAGTCGCTCAGTTTCGGCGTGTGTATGACCGAATGGTGGCGCATGGCCGGCTGCTCCCTGGTATTGATTGCCGTCTTGTTCAAGTCGTAAGTCCTTTCCATCCACCAAACGATAGACGTAAAAAAGCCCCGCATCTCGTTAAAAGAGCGGGGCTTTTCGTATTTTCAGCGTTTAGATCTGCTCGGCCCAGAGGTCGTATTCGTCAGCGTCGGTCACCTTGCACCAGACCTTGTCGCCTGGCTTGAGGTTGCTGCCGTTGTCGATGAACACATTGCCGTCGATTTCCGGGGCATCGAAGAAGCAGCGGCCGACCGCGCCTTGCTCATCGACTTCATCGACCAGCACTTCGATTTCACGGCCGATGCGCATTTGCAGGCGCGCCGAGCTGATGGCCTGCTGGTGCGCCATGAAGCGCTCCCAACGGTCCTGCTTGACGTCATCGGGTACGACTTCAAGATCCAGATCATTAGCCGGTGCGCCTTCTACCGGCGAGTACTGGAAGCAGCCGACGCGGTCGAGCTGGGCTTCGGTCAGCCAGTCCAGCAGGTACTGGAAGTCTTCTTCGGTTTCGCCGGGGAAACCGACGATGAACGTCGAGCGGATGATCAGATCCGGGCAGATTTCGCGCCAGTTCTTGATGCGCGCCAGGGTCTTGTCTTCGAACGCCGGGCGTTTCATCGACTTGAGCACTTTCGGGCTGGCGTGCTGGAACGGGATGTCCAGGTACGGCAGGATCTTGCCGGCGGCCATCAGCGGGATCAGCTCGTCGACGTGCGGGTACGGGTAAACGTAGTGCAGGCGCACCCAGACACCGAGGGTGCTCAGGGCTTCGCAGAGTTCGGTCATGCGGGTTTTCACCGGCGCGCCGTTCCAGAAGCCGGTGCGGTATTTCACGTCGACGCCATAGGCGCTGGTGTCCTGGGAGATAACCAGCAGCTCTTTCACGCCGGATTTGACCAGGCGCTGGGCCTCGTCGAGCACGTCACCCACAGGGCGGCTGACCAGCTTGCCGCGCATCGACGGGATGATGCAGAAGCTGCAGCTGTGGTTGCAGCCTTCGGAAATCTTCAGATAGGCGTAGTGGCGCGGGGTCAGTTTGATCCCTTGCGGCGGCACCAGGTCGATCAGCGGGTTGTGATCCTGCTTCGGCGGCACGACTTCGTGCACGGCGTTGACCACTTGCTCGTACTGTTGCGGACCGGTCACGGCCAGCACACTTGGGTGAACGTCGCGGATGTTGCCTTCTTCCACGCCCATGCAGCCGGTCACGATCACCTTGCCGTTTTCCTTGATCGCTTCGCCGATCACTTCCAGGGACTCTGCCTTGGCCGAGTCGATGAAGCCGCAGGTGTTGACCACCACGACATCGGCGTCCTGGTAGGTGGACACAACGTCATAACCTTCCATGCGCAGTTGGGTCAGGATGCGCTCGGAGTCGACCAGTGCTTTGGGGCAACCCAGGGATACGAAGCCAACTTTTGGATTGGCCGGCGCAGGAGTGGTGGACATGTCTAACCTCGGTATTTGTGACGCCTCCAGCCGACAAGGGCAAGGCGACAGACGGACGCTTTTTTGCGCCTCTGATCAAAAAGTGCGCAATTCTATCGATGAGACGTTCACTTGACCAGCTTTATGCAGGGAAATACGACGAGTGCTGCGCTATGCTTCGCGCCGTTGGGCTTTACCGATTTTTTACAGTCAACAAAACGTCTGTAACAAGGGGTAAAACAGCGCATGCTGCATTAAAAAGCTTAGTGCTTCGTTCGAAGAAGCCGGTCTGGATATCAGGAGTGTTGGATGGGTCAGGCAAGTAGTCACGCGGCGGGCGCCGGGCATTCGGCGGCAAAGCCGATCGGCATGCTGGTGGCGGCGGTCGGGGTGGTTTATGGCGATATCGGCACGAGCCCGTTGTACACCCTCAAAGAGGTGTTTTCCGGTGGCTATGGCGTGCCGGTCAACCATGACGGCGTGTTGGGCATTCTGGCGTTGATTTTCTGGTCGCTGATCTGGGTCGTGTCGATCAAATACATGATGTTCGTGTTGCGCGCCGACAACCAGGGCGAAGGCGGGATCATGGCCTTGACCGCGCTGGCCCGGCGAGCGGCGGCGGGGCATGCGAAGCTGCGCACCCTGCTGGTGGTGTGCGGGTTGATCGGCGCGGCGCTGTTCTATGGCGACAGCATGATCACGCCGGCGATTTCCGTATTGTCGGCCATTGAAGGCCTGGGGTTGGCGTTCGAAGGCATCGACCATTGGGTGGTGCCACTGTCGCTGGTGGTGCTGGTGGGGCTGTTTCTGATTCAGAGCCACGGCACCGCGCGCATCGGCATTCTGTTCGGCCCGATCATGGTCACCTGGTTCGTGGTGCTCGGGGCGCTGGGGGTCTATGGCATCCTGCAACATCCAGAAGTGCTCAAGGCGGTGAACCCGGTGTGGGGCGTGCGTTTCTTCATCGTGCACCCGGGCATGGGTGTGGCGATCCTCGGCGCGGTGGTGCTGGCGTTGACCGGTGCCGAAGCGCTGTACGCCGACATGGGCCACTTCGGACGCAAGCCGATCGCCCGGGCCTGGTTCATCCTCGTGCTGCCGGCGCTGGTGTTGAACTACTTCGGACAGGGTGCGCTGTTGCTCGGTGATCCGGAAGCCGCGCGCAACCCGTTCTATCTGCTGGCGCCGAACTGGGCGTTGATCCCGCTGGTGGCGCTGTCGACGATGGCGACGGTGATTGCCTCCCAAGCCGTGATTTCCGGGGCCTTCTCCCTCACTCGCCAGGCGATTCAGCTCGGTTACATTCCGCGCATGCACATCCAGCACACGTCCAGTGCCGAGCAAGGCCAGATCTACATTGGCGCGGTGAACTGGTCGCTGATGGTTGGCGTGGTGCTGCTGGTGTTGGGTTTCGAATCCTCGAATGCGCTGGCCTCGGCCTACGGCGTGGCGGTGACCGGCACCATGCTGATGACCAGCATCCTGGTGTCGGCGGTGATGTTGCTGCTGTGGAAGTGGCCACCGGTGCTCGCGGTGCCGGTCTGTCTCGGGTTTCTGCTGGTAGACGGTGTGTACTTCGCCGCCAACGTGCCGAAAATCGTTCAGGGCGGCGCATTCCCGGTGATCGCCGGTCTCGCGCTGTTCGTGCTGATGACCACCTGGAAGCGCGGTAAGCAGTTGCTGGTGGACCGAATCGATGAAGGCGGGCTGCCGCTGGATATCTTCATCAGCAGCATCGCCGTGCAGCCGCCGCATCGTGTGCAGGGCACTGCGGTGTTCCTCACCGCGCGGCCGGACGCGGTGCCCCATGCACTGTTGCACAACCTGTTGCACAACCAGGTGTTGCACGAGCAAGTGGTGCTGCTGACGGTGGTGTACGAAGACATCCCGCGGGTACCGCCGAACCGGCGTTTCGAAGTCGACTCCTACGGCGAAGGGTTCTTCCGGGTCATCCTGCATTTCGGTTTCACCGACGAGCCAGACGTGCCGCAGGCGTTGAAGCTGTGTCATCTGGCTGAACTGGATTTCAGCCCGATGCGTACCACCTACTTCCTGAGTCGAGAAACGGTCATCGCCTCCAAACTGGTCGGCATGTCTCGCTGGCGCGAGGCGCTGTTCGCCTTCATGTTGCAGAACGCCAACGGCAACTTGCGCTTCTTCAATCTGCCGTTGAATCGGGTGATTGAGTTGGGGACGCAGGTGGAGATGTAATTTCGCCGTCTAAATCCCCCGTCGGCCCTGCGGTTGCGGGGGCTTTTTGTCCGGCACCTAATCTGAATTTAACTCAAGTCCCCTGTGGGAGCGGGCTTGCTCGCGAAGGCGGTGCGTC
>DATMUG010000173.1:0-2677 GCA_035563915.1 Pseudomonas sp. | reverse complement strand
GCCCTGGATACCGCGCGCATCGAAGCGCTGGAAGAACAGCGCAAGACCGTCCAGACCCGCACCGAAGCACTGCAGGCTGAGCGTAACGCGCGTTCCAAATCCATCGGTCAGGCCAAGCAGCGCGGCGAAGACATCGCGCCGTTGATGGCCGACGTCGAGCGCATGGCGGGCGAGTTGGCATCCGGCAAGACTGAACTGGACGCGATCCAGACCGAACTGGACTCGATCGTGCTCGGTATCCCCAACCTGCCGCACGAATCGGTACCGGTCGGTGAAGACGAGGACGGCAACGTCGAAGTGCGCCGCTGGGGCACGCCGACCGCCTTCGACTTCCCGGTCCAGGACCACGTTGCCCTGGGCGAGAAGTTTGGCTGGCTGGACTTTGAAACCGCCGCCAAGCTGTCTGGTGCACGCTTCGCCCTGCTGCGTGGCCCGATCGCCCGTCTGCACCGTGCTCTGGCGCAATTCATGATCAACCTGCACGTTACCGAGCACGGCTACGAAGAAGCCTACACGCCTTATCTGGTCCAGGCGCCGGCGCTGCAAGGCACCGGTCAGTTGCCGAAGTTCGAAGAGGATCTGTTCAAGATCGCTCGTGAAGGCGAAGCCGATCTGTACCTGATCCCGACCGCCGAAGTGTCCCTGACCAACATCGTGGCCGGTGAAATCGTCGATTCGAAACTGCTGCCGATCAAGTTCGTCGCTCATACTCCGTGCTTCCGTAGCGAAGCCGGCGCTTCGGGCCGTGATACCCGCGGCATGATTCGTCAGCACCAGTTCGACAAGGTCGAGATGGTGCAGATCGTCGAGCCATCGAAGTCGATGGAAGCGTTGGAAAGCCTGACCGCCAACGCCGAGAAAGTCCTGCAACTGCTGCAACTGCCTTATCGCACCCTGGCGCTGTGCACCGGCGACATGGGCTTCAGCGCGGTCAAGACCTACGACCTGGAAGTGTGGATTCCGAGCCAGGACAAGTACCGCGAAATTTCCTCGTGCTCCAACTGCGGCGACTTCCAGGCCCGCCGCATGCAGGCGCGTTTCCGCAACCCGGAAACCGGCAAGCCGGAACTGGTTCACACCCTCAACGGCTCCGGCCTGGCGGTCGGTCGTACCTTGGTTGCGGTGCTGGAAAACTACCAGCAGGCCGACGGTTCGATCCGCGTGCCAGACGTACTCAAGCCGTACATGGGTGGCCTCGAGGTCATCGGTTAAATGAAATATCTGCCGCTGTTCCACAACCTGCGCGGCAGTCGTGTGTTGGTTGTCGGTGGGGGGGAAATTGCCTTGCGCAAATCCCGCCTGCTGGCCGATGCCGGTGCGCTGCTGCGGGTGGTCGCACCTGAAATCGAACAGCAACTGCGCGAGCTTGTTGCCGCCAGCGATGGCGAGTGCCTGTTGCGCGGCTATGTCGAAACAGATCTGGACGGTTGCGGGCTGATCATCGCCGCCACCGATGACGAATCGCTGAACGCGCAAGTCTCCGCCGATGCCCATCGGCGGTGCGTGCCGGTCAACGTGGTGGACGCGCCGGCCCTGTGCAGCGTGATCTTCCCGGCCATCGTCGACCGCTCGCCGTTGATCATTGCCGTGTCCAGCGGCGGCGATGCACCGGTACTGGCGCGCTTGATCCGCGCCAAGATCGAAACCTGGATACCTTCCACCTACGGTCAACTGGCCGGTCTGGCTGCGCGTTTTCGCAATCAGGTAAAAAACCTGTTCCCGGATGTCCAGCAACGCCGGGCGTTCTGGGAAGACGTGTTCCAGGGCCCGATTGCCGATCGGCAAATGGCCGGGCAGGGCGCCGAAGCCGAGCGTCTGCTGCAAGCAAAAGTGGATGGCGAGGCGCCAGTGGCAACCGGTGAGGTCTACCTGGTAGGCGCAGGCCCCGGTGATCCGGATCTGCTGACCTTCCGCGCCCTGCGCCTGATGCAACAAGCCGACGTGGTGCTGTACGACCGCCTGGTCGCGCCGGCGATTCTCGAACTGTGCCGTCGCGATGCCGAGCGGGTCTACGTCGGCAAGCGTCGCGCCGATCACGCCGTACCGCAGGATCAGATCAACCAGCAATTGGTGGACCTGGCCAAGGCCGGCAAGCGCGTAGTGCGGTTGAAGGGCGGTGATCCGTTCATCTTCGGTCGTGGCGGGGAAGAGATCGAGGAACTGGCGGCCCAGGGCATCCCGTTCCAGGTGGTGCCGGGTATCACCGCAGCCAGTGGGTGCGCGGCCTATGCCGGGATTCCGCTGACCCACCGCGATTACGCGCAGTCGGTGCGGTTTGTCACCGGCCATCTCAAGGACGGTTCCACTGATCTGCCATGGGCCGATCTGGTGGCTCCGGCGCAAACTCTGGTGTTCTACATGGGCCTGGTGGGCTTGCCGATCATCTGTGAACAGCTGATCCAGCATGGTCGCGGCGCCGATACCCCGGCGGCCTTGATCCAGCAGGGCACCACGGTCAATCAGCGAGTGTTTACCGGCACCTTGGCGGACCTGCCAAAACTGGTGGCGGAGCATGAAGTGCATGCGCCGACACTGGTGATCGTGGGTGAGGTCGTGCAACTGCGCGAGAAGCTGGCGTGGTTTGAAGGGGCTCAGGGGCAAGTCTAAGACCGAGTCGCCCCCATTCGCGAGCAAGCCCGCTCCCACATTTTGACCGTATTCCTCAGTTAGAACTCGG
>DATMUG010000172.1:0-11968 GCA_035563915.1 Pseudomonas sp. | reverse complement strand
GTCCGGTTCTTTAATTAAGCAGCTTTTTATGCCGCTGTAAATTCTGCAGGAAAGGGAATTGCGGCCTGAGCTGTCTGCATCGATGTCAGGGTCTCGCGGACCACTTCCTTGGCGAGGCACGCACATTTACCACATTGACTGGCAACGCCGGTGGCCTGGCGGACTTCCTTGTAGCTGCAGCATCCTTCATAGATCGCATCGCGGATTTGGCCGTCGGTGACGCCAGTGCAGAGGCAAACATACATAAGTGAAAACCGTCGCTTGTTTATGTCTCGAATGCGATGGATCTTAATGTTAACGAGAATGATTGTCAAAGTACTTGGTCGAAGCTTTTTTCCATGGCTGACGAACGGTTTTGGTTCGCAATCCGCCAAGGCAATTCGCCATCGCGATTTTTATCTCCAGTGGAAAAACCGTTAAGGCCAGTCCAAATACGCAGTGTATGATGGCCGGTCTTTTCGAAAGGGCGTTGTGTCACAGGGCTGTCGCTTCAGGGTGGCAGGCTGGCGCAAACCCGGTTTTTCACGTTTCTACACCAGGAGATATCCAATGAGCGTACTCGTAGGCAAACAAGCCCCTGACTTCACCGTACCGGCCGTACTCGGCAATGGCGAGATCGTAGACAGCTTCACCCTGTCCTCGGCTATCAAAGGCAAATACGGCCTGGTGTTCTTCTACCCACTGGACTTCACCTTCGTTTGCCCGTCCGAGCTGATCGCTCTGGACAACCGTATGTCGGAATTCAAGGCCCGTAACGTTGAAGTGGTCGCTGTTTCGATCGACTCGCACTTCACCCACAACGCCTGGCGTAACACCCCGGTCAACAATGGCGGTATCGGCGAAGTCCGTTACACCATGGCTGCCGACATCAAGCAGGAAATCATGAAGGCCTACGACGTTCAGTCCGCTGACGGCGTTGCTTTCCGTGGCGCGTTCCTGATCGACGACAAAGGCGTTGTCCGTTCGCAGATCATCAACGACCTGCCACTGGGCCGTAACATGGAAGAGCTGCTGCGTCTGGTCGACGCTCTTCAATTCCACGAAGAGCACGGCGAAGTTTGCCCTGCCAACTGGAAAAAAGGCGACAAGGGCATGAACGCTTCGCCAGAAGGCGTTGCGGCCTACCTGACCGAGCACGCTGCTGCTCTGTAAGGTTTGTTCCAGGCATAAAAAAACCGGCCATCAAGGCCGGTTTTTTTATGGGCAACAAATCAATCGTCGAAATCTTCCCAACCACCCATTTGCTTCCAGCGATTCACGATGCCGCAGAACAGCTCGGCCGTCTTCTCGGTGTCGTAACGAGCAGAGTGAGCCTCGCGACCGTCGAAGTCGATATCGGCTGCCTGACACGCCTTGGCCAGCACCGTCTGACCATAGGCCAGGCCGGCGAGGGTCGCGGTGTCGAAACTGGAGAACGGGTGAAACGGGTTGCGCTTCATGTCCAGTCGCGCAACGGCGGCGTTGAGGAAACCCAGGTCGAAGCTGCTGTTGTGGCCGACCAGAATCGCCCGCTTGCAGCCATTGGCCTTCAGCGCCTTGCGCACGCCACGGAAAATATCGTTCAGGGCGGTCTCTTCACTCACGGCCATGCGCAGGGGATGATCGAGCTTGATCCCGGTGAACTCCAGTGCCGCCGCTTCGATGTTCGCGCCTTCGAAGGGCTCGACCCGGAAGAAGTAGGTGTGATCGGGGTAAACAAAACCCTTTTCATCCATGGCGATGGTGGTCGCCGCGATCTCCAGCAAGGCGTCGGTGGCCGAGTTGAAGCCACCAGTTTCTACGTCGACGACTACGGGCAGGTAACCACGGAATCTGGCAGCCATTGGATGACGGGAACCCCCCCCGCCACCTTGACCGTCCAGTTCGTCGTCGAAATGGTCTTCACTCACGCGTGTTCCTCCAGCAGGCGCCAGCGCAGTTTTTCACCGGCGCGCAGCGGGATAACGGTCAGCTCGCCAAACGGCAGGCTGCTTGGGGCGGTCCATTCTTCGCGAACCAGGGTGATGCGATCGGTGTTTACCGGCAAGCCATAGAAGCCTGGGCCGTTGAGGCTGGCGAAGGCTTCGAGCTTGTCCAGCGCATTGCGCTGTTCGAAGGCTTCGGCATACATCTCGATCGCCGCGAAAGCGGTGTAGCAGCCGGCGCAACCGCAGGCGGCTTCCTTGGCGTGCTGGGCATGGGGCGCCGAGTCGGTGCCGAGGAAGAATTTCTCGCTGCCGCTGGTGGCGGCGTCGAGCAGGGCTTCCTGGTGCGTGTTGCGCTTGAGGATCGGCAGGCAATAGAAGTGCGGCCGAATCCCGCCCACCAGCATGTGGTTGCGGTTGTACAACAGGTGATGTGCGGTGATGGTGGCGCCGACATTGGCCGAAGCCGAATTGACGAACTGCACGGCGTCAGCGGTGGTGATGTGCTCGAACACGACTTTGAGAGTCGGGAAGCGCTCGACTACACGACGCATGTGCTCATCGATGAAGATTTTTTCGCGGTCAAATACATCGACATCGCCACGGGTGACTTCACCGTGGATCAGCAAGGGCATTCCCACTTCGGCCATGGCCTCAAGTGCAGGAAAGATCTTGTCGATGCTGGTGACGCCAGAATCCGAGTTGGTCGTTGCGCCAGCCGGGTACAGCTTGGCGGCGTGAATGAAACCGGTGGCCTTGGCTTCGCGGATTTCTTCAGGCTGGGTGCGGTCGGTCAGGTACAGGACCATCAGCGGTTCGAACCGGCTGCCGGCCGGGCGGGCAGCGAGGATCCGCTGGCGATAGCCGTCGGCCTCGACCGCATTGCGGACCGGAGGTACCAGGTTGGGCATGATGATGGCGCGACCAAAGGTGCGCGCGACATCCGCGACGGTATTGGTCAACACGGCACCATCGCGAAGATGAATGTGCCAGTCGTCGGGACGCAGCAGGGTCAGGCGGTCGGACATGAGGGGATTCCAGGCGGGTCAAACTGATGGGAATGCTACCGGAAAAGACTCTTGCAGGCACTCGCTATCAAGTTTTGCCGGAAGCTTCCGATATCCAACAGGTATGCCGTAAACATCTGTGTGTCGGTCTTTGTGTTGTAGAAGCCAGTGGAGCCTCCCGTGCGCCAGCGTTATTTAGCCTTGCTCAGTGTGTTTGCCAGCCTTCCCGCAATGGCGCTCACTTTCCAGACCCGTCTGGAGAGCATCGAGTGGACGGTCGAAGGCGACAAGTTCGAGTGCCGCCTGACACAACCGATCACCGACTTCGGCTCGGGGCAGTTCGTGCGTCGTGCCGGTGAGCAGGCGACCTTTCGGCTCAATGCCTACAACGCGATGATGGGCGGTGGTTCGGCCACTTTGCTGGCCGCCGCTGCCCCCTGGCAACCCGGGCGGGGCGATATCAATCTGGGCACGGTGCGTCTCGGCAGCGGCAATGTGCTGTTTAACAGTTCACAGGCCCAGGCCGGAGGTTTGATCAGTGGTTTGATTGATGGTCGCAGTCCAGTGGTTCGGCATGCCTCGGGGGATGGCCGAATCTCGGAAGTGCGCCTGTTGCCGGTCAGATTCAACAAGGCGTTTGCCGACTATCAGGGGTGCGTGGCCAAACTGTTGCCACAGAATTTCGATCAGGTGAAACAGTCGCAGATCGGTTTTCCCGGTGGGGGGATTGAGTTGGATGCGGCCGCGAAATCCAGGTTGCAAGTGATGCTGGAGTACATGAAGGCCGATCCGACGGTTAATCGCATTGAGCTCGACGGCCACTCGGACAACGGCGGCAATCGCCTGACCAATCGTGACTTGTCTCGCCGCCGGGCCCTGGCCGTCATGGAGTTTTTCAAGGCCAATGGCATCCAGGAATCGCAGATCACGGTGCGCTTCCACGGTGAGAGTTATCCGCTGGCGCCCAACACCAACAACGCCAATCGCGCGAAAAACCGTCGGGTAGCAGTACGCCTGGAGCGGGGCGCGCCGCCGGAGCAAGTGGCTCCTCAAACCACGAAACAGGCCACTTCGGCAACTTCCTGACCGATTGGTCATCGTCGCGCGTTTGACATAATCTGTCGCTTCGTCGTCATAAGCTGTCGCGCCACTGTAATTTATTCTGCATGAGCGGTAGACTTCCCGGCTTTCCGTAGAACCCCGTGGAGTGATGGCATGGCGGACGTAAACAAGGTCGTTCTGGCGTATTCCGGCGGCCTGGACACTTCGGTGATCCTCAAGTGGCTGCAGGATACTTATAACTGTGAAGTGGTGACCTTTACCGCTGACCTGGGTCAGGGCGAAGAGGTTGAGCCAGCACGCGCCAAGGCTCAGGCCATGGGAGTGAAAGAGATCTACATCGACGACTTGCGCGAAGAATTCGTGCGCGATTTCGTGTTCCCGATGTTCCGCGCCAACACCGTTTACGAAGGTGAGTACCTGCTGGGTACTTCCATTGCTCGTCCATTGATCGCCAAGCGCCTGATCGAAATCGCCAATGAAACCGGCGCTGACGCCATTTCCCATGGTGCCACCGGCAAGGGTAACGACCAGGTTCGTTTCGAACTGGGTGCCTACGCCTTGAAACCGGGCGTAAAAGTGATTGCTCCGTGGCGTGAATGGGACCTGCTGTCCCGTGAAAAACTAATGGATTACGCGGAAAAGCACGCGATCCCGATCGAACGTCACGGCAAGAAAAAGTCCCCGTACTCGATGGATGCCAACCTGCTGCACATCTCCTATGAAGGTGGCGTGCTGGAAGACACCTGGACCGAGCACGAAGAAGACATGTGGCGCTGGACCGTCTCTCCGGAGAAAGCACCCGACAAGCCGCAGTACCTGGAACTGACCTACCGCAACGGCGACATCGTGGCACTGGACGGCGTTGAAATGACCCCGGCTACCGTGCTCGCGACCCTGAACCGTATCGGTGGTGAACACGGTATCGGTCGTCTGGACATCGTCGAGAACCGCTACGTGGGCATGAAGTCCCGTGGCTGCTACGAAACCCCGGGCGGCACCATCATGCTGCGCGCCCACCGTGCGATCGAATCGATCACCCTGGACCGCGAAGTGGCTCACCTCAAGGATGAGCTGATGCCGAAGTACGCCAGCCTGATCTACACCGGCTACTGGTGGAGTCCTGAGCGTCTGATGTTGCAACAGATGATTGATGCGTCGCAGGTCAATGTGAACGGCGTCGTACGTCTGAAGCTGTACAAGGGCAACGTGATCGTCACCGGTCGCAAGTCCGACGATTCGTTGTTCGACGCCAACATTGCGACTTTCGAGGAAGATGGCGGCGCCTACAACCAGGCCGACGCGGCGGGCTTCATCAAGCTCAACGCCTTGCGCATGCGTATTGCTGCAAACAAGGGCCGGAAACTGTTCTGAGTGTCTTGAGCCTGTAAATGAAGTGGTGGCTTCGTCATTGGTGGGGCCACCACTTTTTTTGGTTTGAATTCACGATATGGCGATCTCATGCGGATCCATGACAGTCACCCTTTTTGAATTCAAGTTGTAAGCAACGCAGCATTTGGCGCTACTGCGTTTATTGCTTCGCCTGGAAAACAACAAGACGCTGTCCCCCAGCCATTTTTCCATTGCGTTGTCGGTGAGAAACAGGATCGCCTGAGCTTTACGTTCCTGCGGCTTATCTATCCTCTTCAGCAACGTGCTGAGCTCTCTTCTGGTTTTCATCCAGCGTGTATCGATGATGTGCATGCCTTTGAGCTGTTTGGGCAGGCGAATGTGCTGACAGGCGGATTCGTCCGGCGGTGCCTGAGCGCTGCAATGGTAGTCGCCGGATCGCGGCCCTTGCGCCGGCGGGTTGATTGTCTTTGGATCGACTTCGTCCATGGCTTTTAGGAAGTGTTCGTCCTTTTCGAAGTCCGAAGGCGAATACAGTGACCGATAGTTGAAGTTGAGGGTCGCGAAGAAAAGAAACAGTAGATAAAACGGGAAGCTGATCAAGAACCAGACATAGATTTCTCTTTCATCGTTATCGAGGAAAGGCAGGGAAATGGCCGCCGAGGTTTCTGACAGAGTTGCGAATGCGGCGATGATTGTCATAGGGTTAGTCATTCTCTTTTTAAACTTTGTCATTTTTATTACTCATGATTTTTGTCGATGCCGGATTTGACTGGTTTTATTTAATGGCGTAGTTGGTGGGTTTCGGGTTCGGTATTGTTAATGATTATCCATGTATGATTTTTTGCTGTAAGAGCAAGTGGATACTTAGTGTGTGATATTTCTGGTGTTAATGTTTTACGCTGATAATGTCCGTGAATCTTATCCGCCACACGCTTCTTGTTTTTTTAATCCTGATCGTTCAGTGCAGGTAAAAACCGACAAGCAAGATATTCAACCCCTTGGGTACAGTTTTTATGGCGCTGCGTTCGCAATGTTTTTGTAGGACAAATCCGCGAATAGTGTAGGGAATGTCTCTCGCTGCAGGTCGCCGGGGGGCGCGGCATGCAACGGGTGAAACGACTAGGCTATTGTGCGGGCTCAAAAAATTCGAACAGCGAAAATTGGACCTGCCCATGAATAAAGTGCTGATCGTGGATGATCATCCCGTCATTCGTCTTGCGGTACGTATGCTGATGGAGCGTCATGGCTACGAAGTTGTCGCAGAAACCGATAACGGCGTGGATGCATTGCAACTGGCACGGGAGTTTACGCCGGATATTGTCATTCTTGATATCGGGATACCGAAGCTGGACGGACTGGAAGTTATCGCGCGACTGACATCGGCGGCCATGCCAATCAAGGTACTGATATTGACTTCCCAGGCACCCGGGCACTTTTCCATGCGCTGCATGCAATCGGGGGCCGCCGGATACGTATGCAAACAGCAGGATTTGACCGAACTTCTCAGTGCAATAAAGGCGGTGTTGTCCGGTTACAGCTATTTTCCCAATCAGGCCTTGCATACTGTGCGTGCGAGCCTGGGGAACGCCAGTGAGGCAGAGATGGTGGATCGTCTGTCGGGGCGGGAAATGATGGTGTTGCAACAGTTGGCCAGAGGCAAGACCAACAAGGAAATTGCCGATGGGATGTTTTTGAGCAACAAAACCGTCAGTACTTACAAGACTCGCCTGTTATTGAAACTCAACGCGCGCTCACTGGTCGACTTGATTGAGCTGGCTCAACGCAATGGAATAGTGTGATTTTATCCCGGGAGAGACGGTTGTGATGAGCAGGCAAGTATCCCAGAACTGCACAATGAAAAAAGCCTCCGTTTCGGGAGGCTTTCAGGTGTCATAAGTCAAAATCGTAGTCGGCCAATTGCTTTTGCAGTCGGCGCTCCTCCAGAAGATTGTCGATGGTACGGCGTTTGCTCAGGTTGGTTTTCGCTACTTCGACAACCGGTTCAGCTTCATCAGCTTCAACGGCAGTGAATTCGTCATCTACGTCCAATTGCTCTTTGCCAGTGCTCATTTAATTACCTCAGGCTAAGAAGGCCTTTGGCGCTCCTTATATCGACAATCGCCCGGCGGGTAAAAAAGATTTTTTCAATCGATATATCAAAAACTCTAATAGAGACTCAATCGTCCGAGGTCTTGTGCTTGTATTCGCACAGGTCTTCGATGCGGCAACTGCCACAACGAGGCTTGCGGGCCAGGCACACATAGCGTCCGTGCAGGATCAACCAATGATGGGAGTCGAGCAGGTACTGCTTGGGCACAAACTTCATCAGCTTTTTCTCGACCTCAACCACGTTCTTGCCTGGTGCAATGCCAGTGCGGTTGCTGACCCGGAAGATATGGGTGTCGACAGCCATCGTCAGCTGACGGAACGCAGTATTGAGCACCACGTTGGCGGTCTTGCGGCCCACACCGGGCAGGGCTTCCAGCTCTTCGCGAGTCTGCGGTACTTCGCCGGCGTGCAGCTCGACCAGCATTCGACAGGTCTCGATCACGTTTTTCGCCTTGCTGTTGAACAAGCCGATGGTCTTGATGTATTCCGACAACCCTTCGACCCCCAATGCATGAATCGCGGCTGGCGTATTGGCGACCGGGAACAGTTTTGCCGTGGCTTTGTTGACGCCCACGTCAGTCGATTGCGCCGACAGGATCACCGCAATCAGCAGCTCGAAGGGGGACGAGTAGGCCAGTTCAGTCTTCGGTTCCGGATTGTCTTCATGCAGCCTGCGAAATATTTCCAGGCGTTTTGCGGCATTCATGGGCAGTGCGTTTCCTTTATAACAATCATGATTCAGGTCCTGGGCGGTGCCAGGCCTGCCACGCGGCGACCAACAATCCCAGCACAATGAAGCCACCCGGGGCCAGGGCGACCACACGCAAGCCACCGTCGGCAGCCAATATCCAGCCTTGCCATTCCGTTTGCATCCCCCCGGCCAGCCACGAGAAATGAGCGCCGAGCGTGCCGTTGCCAAGCAGTTCGCGCAGCAGACCCAGGCCCACCATCAAGGCGCCGAACAGGCCACACAGGTACAGGCGATTTCGCCAGTGGGTCTGGAAGAATCCCCCGTATTCCAGCACGACACATTGCAAGGCGATCAGCGCCGAATAAATCCCAATCTGTTGATGCCATTGCAGTGACCAGACTTGTAAACAAAGCTGGGCACAACCGGTCAGGGTTGTAGCAAGTATCACACTTGCCATCAAATGCGTTGACGCATGCAAACGTGACCGCAGCGCACTCATCACCCCGCCGAACACCCCGATCACCACCATGAACATCAGCCACAGGCCCAACGCAGCCATGAGTGAGCCGGTGGCACCGATCAGCGGTGCGAGCATCAATGAATTCTGTAGCAGCGGTGATTTACTCATGGGAAGAGCTCCCGAGCAGTTGTTGCCGGTGTTCATCGAAGTAGCGCAGCGCATCGTGGGTGGCGTTGATCACGGCTCTCGATGTGATGGTCGCCCCGGCAATCTGGTCGAATTGTCCCTGATCTTTTTTCAACGCCCAGCCGCTGTCACCCGGGTCGGTGAGGGATTTGCCGGAAAACAGCTTGAGCCAGGCATTGGGCCATTGCGCGATCCGCGCGCCGATTCCCGGGGTCTCCACTTGTTTGAGGGTTTTGATACCGATCAATCTGCCATTGAGATCGATGGCGATCAGCAACTCGATGCTGCCTTCGTATCCTTGGGTCTGGCTACGCAACAGGACGGCATAGGGTTGGCCAGCTCTAGTTGCACGGAAAGCCGCCAGCAGTGTGCTGCTGTCCAGTATTGGGCTTTCCAGCACGAGCGATTGCTCCAGCGGCTGATTGTCGTAGCTGTCGAGTGGTAGCAGGTCCAGCAGATTGCGACTGTCGATCAGACGCTGTTGTGCTGCAATCTGCGGCGTGCTGCTGTGCTGCACAACCCAGGTCAGGCCGATCCCCAGGACGGCAAGCAAACCGATAATGGCAACGCTCGACAGGCGGCTCATGGCGCAATTCGCTGCTGTCTGGCGGCGCCAAGCCGCTCAAGCATCGGTACACACAGATTCATCAACAGCACGGCGAACGCCACCCCGTCCGGATAGCCACCCCAGGTACGAATCAGGTACGTCAGCAGCCCGACACCGATCCCGAACATCAATCGCGCACCGGGGCTTCTGGCGCCGGAGACGGGTTCTGTGACGATGAAAAACGCACCCAGCATGCTGGCGCCGGTGAGCAGATGAAACAACGGCGAGCCATTGGAATCGGAGCCCGAGCCGTTCCAGCACAAAAGGCTGATGATGAACAGGCTGGCGAGCATGCCGACCGGCGCATGCCAGCTATACACCCGTCGCTGCAGGAGGAAGGCGCCCCCCGCGAAAAAGGCCAGGTTGATCCATTCCACGCCGCGACCGCCGAAGTGACCAAACGCAGGGTTCGTCGAGAACAGTTCGTCCATGGTCAGGCCTTTGTTGATACGCAGGCTATCCAGTGCGGTGGCCCGAACCCAGGCGTCCGGCTGTTGACCGAAACCGAAGACCTGTTGCAGGCCACCCCACAGATCCATGCCATGGGTCGCGGGCCATTGGGTCATCGGTTGTGGAAAGGTCACCATCACCAGGGCGAAACCGAGCATTGCCGGGTTGAAGGGATTGCTACCGACACCGCCGTACAAGTGCTTGCCGAACAGCATGGCAAACACCGCAGCGCTGATGGTGAGCCACCACGGGCAATAAGGTGGGAGGGCGAGTGCCAGTAGCGTAGCGCTGACGAGGGCACTGCCGTCGCTCAAGGTCGGCGTGAGCGCACGTTTGCGCAAGTGCAGCACCGCTGCTTCAGCGATCAAGGCTCCGGTGCCGGCCAGAAGCAGGTTGATCAACACCCCCCAGCCATAAAACCAGAACATCGCCAGCATCCCCGGCAACGTCGCCAGGAGCACCAGTTTCATGGCCTGTTGCAGGCGAGTGTCGACCGACTCAAGAGGTGGCATGGGCGTCCACCAGGCGCTCGGCTTCGTCGAGTGCACGTTCCAGGGCTTCGATCTGCTCGGCGGAGGCCTGGGCGGCTTGAGCCTTTTTCAGCTCGGCGCGGCGCATGGCCAACTGAATCTTCGCCCGATTCAATTCAGCCTTGTTCGCAGGCGCGGCCGCGGGAGTCGGAGCCGGGGGCGGCATGGCGTTTTCCAGTTGCGCCAGGGCCTGCTCGGCGGCCTCGAATTGTTGTTGCAGAACAATCAGCTGCGACTGCTGTTCGAAGGTCGGCGGATGACCGAATGCCTTGAGGGATTTGGTCAGTTGCGCCCGGCTCATCGCCACATCGATCTTGGCTTTTTTCAGCGCCGCATCGGCATTGGCGGCTTTCTGTACACGCACGCGCTCAAGCGCTGCCTGCACTGGGTCGAGTGTCGTTGCAGCCGGCTGGGCGGCCCGTTGCGCTCGGGCGTGGCGTTCAGCGGCCTTCAGTTGCTCTTCACGCTGAAGTCGGGCGTTGCGTTGTTCAAAGCGGCGCCGTGCATGATTGCGTTTGGCAGCGCGGGCTTGTTGCTCTTCGAGGCTGAACGCCAGGCCGCCGACAATGGGTAGAACAGTGGCTATCGGCAATGGCCGCATTTCGATGCAGTCCACCGGGCATGGCGCCACGCACAGATCGCAACCCGTGCATTCATCAATGATGACCGTGTGCATCAGCTTGGCCGCGCCGACGATAGCGTCTACCGGACACGCCTGGATGCACTTGGTGCAACCGATACATTCGGCTTCGCGGATATAGGCGATTTGCGCCGGGGCCGTTCCACGGCTCACATCCAGTTCCAGTACCGGTACGGTCAGCAGTTCGGCCAGGGCAATGATGGTTTCGTTGCCGCCCGGTGGGCACTTGTTGATCGGCTCGCCGTTGGCGATGCCTTCAGCGTAGGGCTTGCATCCGGGATGTCCGCATTTGCCGCATTGGGTTTGCGGCAAGAGCGCGTCGATGCGTTGAATCAGACTCATGTTTTGATCAGTCCGCTGAATCCGAGAAAAGCCACTGCAATCAGGCCGGCCCCGATAAGGTCGATGGGCAGGCCGCGAAATGGCAGGGGAACATCGCTGTCGATGGTGCGTTGACGCAGATCGTTGAACAGGTTCAGCACCAGCCAGAAACCGAGCCCGGCACCCAGACTCAGGGCTATGGCACCCAGGAACCCCTGATCGTTGCGCTCATTGAAAATCGTCACGCCCAGCACACCGGCGTTGCCCAGCAGCAGCGGCCAAAGGCCTTCGAACGACAGCGTTGAAAACATCTTTGACAGGCCGGTGAGCAAAGGGCTGATCAGCAGCACGCTGAGAGGCAGGAATACAAAAAGGGCAAGTGACGTGGCGTGCAGCGGGATCAGCAGCCACTGATAAAGCGCGTAGCCGAGCAGACCGACGATAAACATCAGGCATGTCGTCGCAATGCCCAGGGCATGCACTTGCCTGCGTTGGCTGGCCAGCAACGGATCGACACCCAGCGGCCAATGCAACACGAGGTTGTTGATCAGGGCGGTGCTGACAAGCGTGAGGAATGCTTCGGTCATGTTCGTCCGTATCCGATGTTGGATAACTCCGTAGGAGCTGCCGAAGGCTGCGATCTTTTGCCGT
>DATMUG010000171.1:0-10963 GCA_035563915.1 Pseudomonas sp. | reverse complement strand
GTCATTCAACATTGATGGCGTCTGAAACACCGCATTCGCGAGCAAGCCCGCTCCCACAATGACCTCATCGGTCATTACTTGTTGTGATCAATATCCAGCTTGCTGAACGTCACTTTCCCGCCTTCGCTGGTGTACCCGGTGTTGTCCTGCACATACACCCCGGCCTTGAAATACAGCGGTTTGTCGCGCCATGTCGCGCTGATGTTGGTGTCCCATTGATAGCCTGCCGCGCTGATACCCAGGGCGCCCCCCGGGCTCAGGTGGATGAGATAGGAAAACTCCCGGTCCAGTTTCACCCCCGTGGCAATAGTGATCACGCGTCCCTCAGCGTCGTCGGGATGCATGCGCACCTTGGCGACGATGTTGCCGGTCTCGGTCTTGGTTTTGTACTGGTACTCGACTTTCACCAACGGCTTTTGGCTTTCATAGGCATGAATCTGGCCTATGACGATCTTGCCCGAGCTGGGCACCTGATTCACCGTGAGGGTGGCTCGCAAGGTGTTGTCCGCGTCCGGGTAATACCAGTTTTTCAAGGTGCCATTGCTGTAGGTCTCCCGAAGCTCGGTGCGCGGATAGATGGCGTTTTCCGTGCGTGAGCCCGTCACCGGGGCCCAGAAAAACAGGGTGCCGGTATCGGAATGGAAATACTGATTCTTGTAGCCATTGACCAGCTTGGAGGTTTCTACGGTGTACGGCGGGCTGCCGACTGGAACGCTGAGGTTCCAGGATGCGAGGTCGATCATTGGGAGAAGCTTCCACGAATTATTGCGGCACGGCCGTACCAGAAGCTCTAACACGCGCCTTTGAGGGCGGCCTTTATAAGCGTAGAAGACGTTTTTGTTAATGCTGGCATTGGCAAGTCTGTGGCGTCAAAAAACTGTTAAATGGCCATCCTTCGCGTTTTTTGTGGCTTTCAGGCGTGACCGTTAGTCGGTAAATTAACACCTTCGTTAATGATGGCTCGCTGATAGCTTCAGCTTTCCTGGATCCAGGTCTAGAGTGAAGTCACAGAATCTGTCCGGTTTTCACGAGAAACCGGCCTGTCGTCCCGAACAAAGAGAAGCAGCATGGAATGCGCGCAATCCCCGCCAAATGACGGCGACTCAACGTTATTGATCGTCGACGATTACCCTGAAAACCTGATCAGCATGCGCGCGTTGTTACAGCGCCAGGACTGGCAGGTCATCACCGCTGCCTCGGGTTTCGAGGCGCTCAGTGTGTTGCTCGAACACGACATCGACCTGGTCCTGCTGGATGTGCAGATGCCCGGCATGGATGGTTTTGAAGTGGCGCGCCTGATGCGCGGCAGCCAGCGGACCCGGCTGACCCCGATCATTTTTCTGACCGCCAACGAGCAGTCCCAGGACGCAGTGATCAAGGGCTATGCCAGTGGTGCCGTGGATTATCTGTTTAAACCGTTCGACCCGCAGATACTCAAGCCCAAGGTCCAGGCGTTGCTGGAGCACCAGCGCAATCGCCGGGCCTTGCAGCGCCTGAGCCATGATCTGGAGGTCGCCCGCGCCTTCAATGCCTCGGTGCTCGATAACGCTGCCGAAGGCATCCTGGTGGTGAACGAGGAGGGCCTGATCCGCTTTGCGAACCCGGCGATGTCACGCTTGCTCAATGCCACGGTGCAGGAGCTGCAGGGCAGGGAATTTCTGGATTTCATGCAAAAGCCGCACATCCCGGTGTGGGCCGATTCGGATTTGCTGAACGGTTACAAGCGCGGCGAAACCCTTCGCCTGCACGATGCACTGCTACGCACCGCACGGGGGCAGCAGGTCCCCGTGGCCCTGTCCTGCGCGCCGCTGCCTGCGGAGCAGCGTGCGATGGTGGTGACGGTGCTCGATATGTCGGTGGTGCGCCATCTGCATCAGCAGCTCGAGTTCCAGGCGGTCACCGATCCACTGACCGGCCTGCTCAATCGACGCGGCTTCTACCAGACCGTGGAAAACCTGCTGTTGCGCAGTGAGCACACCGACAGTGCCTGGGTGCTGATGTACCTGGACCTCGACGGTTTCAAGCGGGTCAACGATTCCCTGGGGCACGATGCCGGCGATCGCGTGCTGCGTTGGGTTTCCGAGCAACTGAAGGCCTGTCTGCGGCCGCTCGACATTCTCGCGCGCATGGGCGGAGACGAATTCACGGCGTTGCTCGACCTGGAATTCCCCGAGCAAGCATCGAGGATCGCCGAGAAACTGATCGAACGGGTCTCGATCTGTCAGCAGATCGACGGCCTGGATATCGCCCTGGGCGTGAGCATCGGCATTGCCACCTACCCCGATTGCGGGGCCGATCTGGACGGTTTGCTGCGGGCCGCCGACATCGCCATGTACGAAGCCAAGCGCGCCGGTCGGCAGCAATATCGCTTCTACGATCACGAAATGAATGGTCGCGCCCGCTCCCGGCTGATGCTCGAAGAAAGCGTTCGCAGCGCCATCGAGAACCGTGACTTCAACCTGGTCTACCAGCCGCAGGTGGCCATTGCCGACGGGCGGGTTCGTGGCTTCGAAGCCTTGTTGCGCTGGCAACACCCCAGTGTCGGCGACGTGCCGCCGGGGCTGTTTTTACCCCTGTTGGAGGAGGCGCGGTTGATCAGCCGCCTGGGCAGCTGGATTTATCAGCGCGGCGCCGGGCAGCGCAAGGCCTGGGAGACCCTGTTTGCCGAGGACCTGGTGTTGGGCGTCAGCTTGAGCAGCACGCAGTTCTCCATGCCCAATCTGGTGACCGAGTTGCGCCAGGTGCTTGAGCGCCACGGCCTGCAACCCCGTCACCTGGAAGTCGAGGTGACGGAAGAGGCCTTGATGCGCCACCCGGAAGAGACCCGCAAACAGCTGCGCTTGCTGCGTAACCTGGGGGTCAGGGTGGCGCTCGATGATTTCGGTTCCGGACCGTGCTCGTTGGCGCACTTGCGTGACCTGGAGCTGGACACGCTCAAGCTCGACCGGCATCTGATCGCCCGGCTGCCGGAGTCCTCACGGGACGCGGCGCTGGTGTGTAATGTCATCGAGTTATGCCGGCGGTACGGCATGCTGGTGATCGCCGAAGGCGTGGAAACCCCGGCGCAATATCAGTGGCTGCAAGCCAATGGTTGCGAGTACGTGCAGGGTTTTCTGGTGGCGCGGCCGATGATGGCCGAAGAAGCCGATCGCTTTGCCCAGCCTTTCGACTGGAGCGCGCTGAGTCCTTGAATTCGCTACACTGGCGACCTTTTCGTCATGTGTGTTGCTTGTGATGACCGCGTTGAAATACCTCCAGGCTTATCCTGCTTCGCTGCAGGATCAGGTGCGCCAGCTGATCGCCGAAGGTCGGCTGGGCGACTACCTGAGCAAGCGCTACCCTGAGCAGCATGGGGTGCAGAGCGACAAGGCGCTGTACACCTATGCACTGGATCTCAAGCAGCAATACCTGCGCAATGCCCCGGCCATCGACAAGGTGCTGTTCGACAACCGTCTGGACCTGACCCATCGCGCCCTTGGCCTGCACACCACGATCTCGAGGGTGCAGGGCGGCAAGCTCAAGGCCAAGAAGGAAATCCGCATCGCTTCGCTGTTCAAGGAAGCGCCCGCCGAATTTCTGAAAATGATCGTGGTTCACGAATTGGCGCACTTCAAGGAATCGGATCACAACAAGGCGTTCTACAAATTGTGCGAATACATGCTGCCGGGCTATCACCAGATCGAGTTCGATGTGCGGGTGTACCTGACCTGGCGGGATATGCAATAAAAGACCAGAGATCGCATTCCATGTAGGAGCTGCCGAAGGCTGCGATTTTTTGATCCTGTTAACAACAAGAGGCGCATGGATGGACGTGAGCAAGACCAAAAGCAGCTTCTATCGTCGCCTGTATGTGGCGTACCTGATCGATAGCGGGCTGGCCAGCAGTGTCCCGGCATTGACCGAAGTCACCGGCATGCCCCGGCGCACGGCCCAGGACACCATCGCCGCGCTGGCGGATCTGGATATTGTCTGCGAGTTCGAGCAAGAAGAAGGGGCGCGCAACCATGCCGGGCGCTATCGGATTCGCGACTGGGGGGCGATCGATCGCGGATGGATCGAGCGGCATTTGCGGCAGATCAAGGTGGTGCTGGAGTATCCCTGAAAGTTTCGGTGCCCGTTATGACGCCATCGCTGGCAAGCCAGCTCCCACAGGGTCCGAGGTGTACACGAAACCTGTGGGAGCTGGCTTGCCAGCGATGGGGCCCTTACTGACGACGCATTCCTATGTGTGGAATGCCATCCTCGACATACTCCTCACCCGCCACCACAAACCCGTACCGCCCGTAGTACCCCTGCAAATGAGCCTGGGCCGAGAGATAGACCGGCATCTGCGGCCAGCGCTTTTCCACCTGTTTCAACGCCTGCTCCATCATTTCATGCCCCAGCCCCTGGCCACGGCTGGCGGGTGCGGTCACGACTCGTCCGATCACCACGTCACCGCCCTGTAGCTCGGGATCGAGCAGGCGCAGATAGGCCACCAGTCGGTCCTCGTCCCAGGCCATCAAGTGACAGGTGTCACCCTCCAGATCCTGGCCATCGATGTCCTGATAGAAGCATTGCTGCTCGACGACGAACACCTCGGCGCGCAGCTGCAAAATCGCATACAGCTGCTGTACCCCCAAATCACTGTGGTGCTTGCAGATCCATTCAATGGTCATGTTCTGATTCCCCGAAAACGTCCCCGTGATACTAAGCGCGCGAACGATGGATGTCTTTATGGCGGAGAAATCTGTGATAAAGACCAAAATGCCATCATTCATTTAGCGCGACGCTATCTTCTTTGTGTAATCTGGATTCTGGCGATGTGCAGTGGCTTCAATGAACCAATGTTTTGTGCCTGGGCGTGCCGGTAAGGGGCTTGGCGTTTTAGCTGAAAACACGTCGGGCGGCCCGCCCGCTAAGGATTTTCGAGCATGCCGCGATTGCATCGAGTCTTTGCTCTGATTGGATGGCTGTTGCTGGTTCAACACGCGTCAGCGGAAAAACTGCGACTGGTGGCGGATGCCTGGCCGCCTTTTACCGACGCCACGCTGGTCAATGGTGGGTTGGCCACGGACATTGTCAGTACCGCACTGGCGCGGGCAGGCTTCGCCAGTGATTTTGAACAGGTACCCTGGGCCCGGGCCCTGCTGGGCTTGGGTGAAGGTCGCTATGACGTACTGGTCAACGCCTGGTACACCGACGAACGCACCCGGCTCGGACAGTTTTCCAGCGAATACCTGGTCAACCGTATCCGTTTCATCAAGCGCAAGGATGCGCTGATCGAATACAACAACCTGGAGCAACTGCACACCTATCCGGTGGCTGTGGTACGCGGTTACGCCTATTCGCCAGCGTTCGATGCAGATGAATCACTGCAGAAGGTGCCAGTCCACAACTTCGCGCTGGCTGTGCGCATGGTGGCCGCCGAACGGGTCAAGCTGACGCTGGAAGACGAATACGTCGCCCGTTATTACCTGGCTCGCGAATCCGCCAAGGTGCGCAATGCCGTGGAGTTCCTGCCCAAACCGCTGAGCGAGAACAGCCTGCATATCCTGGTCAGCCTGAAGAATCCTCAGCATGAAAAGATCGTTGCCGGTTTCGACCGGGAGATCGCCAGGATGAAGGCGGATGGGAGTTATCAGCGGTTGTTGAGACAACATGGGATGTGAGGTGGAAGGGGCTTTTTGTGGCGAGGGGGCTTGCTCCCGTTGGAGCGCGAAGCGGTCCCAAAACCAGTCGGCACATTGATCCAGACAGGCCGAGTCATCCGGTTTACGGCTGCTTCGCAAGCGAGCGCGAGCAAGCTCGCTCGCCACAGGAGCTGGTGAAGCTCTCAATCCTCGCTCGTATCCTTGATCAAATGCGCCGCCAACGTGCGCAACGGCCCCAGCTGTCGGCAGATCAACGCCAGCTGCGTTTGCACCAGCCGCTGGCCTTCATCGATTTCATCGGGCATTTGCTCAAGCTCATTGGCGAGCGCTTCTTCCTCGTCGCTCTGAATCGCAATGGCGGACTTGCTCGCCAGCCCCTGGGCGATTTCGTCGATGCTCGCTGCCAGCTTCACCCCGGCACCCTCGATCAATTGCTCGTGCACGTGCGCAGGCAGCGGGGTTTCCCGGTGCGCGCCCAGGCCGGACAAATAGCTGAGCAAGGTGTGCGACAGCACCAGGAAGCGGAAACCCACATCGGCTTCCTTACGGAAATGTCCCGGCTCCATGAGCATGTTGGCCAGGGTGGTCGACAGCGCCGCATCGGCGTTGTGGGCGTTGCGCCTGGCCAGGCGATAAGCCAGGTCGTCGCTTTTGCCGGCGGCGTATTGCTGCATGATCTGTCGCAAGTAGATGCTGTTGCAGCTCAAGGTGTTGGCCAGCACCTTGTTCAAGCGTCGACCCTGCCAGTCCGGCAGGAACATCAACACCGCGAGCCCCGCGATCAGGCTGCCGAGCAAGGTATCGAGCAGACGCGGCAGGAACAGCCCGTAGCCATCGCCCACCTGGTTGAAGCAGAACAGCACCATCAGGGTGATCGCCGCGGTCGCCAGGGTGTAGCGCGTGGTGCGGTTGGTGAAGAACACGACCCCGGCGGCAATCGCGAAGCACGACTGGATCAACGGGTTGGGGAACAGGTCGAACAGCGCCCAGGCCAGGGTCAGGCCGATGGCGGTGCCGATGATCCGCTGGCCGAGCTTGCGCCGGGTGGCGCCGTAGTTCGGCTGGCAGACAAACAGCGTCGTGAGGATGATCCAGTAACCCTGTGACGGGTGAATCAAATGCACCATGGCGTAGCCGATGCTCAAGGCCAAGGGCAATCGCAGGGCATGACGGAACAGCAGCGAGGTCGGCGTCAGCTGCGTGCGCAAGCGTACCCAGACGTCCTTGAGGTTGCGTGGTGAGCGGTCGAGCAGGCTGCTGTCGGTGGCATCGGCCAGGGCATCGGGATTGCTCGCATCACTGAGCAGGCGGTCGAGGGTGGAAAGGTTTGCCGCCAACGCCCGCAACGAGCGCAGCAAGCCGCGCCAGGCCGGATTGCTCTGGATGCGCAGATGTTCGAGGGAGGCGTTCAGGTCGCTCAAGGCTTCGGCGAAGCTGGCGTCATAGATGAACGGCTGGCGCATCTGGATCGATTCGGCCAGGGCCCGGCAGGCCTTGCCTTGCTGGCGCAACAGGCGCTGGCAGCGGAACAGCACGTCGCTGTGGAAAAACGCCTCGGCCAGGGCGTTGTAGGGGTAGTGCGAGGAGCTGGCGCGCTCGTGGATGTCCTGGGCGAGAAAGTACAGTTTCAGATAACGGCTGACTTTCGAGCCAGGCCGACCGTTGCCGACCCGGTGCAGGATGATCTCCTTGGCGGCGTTCAGCGCGGCGACCACGCGACCGTTCTGCCGGGCCAGTTCCAGACGTCGGGCTTCCACGTCCATCTGCCGGATCGGCTCGAACAGCGAAGACTTCAGCTTCAGGTAATAACCCAGCTCGCGGAACAACCGCGCCAGGCTCTGCTGCACCGGTTGATTGGAAAACAGTGCCTGCCACAGCACCGAGAGGGCCCCGTACCAGGCCGCGCCGGCCACCAGCAGCAACGGCTCGTGCCAGACGTCGATGACCGCGCCACCGCGCTGGTCCACGCCGATCATGGTGTACACCGACAGAATCAGCGTCGCCGAGGCAATCGCGCCATAGCGCTCGCCCAGGGCGCCAAGCATTGTCAGGCAGAAGCTGGCGAGGGCGAAGGCGATGATGAAGATGTACGGATAGGGGAACAGCAGTTCAACCGATAACGAAGCGACGGCAAAACAGACCAGCGTCACCGCCAGTGCATTGAGACGGCCTTGCCAGCTGTCGTCGGTCTCGGCCAGGGCGCTGGCGATGATCCCCAGGAACAAGGGGATCAGCAGCCCCATTTCATCCTGATACCAACACAGCGCCATCGTGCCGGTCAGGGCGATGAACACCCGCACGCTGTAGCTGAACTTATCCAGCGCCCATAGACGCCGCAGAGACTGGCGGAACGAAGTCGATGACATGAAGTGCGAAGGCCTTCCGAGGCGATGCCGCTAAATTGAGCCAATGATGACGCCGACGCAATGGCGGCGATCACATCAGGCAGCAAAATCTGTTCCTTTACCGAACATCTCGGGTTCCCATCAAGCCCTGTGGCGAGGGAGCTTGCTCCCGCTTGAGTGCAGCAGCACTCACAATATCTTCATTTGGCTGAGATTATTTTGGGGCCGCTGCGCAGCCCAGCGGGAGCAAGCTCCCTCGCCACAATAGTGTTGCCATAGGTATTGCCTTGGCTCAGACGTACTGCGCAGCCGCGTAGCCGGAGGCCCACGCCCACTGGAAGTTGAAACCACCCAGGTGCCCGGTCACGTCCAGCACTTCGCCGATGAAGTACAGGCCGGGGCTTTTCAGCGATTCCATGGTCTTGGACGAGACTTCGTTGGTGTCGACGCCACCGAGCGTCACCTCGGCGGTGCGGTAGCCTTCGGTGCCGGCGGGCACGACTTTCCAGCTCGCCAGTTTTTCGGCGATATCGGCCATTTCTGCGTGGGTGTACTGCTTCATCGGCTTGGAGACGAACCAGTTGTCCGCCAGCAGGTTGGCCATCTTCTTGGTGAAGATTTCCCCCAGCAGGGTTTTCAGTTCGCTGTTGGGGCGTTCGGCCTGTTGCTGTTGCAGCCAGCTCGGTACGTCGTGGTCCGGCATCAGGTTGATTTCAACGGTGTCACCGGATTCCCAGAACGAGGAAATCTGCAGGATGGCCGGGCCGCTGAGGCCGCGGTGGGTGAACAGAATGTTCTCGCGGAAGCTCTGGTCGTTGCAGCTGACCAGGCAATCGACCGAGGTGCCCGACAATTCGGTGCACAGCGCCTTGAGCTGATCGGTGATGGTGAAGGGCACCAAGCCGGCGCGGGTCGGCAGCAGTTGGTGGCCGAATTGCTTGGCCACCTGGTAGCCGAACCCGGTGGCGCCCAGGGTCGGGATCGACAGGCCGCCGGTGGCGATCACCAGGGATTCACAGGTCACCTGGCCCATCGTGGTGTCCAGCAAGTAGCCTTTTTCGAGCTTCTCGATGGTCTGGATAGAAGTGTCCAGATGCAGGCTGACGCCGACCTGATCGCACTCGCTCAAGAGCATGTCGAGGATGTCGCTGGACTTGTTATCGCAGAACAGCTGACCGAGCTTTTTCTCGTGGTAGGGCACGCCGTGCTTGGCCACCAGGCCGATGAAATCCCACTGGGTATAGCGCGCCAGCGCGGATTTGCAGAAATGCGCGTTCTGCGAGAGGAAATTGCCCGGCTCCGTGTACATGTTGGTGAAATTGCAGCGCCCACCGCCCGACATCAGGATTTTCTTGCCGGCCTTGTTGGCATGGTCGAGCAACAGCACCTGGCGCCCACGGCCGGCGGCGGTCAGTGCACACATCAACCCTGCGGCGCCAGCGCCAATGATCACGACTTCGGTAGAGCGCAAAACGGTGTCCTCACAAAATTTGAAATTCACCCGAAAACCATTGTGGGAGCGGGCTTGCTCGCGAAAGCGGTGTGCCAGTCAGCCTATAAGCCAACTGACAGATTGCATTCGCGAGCAAGCCCGCTCCCACAGGGGATCTTCGTAGGTTGAAGATCGCTTACAAAATACGCACACGCAACGAACGGCCCTTGATCTTGCCGTCGTTCAGACGCTGCAAGGCCTGTTTGGCGATGCCGCGTTCCACGGCCACGTAGGCCTGGAAATCGAAAATCGCGATCTTGCCGACCTGGGTGCCGGGAATGCCGGCTTCACCGGTCAATGCACCGAGGATGTCGCCCGGGCGCACCTTGTCCTTGCGCCCGGCGGCGATGCACAGGGTGCTCATCTGCGGCAGCAGCGGACCACCGCCCTGGGACTTGAGGTTGTCCACCTGATCCCAGGTCAGCGGCGTCTTTTGCAATTCTTCGATGGCCTGCGCGCGTTGCGCTTCGGACGGTGCCACCAGGCTGATCGCCAGACCCTTTTCACCGGCGCGGCCGGTACGGCCGACGCGGTGGATGTGGATTTCCGAATCCCGGGCCAGCTCGACGTTGATCACCATGTCCAGGGAATCGATGTCCAGGCCGCGCGCGGCAACGTCGGTGGCCACCAGCACGGAGGTGCTGCGGTTGGCGAACATCGCCAGCACCTGATCGCGGTCACGCTGTTCCAGGTCGCCGTGCAGGCCGACAGCGCTGATGCCTTTGGCGGTCAGGTGGTCGACGGTTTCCTGAACCTGCTGCTTGGTGAAGCAGAACGCCACGCAGGACGCCGGGCGGAAGTGGCCGAGAACCTTGGTCACCGCGCTCATGCGCTCTTCCGGGGAAATTTCGTAGAAACGCTGCTCGATCTGCGTGTCGTCGTGGAACGCCTCGGCTTTGACCTGTTGCGGGTTACGCATGAACTTCGACGCCAACTGCTTGATGCCCACCGGGTACGTGGCGGAGAACAGCAGGGTTTGGCGACGCTCCGGGGCCTGCATGATGATTTCTTCGATCGAGTCGTAGAAACCCATGTCGAGCATGCGGTCGGCTTCGTCGAGGATCAGGGTGTTGAGACCATGCAGGACCAGCGAGCCCTTGCGCAGGTGCTGCTGGATACGGCCCGGCGTGCCGACGATGATGTGCGCGCCGTGCTCCAGCGAAGCGATCTGCGGGCCGAGGGACACGCCGCCGCACAGGGTCAGGACCTTGATGTTGTCCTCGGCGCGGGCCAGACGGCGGATTTCCTTGGCCACCTGGTCGGCCAGCTCGCGGGTCGGGCACAGGATCAGCGCCTGACAGCCGAAGTAGCGCGGGTTGATCGGGTTCAGCAGGCCGATACCGAACGCCGCGGTCTTGCCGCTGCCGGTCTTGGCCTGGGCGATCAGGTCCATCCCCTTGAGGATCACCGGCAAGCTCTGCGCCTGGATCGGCGTCATCTGGGCATAACCGAGGGAGTCGAGGTTAGCCAGCATGGCGGCGGACAGCGGCAAA
>DATMUG010000170.1:0-3905 GCA_035563915.1 Pseudomonas sp. | reverse complement strand
GCCCGCTCCCACATTGGAATGCATTTCAAAGGTGGGAGCGGGCTTGCTCGCGAAGCTTTTAAGGTGCCTTACGCGGACTCAAGACCATCTGCGCCGGAACGCTGCGATCAATCCGTCGCTCCAGCTTCAGATCGAACTGCGGATCAAGCTTGTTCACCCGCTTGGTCAGCAGGTTCGCCAGCCAAGGGTAATCATCGGTACGCGGCGCCTGAATGCTCACGTCGCACTGAAAATTCACCACATCGGCAGCGATGGCATCCAATTGACGGCGCATTTTGCCCATATCGTTGATATTCAGCTTCACCGTGGTGCTTTCAGCCTCCGGGTCAATGACCTTGGCTTTGCGCTTGGCTTCGGCGGACTTGAGCTGCGCTTCGGCTTTATCCAGTTCAGCCTTGCGAGCCTGGGCGACAGCACCGTTGACGCCACCGGTCAGCGCGGGCGCCTTGGGCATCAATGCGCGGGCGCGGGCCAGGGCCGTGGCAGCGGCGTTGACATCGCCTTTTTGCAGCACGATCTGGCTGCGCATCAGATAGGCTTCGGCCAATTGCCGCTGGTATTGCTCCAGGGATTGGTCGTTGGGCGATTCAGCCTGCAAGGCAGCCAGTTGATCTTCGGCAGTCGCCAGCTCGCTACTGGCCAGGCTGTGCTCAAGCTGGGCAATGGCTGTCGCTCGCGCGTCCGGGGGCTCGGCTGCGGGCGGCGTGCTTTGGCATGCCCCCAGCAGCCATGAAAATGCGACAAGGAGCACATAACGGGAGGTGAACAGCTTCATTCCTGCGACTCTCTATTTGCGCAAAAAGCGAGCAAGTCTACACCCCTCTACGGGGCAGAACAAAACTCAGCAGAAACAGTGCGGCAGCCGTCACAACGATGGACGGACCGGCCGGGGTGTCCTTGAACCAGGACAATGCCAGCCCGCCACACACGGCCAGTATGCCCAGCAGGCTCGCGCCCAGTGCCATCTGCTCCGGCGAGCGGGCGTGACGTTGTGCCGCAGCCGCCGGAATGATCAGCAACGAAGTGATCAGCAAGACTCCGACGATTTTCATCGCCACGGCAATTACCACGGCGATCAGCAACATCAGCGCCATGCGCAACCCTGCCACGGGCAGGCCTTCGACTTTAGCCAGCTCCTCATGCACGGTGATGGCCAGTAAAGGTCGCCACAGGGTTACCAGCAGCACCAGCACCGCCGCGCTGCCACCGAGGATCCAGGCCAGATCCACCGGGCTGATCGCCAACAGATCGCCGAACAGATAGGCCATCAGGTCGATCCGGACTTCGTGCATGAAGCTTAGTACGACCAGACCGAGGGAGAGGGTGCTCGGTGCGAGAATTCCCAAAAGCGTGTCGGACGCCAGCGGTTGACGCTGTTGCAACGTTACCAGCAGCACCGCCAGCAGCAGACAACCCACCGTGACCGCGACCGTCGGACTGACATCCAGCAGGAAGCCCAACGCCACCCCCAGCAGCGCCGCGTGGGACAGGGTGTCACCAAAATAAGCCATGCGCCGCCACACCACGAAAGACCCCAAGGGGCCCGCGACCACCGCCAAAGCCAGACCTGCAAGCAGGGCGTAGAGCAAGAAATCAGCCATGCTTGCAGTTGTCTCCGTGCACATGGTTATGGCCCGCCGCGGGCGCCTTGACCACCGAGCCATGCAAATCGTGGGCATGGTCGTGGTGGTGGTGATAAATCGCCAGGCTGGGTGCGTTTTTTCCGAACAGCTCGACGAAAGCCGGATCACCGCTGACCTGCTCGGGATGTCCGGAGCAGCAGACATGGCGATTGAGGCACACCACTTGATCGGTGGTGCTCATCACCAGATGCAGATCATGGGAAACCATCAACACGCCGCAGCCGTGACGGTCACGCAGGCGGGTAATCAGACTGTAGAGCTCGGCCTGGCCAGCCACATCGACACCTTGCACCGGCTCATCGAGCACCAGCAGCTCCGGTTCGCGTAACAGGGCACGGGCCAGCAGAACTCGTTGCATCTCGCCGCCGGAGACGCTTTGCACCGGGCTGTCGATCACGTGCTCGGCGCCCACTTCCTTGAGTGCGGACAGGACCATCGCACGGTCCACGCCCGGTACCAGGCGCAAAAAACGCAGCACCGAGAGCGGCAGGGTCGGATCGACATGCAGCTTTTGCGGCATGTAGCCGACCCGCAGTTTCGGCTTGCGCCAGACCGTGCCGCTGTCGGGCTTCAAAAGACCCAGCACGGCACGCACCAGCGTGGTCTTTCCGGCACCGTTGGGGCCGATCAGGGTGACAATCTGCCCCGGCTCGACGCTCAACTCGATGTTGTCCAGCACGGGCTGTCCAGCAAATGTGACAGCGACCTGCTGCAGACGGATCAACGCATTGCTCATCAAGCCCCCTGGCAACCCGAGCAAAGACCGACTATTTCGACGGTCTGACCTTCGACGACAAACCCGACATCGGCGGCGCTGGCGATGATCGCGTCGCTGATGGATTTCTGTTCCAGTTCAATGGCGGCGTGGCAGTCGCGGCAGATCAGGAACTGGCCCTGGTGCGCGTGCGCCGGGTGATTGCAACCGATGAAGGCATTGAGCGAGGCGATGCGGTGCACCAGGCCGTTTTCCAGCAGGAAGTCCAGCGCGCGATACACCGTCGGCGGCGCGGCGCGGCGACCATCCTGTTCACTGAGTACCGCAAGAATGTCGTAGGCACCCAGCGGCTTGTGGCTTTGCCACACCAGTTCCAGCACTCGCCGACGCAAGGCAGTCAGCCGCAGGCCCTGTTTTTCGCACAAGGCGTCGGCCTCGGACAAAGCGCTGTGCACGCAATGAGAGTGATCATGGGGGCGACTGGCAATCGGAGTTTTTGGCATGAGCGGCGACGAGTTTGGTGAGAGACGTTATTATGTTACCCGTTCTCGCCTCTCCGAGTGGTCATCGTGTCCCGACTTTTTTCTATCTTTGTCGCTTTTATCGCAAGTTTTCTGCTGATCGGTCAGGCGCAAGCCGAGGTCAGGGTCCTCACCAGTATCAAGCCACTGCAGTTGATTGCCGCCGCCGTACAGGATGGCGTGGCGATTCCGGAGGTCTTGCTGCCGCCCGGCGCGTCGCCGCATAACTATGCCTTGCGCCCTTCCGATGTGCGCAAGGTGCAATCGGTGGATCTGCTGTACTGGATCGGGCCGGACATGGAAGGCTTCATGCCGCGCGTGCTGAACGGTCGCTCGTTGCCCAGCGTCGCCGTGCAGGATTTGCCCGGCATGAAACTGCGTCGTTTCGCCGAAGACAGCCACTCCCACGCCGAAGAAGCTGACGAACATGACCATGATCACCGTCCGGGCAGCCTGGATGCGCATTTGTGGCTGTCGCCGGTCAATGCCCGGGTGATCGCCACCAAAATGGCCGCTGACCTCAGCGCCGCCGACCCTGCCAACGCCGCGCGTTATGAGAGCAACCTCAAGGCCTTTGATGGTCGCCTCGACGCCCTCGACCTGCGCCTGAAGAAACGTCTGGCCGGTATTGAAGGCAAACCCTACTTCGTATTTCACGAAGCCTTCGACTACTTCGAAGATGCCTACGGCCTCAAGCATGCGGGCGTTTTCAGCGTCGCCGCTGAGGTTCAACCCGGTGCCCAGCACGTCGCGGCCATGCGCGCGCGGTTGCAGGAAGTCGGCAAGACCTGCGTGTTCAGCGAACCTCCGCTGCGTCCGCGCCTGGCGGAAACCCTGGTGGCCGGGCTGCCGGTGAAGCTGGCAGAGCTGGATGCGCTGGGTGGATACACGCCGGCCACGGCTCAGGGGTATGAGCAGGTGCTGGAGAAGTTGGGGAATGATCTGGCGGGGTGCCTGGAGTCGCTTTAATTGAGGCAAAACCTGTGGCGAGGGAGCTTGCTCCCGCTGGACTGCGCAGCAGGCCCG
>DATMUG010000169.1:0-7195 GCA_035563915.1 Pseudomonas sp. | reverse complement strand
ACAAGCACCCGGGACGCGTTAACGCAGGCAAATGTCGCACAAAACAAAAACCCCGGACTTCGTGAAAAATCCGGGGCTTTTCGTCGCAGGTTCGCTGCAGTTACAGATGGGACTCGGCGTATTCAGCCAGAATCGAACGCGGTACCCCTTGCAGCGCAATGTGCACGCCGTTCGGGAAGTCTTTGAAGCGTTCCGTCAGGTAAGTCAGCCCGGAGCTGGTCGCGGACAGGTAAGGGGTGTCGATCTGCGCCAGGTTGCCCAGGCACACCACTTTGGAACCGGCGCCGGCACGGGTGATGATGGTTTTCATCTGGTGCGGCGTCAGGTTCTGGCATTCATCAATCAGGATCAGGCTCTGTTGGAAGCTGCGGCCTCGAATGTAGTTGAGGGATTTGAACTGCAACGGCACTTTGCTGAGGATGTAGTCGACGCTGCCATGGGTGCTTTCGTCATCCATGTGCAAGGCTTCGAGGTTGTCGGTGATGGCGCCCAGCCAGGGCTCCATTTTTTCCGCTTCGGTGCCGGGCAAAAAGCCGATCTCCTGATCCAGGCCCTGCACGCTACGAGTGGCGATGATGCGCCGGTAACGCTTGCTGACCATGGTCTGCTCAATCGCAGCGGCCAGGGCCAGGATGGTTTTCCCGGAACCGGCGGCACCGGACAGATTCACCAGATGGATGTCCGGATCGAGCAAGGCGAACAGCGCCAGGCTCTGATAGATGTCGCGGGGTTTCAGGCCCCAGGCTTCCTGGTGCAGCAACGGCTCCTGGTGCAGGTCGAGGATCAGCAGCTGGTCATTCTCGATCTCCTTGATCCAGCCGACGAAGCCCTGCTCGTCGATGATGAACTCGTTGATATGCACCGCCGGCAGGTTGTCGATCAGTTGCACCTGGTGCCAGGTGCGACCGTGCCCCTGACGGGTTTCGACCTTGCTCACTCGGTCCCAGAAGGAGCCACTCATCTCGTGATAGCCGTTGGGCAAAAGCGAAACGTCGTCTACCAGTTGGTCGGTGCTGTAGTCCTCGGCCGAGATCCCGCAGGCGCGGGCCTTGAGGCGCATGTTGATGTCTTTGGTGACCAGCACCACTGACTTCTTCAGATGCCGTGCCTGCAGGTCGATCAGCTGGTTGATGATGATGTTGTCGTTCAGGTGCTCGGGCAGAATGATGTTCGGCTCGGCACGTTTGCTCATCAGAATTGACAGTAAACCTTTCGGCCCACTCTTGCCCCGCTGGATCGGCACGCCCTGTTCTACGTCCTCGGGTGTGGCATCGCCCAGGGTCTTGTCGATCAGCCGAATGGCCTGGCGGCATTCGGCGGCGACGCTGTGATGGCCGCTCTTGAGCTTGTCGAGCTCTTCAAGCACGGTCATGGGGATGGCGACGTGGTGTTCTTCGAAATTGAGCAGCGCGTTTGGATCGTGAATCAATACGTTGGTATCGAGTACATAAAGGATTGGCTGGTTGGAAGAAGAGCTACGTCCGTGATCATCCATACTCGGTCACCTTTGTCAGAGCCAGTGGACGCAATACCTGGGCGGTGCTGCGCCTCGAAGTGACTACCGAATACACCTGCGGGGACTCAAGTGTTCTGCATACATGCGGGGTCTTGGAAGACGCCACCTGTGTTGCAGGTTTCGGCGGTCTGTCTTCGTAATACTCCAAAACACATGACAGAAAAAAGCACTTTGACGCTTTTTTGAAGTTTATTTTTCAGAGTGACGAAAAGCCCTTGGCGGACTGCCACCATCCGTTTACAGTCGGAAATCAACCTGTTGCAAAATCTCTCCAAAAATCGCCTTTTGCCCAATGTTTACGGGCTTTCTCCGTTTCTGTTACCTGCCCTGGCGATTATTCAAACCCGCTCTGGCAGTCTTCCCAGCCGATGCCGCTTTGCGACGTCTGTGTCATCAGCCAGGGCAACGCCGTTTTCACCCCATCCTGCTTCACATTGAAATTGATCACGCCATGACGCCACAGCAGCATCAGGGTCAACACCCGCTGCGCGCTCTGGGGGGCCTTGAGTTTGCCGGCGCCGTCCTGGGCGTCGATATCCCACAAGGCCACCTGCAAGCCCTGGGACCTGAAGAACGGCCCGGCGTCCGAGCGACGCTGGCCATCGGGCGGACGGAACAGCGGCACGAAGTTTTCCGGCAGTTTGCCTTTGACCAGTTCAACGCTGCGGCGCACCGAGTCCTGCCAATCCTGCCAATGGCTGTGGGAGCGGAACTCCCAGCCTTGCACCCCGACACACTGGGTTGAATAGGCGGCTTGCAGGTTGGCGACCGAACCCTGCGCGAGTCGCGCCTGGATGTCTTTGCCGAGGACGAAGAAAGTGCCGCTCATATTCGCCTTGCGCAGGTAATCGGCCACCCACTCGGTGTTGTCCGGCGCGGCATTGGCGGCGCTGTCGAAGGTCAGCAGAAACAACCGGTCGTGCATGGCATCGCCATTACGCTCGTAGTCGCCGAATTGATCGACTTCGCTGCTGGTTTGCGGAAACAGCGCCGCCTTGCGCAACTGCTCGTCCAGGTACTGGGCATGGAACAACCGGCTGGGTTCGGCCCATTTGATGTAGTAGCTGTCTTCGCCAATCTGGAATTTGCCGGCCTGCTCACGCAGGGTCGGCATGTCCTCCACCAGAAAACAGAAGGACGCGTCCTGATCGCAGCTCTGCTGGGCGAAACTGAAGCTGCTCAGCAAACGCTGCCACAGGCGTTCGCGCACGCGGTTGACCGATTCCATATTGACCGTGCGCAGACCCAGCCGCTGGGCCAGTGCCGGCTCGTCCAGGGATTCACTGGCCAGCAGGACCCGAGCGAACATGAGGATCTCGGCGCGCGAGGCCACGTCGAACAATGTCGGGTTGCCGAGTTTTTCCGGCCAGGTGCTGCGATCAAGGGTCGCCACATCGCTCGGCGCCGCCATGGCACCCGAGCTCAGAAGCCAGGCGATGAATAGAAAAGCGATACGCAATGGGGTGTCTCCATAACAAAACCCGGGCGGCACTATAGCTGATCCTCTACCCGCTCCCGCAGACCAGCCCGGCACATTGTGGCGAGGGAGCTTGCTCCCGCTCGAGCGCGCAGCGCTCGCAAAGCTTGTGCACCCGATTGACCCGAATGAACGCCATTGCAGGTTTTGGGGCTGCTGCGCAGCCCAGCGGGTGCAAGCTCCCTCGCCACAAATGCTTTTGCCACCGATCACCTATCGCACCGATAGCTGGAGTCAACATCGTCAACCCCCTAGAATCGCCCCCACGATTAAAGGAGACGACTTCATGCTGATGGTGATTTCACCCGCCAAGACCCTCGATTACGAAACACCGCCGGCGACCCAGCGCTTTACCCAGCCCCAGTACCTCGACCATTCCCAGGAGCTGATCTTGCAATTGCGCGACCTGACGCCAGCGCAGATCAGCGAGTTGATGCACGTCTCCGACAAGATCGGCGGGCTCAACGCCGCGCGTTTCGGCAGTTGGACCCCGGCCTTCACCCCGGAGAACGCCAAACAGGCCTTGCTGGCGTTCAAGGGCGATGTGTACACGGGGCTTAATGCACAAACCTTCAGCGAAGACGATTTCGATTACGCCCAGAAGCACTTGCGCATGCTCTCCGGCCTGTACGGCTTGCTGCGCCCACTGGACCTGATGCAGCCCTATCGTCTGGAAATGGGCACCAAGCTGGCCAACGCCCGCGGCAAGGACCTCTATGCCTTCTGGGGTACACGCATCAGCGAATGGTTGAACGAGGCGTTGGCCGATCAAGGCGATGACGTGCTGCTGAACCTGGCCTCCAACGAGTACTTCTCGGCGGTCAAACGCAACGCCCTGAACGCGCGCATCATCAATACCGAATTCAAGGACCTGAAGAACGGCCAATACAAAATCATCAGCTTCTACGCGAAAAAGGCCCGGGGCCTGATGAGCCGCTTCGTCATTGAAGAACGCATCAACAATCCCGACACTCTCAAACAGTTCGACGTCCAGGGCTATCGTTTCTGCGCCGAACAATCCAAGCCGGACAACCTGGTTTTCCTGCGCGATCACGCGCCCGAGTAACGCTGCATGGCCTGCGCAGGGGCGGAAAATCCGACCTGCGCCGCTCTGATAACCCCGCCTGTATCCCCCGCAAAATTCGCCATTTTTATGGCGCCAGTATCATGACACTAAACTATCTAACTTTAGTTTCATTCGACTTCGATCATTTTTTTCAGTAGTGGCACTGAAAAATTTTAACGGTAGTGGCAAAAAACTATCCCCTTTGATAATCCGCCTATATATAAAGGGCGAAACGGCAAGTGCTATCAATTTGAGAGCAGTGCCATCTTTCTCAATATTTCAAGAAATTTCAGATTTCGTGATGAGCGGATCGGAACTATGTCCGGATGCACCGCTCATACCACCGGTAACGATATTCTCGAAGATTGTGCGAGATAACTTACGCAGAACAGAGATCCATAGAGCGAGGTTGCCTCAGCAACTTGCGCAGACTAATCCCTGATTTGGTCAATACACGATGGACAGGAGATAACCGATGATGACTATCCCCTACCGGGCCACGGCAGCGCCCCTATAACGTGCTCACCTGAGCACTCAACCGCTTGATATTGCTGGCCTTTAGCCTGACATCAAGCGCGCAGGACCATTGCACGAATATCTTCGGACAAGAAGACGGGTTGTATTACAGGGCAAGTCATAACAATAAGTCCCGGTGACGCACATCTTGAGTGCACTTATTTAGACACTCGTAACTTATATGCCAGAACACGGCATTGTTGCGCCTGCACGTTGCACTTGCGAGTGCACTTTAAACGCTGAACACCATGAACTATGGCCATCTAATGGCCTGAAGTTATTACAGGCTTGATAATAGAGAGGTAATTGCGATGCGCATCAGCATATTTGGTTTGGGTTACGTTGGCGCAGTGTGTGCCGGTTGCCTGTCTGCACGGGGTCATGACGTCGTTGGCGTTGATGTTGCCAAAGACAAGATCGATATGATCAACGCAGGCAAATCGCCAATCGTTGAACCGGGCCTGGGCGAACTTCTGGCGCAAGGTATTCAAACCGGTCGCCTGCGCGGCACCACCAACTTCGCCGAAGCGATTCGCGACACTGACCTGTCGATGATCTGCGTCGGCACGCCAAGCAAGAAGAACGGCGACCTGGAACTGAACTACATCGAAGCCGTATGCCGCGAAATCGGTTTTGTCCTGCGCGACAAGACCACCCGCCACACCATCGTCGTGCGCAGCACCGTGTTGCCGGGCACCGTGGCCAACGTGGTCATCCCGATTCTCGAAGACTGCTCCGGCAAGAAAGCCGGCGTCGATTTCGGCGTGGCCGTGAACCCTGAGTTCTTGCGTGAAAGCACCGCCATCGCCGACTACGACCAGCCGCCGATGACCGTCATCGGCGAATTCGACAAAGCCTCGGGCGACGTTCTGCAGTCGCTGTACGAAGAGCTCGACGCCCCGATCATCCGCAAGGACATCGCCGTCGCCGAGATGATCAAGTACACCTGCAACGTCTGGCACGCCGCCAAGGTGACCTTCGCCAACGAGATCGGCAACATCGCCAAGGCCGTCGGCGTCGATGGCCGTGAAGTGATGGACGTGGTCTGCCAGGACAAGACCCTGAACCTGTCCCAGTACTACATGCGCCCGGGCTTCGCCTTCGGCGGTTCCTGCCTGCCAAAGGACGTGCGCGCCCTGACCTACCGCGCCGGTTCCCTGGACGTGGAAGCCCCGCTGCTCAACTCGCTGATGCGCAGTAACGAATCCCAGGTGCAGAACGCCTTCGACATCGTACAGAGCCACGACAAACGCAAAGTCGCCTTGCTGGGCCTGAGCTTCAAGGCCGGCACCGACGACCTGCGTGAAAGCCCGCTGGTGGACCTGGCGGAAATGCTGATCGGCAAGGGTTACGACCTGAGCATCTACGACAGCAACGTCGAATACGCCCGCGTCCACGGCGCGAACAAGGACTACATCGTGTCGAAGATCCCCCACGTCTCCTCCTTGCTCAACTCCGATTTCGACGCGGTGATCAACAACTGCGACGTGATCATCCTCGGCAACCGTGACGAGAAGTTCCGCGCCCTGGTGCAGGACGTCCCGCACGGCAAGCAAGTCATCGACCTGGTGGGTTTCATGTCTCAAGCCACCAGCGTCAATGGCCGCGCCGAAGGCATCTGCTGGTAACGCAGCAACTGCGCGGCAACTTCCTGGCGACGCGCACTGACTGTGTGAACCCTTTGTAGGAGCTGACGAGTGAAACGAGGCTGCGATCTTTACCCGGACCACTTGAGTCCCGAGTGAACCCGCAAAGATCAAAAGATCGCAGCCTTCGGCAGCTCCTACAGGTTTTCTGCAAGCCTGCCTTAACCCAATCGGGCCTCGCCCGAGATCGAGACGGATCAGATTATGCTCAGGCTAAAGCACGGCCTGCTCCAGGCCGCCGGTTGGCTGTTTTATCTAAGTTTGTTGATGGGCCTCGCCGTGGCGTTGCCCGTGTCCACATTCGACCCCGAGTCGAAGGACTTCATTTTCCTGATCGGTATCGTCGGTATCTGGCGCTACTCGATGGGGGCCACGCACTTTGTGCGCGGCATGCTGTTTCTGTACGTGGTCTACCCGCACCTGCGGCGCAAAGTGCGCAAGCTGGGCAAGGCGGCGGACCCGTCCCACGTGTTCCTGATGGTCACCAGTTTCCGCATCGATGCGCTGACCACCGCACAGGTCTACAGCTCGGTGATTCGCGAGGCCATCGACTGCGAACTGCCGACCACCGTGGTCTGCTCCATCGTGGAAATGTCCGATGAGCTGCTGGTCAAGAGCCTGTGGAAGCGGATGAACCCGCCGGCCCGGGTCAAGCTCGACTTCGTGCGCATTCCCGGCACCGGCAAGCGCGATGGCCTGGCCTACGGTTTCCGCGCCATCTCCCGCCACCTGCCGGACGACCGTGCCGTGGTGGCCGTGATCGATGGCGACACCGTGCTCGGCGAAGGCGTGGTGCGCAAGACCGTGCCGTGGTTCCAGCTGTTCGGCAATGTCGGCGGCCTGACCACCAACGAATTCTGCGAAGTGCGCGGCGGCTACATCATGAGCGAATGGCACAAGCTGCGTTTCGCCCAGCGTCACATCAACATGTGCTCGATGGCCCTGTCCAAGCGCGTGCTGACCATGACCGGGCG
>DATMUG010000168.1:0-7031 GCA_035563915.1 Pseudomonas sp. | reverse complement strand
CCGAAGGCTGCGATCTTTTGCCGTTTTTCTTGATAAGCCAGGATAAAAAGATCGCAGCCTTCGGCAGCTCCTACAAAATGGAGCCAGACCTGAGAGATAGTATGGGCCAGACATGAAAATCCCACAGTCGCTTCGGATACGACTGTGGGATCAGTTTACCGCTGTACCTTACTTGATCCGCTGACCAGGCTTGGCGCCGCTATCAGGGCTCAGCAGGTAGATTTCTTCACCGCCAGGACCGGCCGCCATCACCATGCCCTCGGAGATGCCGAACTTCATTTTCCGTGGTTTGAGGTTGGCAATCATCATGGTCAGGCGACCGTCGAGTTTGGACGGGTCTGGATAAGCGCTTTTGATGCCGGAGAACACGTTGCGTTGCTCGTCACCAATGTCGAGCGTCAGGCGCAGCAACTTGTCGGCACCCTCCACATGTTCAGCCTTGACGATCAGGGCAACACGCAGATCGACCGCGGCAAAGGTGTCGAAGTCGATTTCCGGCGACAACGGATCCTTGGCCAGTTCGCCATTGCCGGCAGGTGCCGCTTCGCCGGTATCGGTCTGGCTGGCGGTCAGGTCTTCTTTCGAAGCATCGGTCATGGCTTGCACTTTGACCGGATCGATACGGGTCATCAGCGGCTTGAACTCGTTCAACTGATGGTTGGCCAACCAGATCGAATGATCGTTCCAGGTCAACGGCGCGACGTTCAGGAACGCCTCGGCATCGGCAGCCAGCAGCGGCAGCACTGGCTTGAGGAAGATCACCAGTTGGCGGAACAGGTTGACGCCGGTGGCGCAGATCGCCTGGACTTCATCCTGCTTGCCTTCCTGTTTGTTCAGCGACCACGGCGCCTTGTCGGCGATCCAGGCATTGGCGCGATCGGCCAGGGCCATGATTTCGCGCATGGCGCGGGCGAAATCGCGGGCTTCATAGGCGTCGGCGATGCCAGGCGCAGCAGCCAGGAACGCTTCGGTCAGCTCCGGCGCGGCGTTGGTGTCGACCATCACGCCGGCATTGCCTTTGTGAATGAAGCCGGCGCAACGGCTGGCGATGTTGACGACTTTTCCCACCAGGTCAGAGTTGACCTTCTGCACGAAGTCTTCGAGGTTCAGGTCCAGGTCGTCGACGCCACGGCTCAGCTTGGAGGCGTAGTAGTAACGCAGGTATTCCGGCGACAGGTGATCCAGGTAGGTCCGGGCCTTGATGAAGGTGCCTCGGGACTTGGACATTTTCTGACCGTTGACGGTCAGGTACCCGTGCACGTTGATGCCGGTAGGCTTGCGGTAGCCCGCGCCTTCGAGCATGGCTGGCCAGAACAGGGCGTGGAAGTTGACGATGTCCTTGCCGATGAAGTGGTACAGCTCGGCGGTGGAGTTCTTGCCCCAGAACGCGTCGAAGTCCAGCTCCGGCGTGCGGTTGCACAGGTTCTTGAAGCTCGCCATGTAGCCGATCGGCGCATCCAGCCACACGTAGAAATACTTGCCCGGCTCATCGGGAATTTCAAAGCCGAAGTACGGCGCATCGCGGGAGATGTCCCACTGTTGCAGGCCGGCATCCAGCCATTCGGCGATTTTGTTGGCGACGGCGTCTTGCAGGGTGCCGCTACGGGTCCAGGTTTGCAGCATTTCCTGGAAGTCCGGCAGCTTGAAGAAGAAGTGTTGGGAATCCTTGAGCACCGGGGTGGCGCCGGAGATCGCCGACTTCGGATCTTTCAGGTCGGTCGGTGCGTAGGTCGCGCCGCATTTTTCGCAGTTGTCGCCGTATTGGTCTTCGGTGCCGCATTTCGGGCAGGTGCCCTTGATGAAGCGGTCGGCCAGGAACATTTTCTTTTCCGGGTCGAAGTACTGGGTGATCGAGCGCGTGGCGATGTGCCCGGCGTCGCGCAACTTCAGGTAAATATGGCTCGACAGCTCACGGTTTTCTTCGGCGTGAGTGGAGTGGAAGTTGTCGAAGTCCACCAGGAAATCGGCGAAGTCGCCGCTGTGTTCAGCCTGGACGTTGGCGATCAGTTGTTCCGGGGTGATGCCTTCTTTTTCCGCGCGCAACATGATCGCCGAACCATGGGCGTCGTCGGCGCAGACATAAATGCATTGGTTGCCGCGGTGCTTCTGGAAGCGCACCCACATATCGGTCTGGATGTATTCCAGCATATGGCCAAGGTGAATCGAACCATTGGCATAGGGCAGGGCGCTGGTGACGAGAATCTTGCGTGGCTCGGACATGGGGCTCGGCTACTTGATGAAACGGAGGTCGGCCACTATAAAGCGCCGGCGCAGATTTTTCACCTTTGAGGCTGTTTGCGCCGATGATCGAGTCGGTTTTCCCGTCAATGGATCGCAGCCATCCCGCCCAACGATCAGAACAGGTACGATACCCGCCTGATTTTCCAGTCTTGCTATCGGAGTTGCCCATGAGCGCCGTCAATCGCGCAGCGGTGGAAGCCGTCCTTCGTCAATACACCGACCCTTATCTGAACCAGGACCCGGTCAGCGCCGGATGCGTGCGTAGCATCGATGTTCAAGGCGATCGCGTCAGCGTTCAGCTCGAACTGGGCTACGCCGCCGGTCTGTTCAAAAGTGGTTGGGCGCAAATGCTGCAAATGGCCATCGAAGGCCTCGATGGCGTCAGCAGCGCTCGTGTCGATATCACCAGCGTCATTGCCCCGCACAAGGCTCAGGCGCAGGTTCCGGGCCTGGCCAACGTCAAGAACGTGGTGGCCGTGGCCTCCGGCAAGGGCGGCGTGGGCAAGTCCACAACGGCTGCCAATCTGGCATTGGCCCTGGCCCGTGAAGGCGCCAAGGTCGGCATCCTCGATGCCGACATCTACGGCCCGAGCCAAGGCATCATGTTCGGCATCGCCGAAGGCACCCGCCCACAGATCAAGGAACAGAAGTGGTTCGTGCCGATCCAGTCCCATGGTGTTGAAGTGATGTCCATGGCGTTCCTCACCGATGACAACACGCCGATGGTCTGGCGCGGGCCCATGGTGTCCGGCGCCTTGCTGCAACTGGTGACCCAGACCGCATGGGGCGACCTGGACTACCTCGTCATCGACATGCCGCCAGGCACCGGTGACATTCAGTTGACCCTGGCGCAGAAAGTGCCGGTGGCCGGTGCGGTCATCGTCACCACACCTCAGGACCTGGCCCTGCTGGACGCGCGCAAGGGCGTGGAGATGTTCCGCAAGGTGAACATCCCGGTGCTGGGCGTGGTGGAAAACATGGCTGTGCACATCTGCTCCAATTGCGGACACGCGGAGCATCTGTTCGGTGAGGGCGGCGGGGTGAAACTGGCCAGCCAGTATGGCGTCGAACTGCTGGCGTCGCTGCCGCTGTCGATGGTCATTCGCGAGCAGGCCGATGGCGGCAAGCCGACGGTCATCGCCGAGCCGGACAGTCAGATCGCTATGGTTTATCAGGAACTGGCACGGCACGTTGGCGCGCGGATCGTGTTGCAGGAAGCAGCAACTCCGGCGATGCCGAATATCACCATCAGCGACGATTGATCCGCTGAACAAACGCGATCATATGTGGGAGCGGGCTTGCTCGCGAATGCGGTGCGTCATTCAACAAATAAGTTGACTGATCTAACGCTTTCGCGAGCAAGCCCGCTCCCACATTTCTTATGCGGTGTTTTTAAATCCGCAACCCGCCATCCATCTCCAGAATCCGACCGGTGTAGTAGTCGTTCTCGAAAATGTACGCTGCCGAATGAGCAATCTCTTCCGGCTTGCCCATGCGCTTGAGTGGAATCCCCGAAGTCATCTTTTCCAACGCTTCAGGTTTCATGCCCAGGGTCATCTCTGTTTCGATGAAGCCCGGCGCAATGCCCGCCACACGAATGCCGTAGCGCGCCAGTTCCTTTGCCCAGGTCACGGTCGCGGCGGCCACACCGGCCTTGGCGGCGGAGTAGTTGGTCTGGCCGACGTTGCCAGCACGGGAGATCGACGAGATATTAATGATCGTGCCGGTATTGTTCAGCTCGACCATTTTCGCTGCGACTTCACGGGTGCACAGGAACACCCCGGTCAGGTTGACGTCGATGACCGCTTGCCACTGAGCCAGGCTCATTTTGGTCATCTCGCCATCCTTGACCTTGAGCAGCAGCCCGTCGCGCAGGATGCCGGCGTTGTTGATAAGGCCATGGATTGCGCCAAAGTCGTCAGCGACCTGAGCGACCATGTGAGTCACCTGCTCTTCATTGGCCACATTGCACAGGTAAGCGCGGGCTTCGGCGCCTTTGGCCTGGCAGGCGGCCACCGCCTCATCGAGCTTTTCCTGATTGAGGTCGACCAGGGCCAGCTTCGCGCCCCTGGCGGCGAAATACTCGGCCATGGAGCGGCCTAAACCCTGGCAACCGCCAGTGATAATGATTACTTTGTCAGTGAGTTGCATTCGCATGCCCCCGGTGGCAGGTCTGAGTGTTTTTTAGGGCGCTTCTCGATCTGCACCTGACGTGGCCTGGCTGCACATGAGAACTGCCCCGATGGCGGACTGAAACTATCATCAGTCGCCCGTCCGTTTTTCTGACGGATTCTATATAAGGAGTCATAAATTGAGCGTTGAAGTTGCCAAGCATGCACGAGAATTGCTGCTCAAGGAATACCGAGGAGTTCTGTCGACGCTCTCCAAGGCAATGCCGGGTTTTCCGTTCGGTTCCGTGGTTCCGTACTGTCTGGACGGTCTGGGGCGGCCGTTGATCCTGATCAGCCGGATTGCTCAGCACACCCACAACCTGCAAAAGGATCCGAAATGTTCGTTGCTGGTGGGCGAGCGCGAAGCTGAAGACGTGCAGGCCGTGGGTCGTCTTACATATCTGGCGCAGGCTCGACTGATCGAGGACGAGGCAGCCATCGAAGCCGCTGCCGAGCGTTACTACCGTTACTTCCCCGACTCGCGCAATTATCACAAGGCCCACGATTTCGATTTCTGGGTGCTGGAACCGGTACGTCACCGATACATCGGCGGCTTCGGCGCCATCCACTGGGTCAACGACGTGACCCTGGCCAACCCGTTTGCCGGTCAGTCCGAAGTGAGCATGGTTGAACACATGAACGCCGATCATGCCAAGGCTATTGCGCACTACGTCGACCTGGCGGGATTGCCGAAAACCGCCCCGGCACACATGGTCGGGATCGATACCGAAGGTATGCACCTGCGCATCGGTCAGGGCCTCTACTGGTTGCCGTTCCAAGCCCCGTGTAATACTCCGACACAAGTTCGCGAGGCCTTGGTTTTCCTGGCTCACGCCGAGCACTGGCCGAAAAATGAAGTGGCCGATGCTTGAATTCACGATACGGCGACGTCATCTACGTTGAACTGGCAAGGTATTCTTGCGTTGAGGAACTATTTGATGCGCCCTTTTTTGTTGCTCTTTCTACTGTTTCCGGTGCTGGAGCTGTTCGTATTCGTCAAGGTGGCAGGGGCGATCGGGTTTTTCCCGGCCCTGCTGCTGATCATTCTTGGCTCGATGTTCGGTGTGTTCGTGCTGCGGGTAGCCGGCTTGGCCACCGCGTTGCGTGCTCGTGAAAGCCTGAATCGGGGCGAGCTGCCTGCGCAGACCATGCTCGAAGGCCTGATGCTGGCACTGGCGGGCGGTTTGTTGATTCTTCCGGGTTTCATCAGCGACGTGATCGGCCTGATCATGCTGTTGCCGATGAGCCGCCGCCTGCTGGCCAACAAGATGCGCCAGCGTGCAGAGGAACAGGCAATGCGCCAGCGTGCGTTCGCCGATGACCTTCAGCCCCGTGGCGGCCCCTCGCCGCGCGAGCCGCTGGGCCGTGAGCCCAATGTGATCGAAGGCGAATTCGAACACCGCGACAGCAAGTAACAGCGCGTATTGACACGGCACCTTCGGGTGCCGTGTTCGTTTGCGGGGAAACGACCTGAAAATTTTTCGATCCCCGCCCTTGTAATAAGCTTATGCGCCCTTATGTAACGGTCACCGCAAGGTTTCTGGCAATTACGCCAGACAGACTTCCGCGGTTCGCTTGACGAGCCGCACCCGGCACCGCCGGACTTTGTTAACCCGCCGGGACTACACCGGCCGATGAAAACCACAATTAGGAGAGATCGACAATGAAGCTTCGTCCTCTGCATGACCGCGTCGTCATCCGTCGCAGCGAAGAAGAAAAGAAAACCGCTGGCGGTATCGTCCTGCCAGGTTCGGCAGCCGAAAAAGCCAACAGCGGCGAAATCCTCGCTGTAGGTACCGGCCGTGTGCTGGAAAACGGTGAAGTGCGTGCACTGTCCGTCAAAGTGGGCGACAAGGTTGTGTTCGGTCCTTACTCCGGCAGCAACACTGTGAAAGTCGACGGCGAAGACCTGCTGGTAATGGCTGAGAACGAGATTCTCGCTGTTATCGAAGGCTGATTTCCCGCTCATTTTCCCGCTACTACAAAGTATTTAAGGAATATCGATCATGGCTGCTAAAGAAGTTAAATTCGGCGATTCCGCTCGCAAGAAAATGCTCGTTGGTGTCAACGTTCTGGCTGACGCGGTAAAAGCGACCCTGGGCCCGAAAGGCCGTAACGTGATCCTCGAGAAGAGCTTCGGCGCTCCGACCATCACCAAGGACGGCGTTTCCGTAGCCAAGGAAATCGAACTGGAAGACCGTTTCGAAAACATGGGCGCGCAACTGGTCAAGGACGTTGCCTCCCGTGCCAACGATGACGCAGGCGACGGCACCACCACCGCTACCGTTCTGGCTCAATCGATCGTCAACGAAGGCCTGAAAGCCGTCGCTGCCGGCATGAACCCGATGGACCTCAAGCGCGGTATCGACAAAGCGACCATCGCGATCGTCAAAGAGCTCAAAGCCCTGTCCAAGCCATGCGCCGACACCAAGGCCATCGCTCAGGTAGGTACCATCTCCGCTAACTCCGACAACTCCATCGGCGACATCATTGCCGAAGCCATGGAAAAAGTCGGTAAAGAAGGCGTGATCACCGTTGAAGAAGGCTCGGGCCTGGAAAACGAACTGTCGGTTGTAGAAGGCATGCAGTTCGACCGTGGCTACCTGTCCCCGTACTTCG
>DATMUG010000167.1:0-5699 GCA_035563915.1 Pseudomonas sp. | reverse complement strand
ATGGATTTTGTGTACGACTTGAATTCCTGTGGGAGCGGGCTTGCCCGCGAAGAGGCCAGTCAGGCCACCAGAAATACTCGCTAAAACACTCAGTCATTTCGCCAACCATTAGTGACCTAGCCTTGCCACATCCCAATGAGCAAGGACGCTCACGATGCCCCTCACCCTGCGCCTGTTTCTCACCTGTCTACTCGCCTTTACCAGCCTCAACACCAACGCCACCCAATGCCCCGACTGGCCACCCGAACGCGCCGCGACCGAACTCGCCACCCTGCAAAAACAAATCGATCTCTGGGACGACAGCTATCACCGCCAAGGAAAATCCCTGGTCGCCGACGAACTCTACGACCAGTCCCGCACACGCCTTGCCCAATGGCGCCAGTGCTTCAACACCACAGCAGCCACAGACCCATTGCGTACCGCTCGCGGTACGATCGCCCACCCTGTCGCCCACACCGGCCTGGACAAACTCCACGATGAAAGAGCCGTCGAACAGTGGCTGCGCGATCGTCAGGACGTCTGGGCGCAACCCAAGGTCGACGGTGTTGCCGTCACCCTGATTTACCACAAGGGCCTGCTGGTCCAGGCGATCAGTCGCGGCGACGGTTCAAAAGGCCAGGACTGGACGGCTTCGGCCCGCCAGATCGCTGCCATCCCCCAGCAACTGACACAACCACGGGATCTGCTGGTGCAAGGCGAACTCTACTGGCGCCTGGCTGAACACGTTCAAGCCCGGGCCGGCGGTCTCAGTGCCCGTGCCACCGTCTCCGGGCTGATGGCTCGCAAGACATTGAGCGCCGAGCAGGCAGAAGGGATAAGCCTGTTTGTCTGGGACTGGCCACAAGGCCCGGCGAACCTGCCGCAACGCACCGCCACCCTGTCCGAACTGGGATTTGTCGATACCACCCCGTTCAGCCAGCCAATCAGCACACTTGACGACGCGCAGCGTTGGCGCAATCACTGGTATCGCTCGCCCCTGCCATTTGCCAGCGACGGTATCGTCCTGCGCCAGGCGCAACGTCCACCCGCCGAGCGCTGGCAGGCCAAGCCTTCTTACTGGAGCGTTGCCTGGAAATATCCCTACGCCCAGGCACTGGCCGAAGTGCGCAAGGTTCATTTCAACATCGGGCGAACCGGGCGGATCACGCCAGTGCTGGAGCTGACGCCTGTGATGCTCGATGACCGGCAAATCAAACGCGTCAGCGCAGGCTCCTTGCAACGCTGGCAGGCGCTGGACATCCGACCGGGCGATCAGGTCGCCATCAGCCTGGCCGGCCTGACCATTCCCAGACTCGACAGCGTGGTACTGCGCAGCACCGAGCGCCCGGAAATGAGCGTGCCCCAGGCAACGGATTTTCACCCATTGAGTTGTTGGCAACCGACAGCGGGATGCGAAAGCCAGTTTCGCGCGCGCCTGACCTGGCTCAGTGGCAAGCAGGGGCTGGCGTTGCCCCATGTCGGTCCAGGTACTTGGGAAAAACTGCTTCAGGCAGGCCGCCTGAACAACCTGCTGGATTGGTTGACCCTCGATACCCAAGAGCTTGCTAACATTGACGGCTTGGGCGAGCGCAGTGCCGCGCGTCTTTCGAGCAGTTTCGACCATGCCCGCCAGCGTCCTTTCACCCGTTGGCTCAAAGCATTGGGCATGCCACCGACTGGCCAGGCACGCCTTGCCGACTCATGGCAGGTCCTGGCGCAACGAGACATCGGGCAATGGCAGGCTGAAGCCGGGATCGGTCCGGGACGCGCCGCGCAATTGAGCGCATTTTTCCGCGACCCGCAGGTTGTGGCCTTGAGTGAAAGATTAAGAGAGGCCGGGATTGACGGTTTCTAGCGCCAACCCTGCTTGCGGGCTTGGGAACCCACCCGTACCGATGAGTTCAAACAAGCCATCGCCGAAGCGAACCGAATGCCTTTTCACATGGAGCTTTTATGAAACTTCTTTCACCGCTCGCCCTGCTGACCCTTTGCAGCGCGTTGGCCACCCCGCTGATGGCCGACGAAGAAGCACCGGGGCTGACAGGTTGTGCCGCCAAGAAACAAGGCATCATCAATCAGATCGAACTGGCCAAGTCCCACGGCAATGCCGATCAGCAGGCCGGTCTGGAGAAGGCCCTGAGCGAAGTCACCGCCAACTGCACCGACGCTTCGCTGAAGAAAGAACGGGAAAACAAGGTGCTCGATGCCAAGCACGAAGTCAGCCGGCGCCAGGCCGACCTGGACAAGGCCATGAAAAAAGGCGATCCGGAGAAGATCAACAAGCGCAAGGACAAACTCGCCGAGTCCCGCAAGGAATTGCAGGAAGCGGTCGACGAGCTGGATAAGTAAGCCGCACGGTTTTTATGACAAAGCACATTTTTGTGGCGAGGGAGCTTGCTCCCGCTGGGCTGCGCAGCAGCCCCACAAACCTTCAATCCGGTTCAGTCAGCTCGATCCGGCCCATCGGGTTTACGACGGCTACGCCGCCGAGCGGGAGCAAGCTCCCTCGCCACAATTGCGCAAGTCAATGATCCCGAAACTGTTTATGGCACGCACTGCAAGCATCCTCGACCTTCTGCACCGCAGGCCCAAGATTACTGGCCTTGTAGGGTTGAACCTGACTGGCGATCACCAATTCACCGGTGGCGCTTTCAAGGTCACGGGCCATTGCCTGAAAACGTGCCTGCTGTTCCCATACATCACTTTTCGCACTGGTGTGAACTTCCTCGCGCACCTGCGGGAAATGCTTCCAGGGTTCACGGGACAGGCTGTCGAGTTTCACCGCGCCCTCGGCGAATTTTGGCCCGTCAAACGGAATACGGCCACGCAACATGCCACCCAGGTCTTCGCCGGTCTTGAGCATTTGCTTGAAAATGGCCTTGCGCTGGCCCAACGGCGAATTGGGGTCGACACCCCCGCACGCGGTCAACGTCAGGCAGGCCAGCAATACAACGGAAAGTCTTTTAAGCGTCATGGTGGCTTCAGGTCACGGGAATCGGCGGCCAGTATCCTCGCGTCCTCGGTAAACACCAATAGCCCTATCATCAATAAGGGTTGCCTGAGCGCATGGAGCACTCAGGCAACCGGCAAAGGAATTACTCCATGAACAGCCGTTTCAAGGCCTGGCGTCGCCGCCTGAGCTGGACCCTGCCGATGGTGGCCCTGCTCGCAGGCTGCACCGGTGGCGAAAAACAACCAGCGAAAACCCACGCGCTGGCCACTTACTCCGCCGCCACCTGGGAAGCGCTGCCGGCCGTGTCCGACAACGACCTCGTCGCCGGTTTCGGATCGTGGCGCAGCGCCTGTACACGACTCAAGGCAGACCCGATCTGGGGCGGCACCTGCGCCGCAGCGGCCAACGTGCCACAGACCGCCGGCGACATTCGCGGCTTCCTCAAGCAGAACCTCGATGTCTACGGCCTGCGCGCCGCCAATGACAACCCCAACGGTCTGATCACCGGTTACTACGAGCCGGTCTACCCCGGCAGCCTGACCCAGACCGCCAGCGCCAACATCCCGGTGTACGGCGTGCCCGAAGACATGATCATCGTCTCCCTCGACAGCCTCTACCCGGAACTCAAGGGCAAACGCCTGCGCGGCCGCCTTGAAGGCCGGGTGCTCAAACCCTATGACGACGCGGCAACCATTGAAAGCAAGGGCGTGAAGGCCCCGGTGGTGGCCTGGCTGACCGACCCGATGAACCTGCAATTCCTGCAAATCCAGGGCTCGGGGCGTATCCAGCTCGACAATGGTCGCCAGTTGCGCATCGCTTACGCCGACCAGAACGGCCACCCGTACCGGCCGATCGGGCGCTGGCTGGTGGAGCAGGGCGAACTGAAGAAAGAAGACGTGACCATGGGCACCATCGCCGCCTGGGCCAAGGCCAACCCGTCACGCATTCCGGAACTGCTGGGCAGCAACCCGAGCTATGTGTTCTTCACCCGCAACCCCGACAGCAACGAAGGCCCTCGCGGCTCATTGAACGTGCCGTTGACGGCGGGCTATAGCGCGGCGGTGGACCGCAAGGTGATTCCGCTGGGCAGCCTGTTGTGGTTATCCACCACCAAGCCTGATGGCAGCGCTCTGGTGCGACCGGTGGCCGCGCAAGACACCGGTGGCGCCATTGCCGGCGAGGTTCGCGCGGATCTGTTTTGGGGCACGGGAGAGGCGGCCGGGCAATTGGCCGGGGACATGAAGCAGCAGGGGCAGATCTGGATGTTGTGGCCAAAGGGCGCGGCGTTGCCGCAGGTGCCTCAGGTGGCTGATGCAGAGAAGACCAAGCCCTGAGTCAAATGTTGGGTTTCAGATAGCCTTCGCGAGCAAGCCCGCTCCCACATTCGACCGCATTCCATCTGAAGGAAATCGCTCAAATGTGGGAGCGGGCTTGCTCGCGAAGGGGCCCTTATCGGCAATGAAGATTCAGACTGACACAACAAAAAACGCCGCAATCAACCCCATCCCCAAAAACCACATCAACGACCGCAAAACCGCCCAGTCCGCCAGGTAGCAAATGATGTACAACAGCCGACTGGTGATGAACAGCACCGCCAGCACATTGATCGTCACCAGTTCGGCATTGCCGACCAGGTGCGCGACGATCACCGCGGCGGCGAATGCCGGGGTCACTTCGAAACTGTTCAATTGCGCTGCATGTGCGCGCCTGGGAAAACCATTGAGTGATTCGAGAAAGTCCCGGGGGTCATGATTGTCTTGCAGACGGAACCCGCCACTGGCCTTGGCGATACCCGTGCACAGGTAAGGCAGGAAAATCGCGATCAAAATGCACCACAACGCAACCGTCATAAGTCATCCCTTCTTCAGAATTTCATCACCAGCATGCCGATCAGCACCAGTCCACAGGCTAAGAGCCGTGGCCGGCCGAAAGGTTCTTTCAGGTAACGCATGCCGAACAGCACCACCAGAATCACGCTGATCTCACGCAAGGCCGCCGCTTCGGCAATCGAACCCAACTGCATGGCCCACAGCACCAGAGCGTAGCTGAACAACACGCAGAATCCGACCGCCAGGCCCAAGCGCCATTGCTCGCGCCAGAACAATCTGAACGCAGGCCGCTTGCGTACCCAGGCCAGCAACGGGAACGGCCAGGCGCTGATCAGCGTCACCCAGACCAGGTAGTCCAGTGGGTGCGACCAGCGCCGCAGCGCCTGGCCATCGATGAAGGTGTAGCAGCCGATGCACAGGCCGATCAGCGCCACCACCGGCAGCATCGACCACGGCAGGCGCGCGCCACCTCCGCCCTGCCATAGCAGACACAACATGCCCAGCGGGATCAGCAGGATCCCGAAGATCTGCTGATGGGTCAGTACCTCCCCGGCAAAGATCAGGGTCAGCGCCAGCACCACCAGGGGCGATAACCCGCGCATCAGCGGATAGACCAGCCCAAGGTCACCGACCCGGTAGGCCTGGATCAACAGGTAGCGATAGAGCAACTCGAAGGCCGCCGAGGCCAGAATCCACGGCCAGATTTCGGTAGGGGGAAGCTCCACGAAAGGCAGCATGAAAGCGACAAACAACATCGCCACGCTGTCCATGCAGGCCACCACCAGCAGCCGTTCGGCGCTGAATTTGATCAGGGTATTCCACGCCGCATGCAACAGCGCCGCCACCAACACCAAAGCCGTCGCAAGCACGGCACACTCCTTTTTGTTACCGCACTGTTCACTGTAGGAGCTACCGAAGGCTGCGATCTTTTGATCTTG
>DATMUG010000166.1:0-4792 GCA_035563915.1 Pseudomonas sp. | reverse complement strand
GTCGCCAAAAATGTTGACCGATACACCGCATTCGCGAGCAAGCCCGCTCCCACAAGGGGTTCACCACCAACCTGACCGGTTTCACATGACCCAAGCACTCATCGAACTCTGCGACCTGGGCTTCAGCTGGCCCGGTCACCCGCCGTTGCTGGACATCCCGGCTTTCCGCCTGGAGCCGGGTGAAACCCTGTTCCTCAAAGGCCCCAGCGGCAGCGGCAAGACCACCCTGCTCGGCTTGCTCGGCGGTGTGCAGAAACCTGATCGCGGCAGCATCCGCCTGCTCGGCCAGGAACTGACGCAACTGTCGGCCGGAGCTCGCGATCACTTTCGCGTCGATCACACCGGTTATATCTTCCAGCAGTTCAACCTGCTGCCGTTTCTCTCGGTGCGCGAGAACGTCGAACTGCCCTGCCACTTCTCGAAGCTGCGAGCCGAACGGGCGAAACAGCGCCACGGCAGCGTCGACAAAGCCGCCGCGACCTTGCTCGCGCACCTGGGTTTGAAAGATGAACACATCCTCAGCCGCCGCGCCGACTCGCTGTCCATCGGCCAGCAGCAACGGGTGGCCGCCGCACGTGCCTTGATCGGCCAGCCGGAACTGGTGATCGCCGACGAGCCGACCTCCGCCCTGGATTTCGACGCCCGCGAGAACTTCATTCGCCTGCTGTTCGCCGAATGCCGCGAAGCCGGATCGAGCCTGTTGTTCGTCAGCCATGACCAGAGCCTGGCGCCGCTGTTCGATCGTCACCTGTCGCTGGCCGAACTCAATCGCGCCGCCACGTCCGCAGAGGTCTGAGATGTATTTGTTTCGTCTAGCCATGGCCAGCCTGGCTAACCGCCGCTTCACCGCGATCCTCACCGCGTTCGCCATCGCCCTGTCGGTCTGCCTGCTGCTGGCGGTGGAACGGGTGCGCACCGAGGCCAAGGCCAGCTTCGCCAGCACCATCAGCGGCACCGACCTGATCGTCGGCGCGCGCTCGGGTTCGGTGAACCTGCTGCTGTACTCGGTATTCCGCATCGGCAACGCCACCAACAACATCCGTTGGGACAGTTTCGAACACTTCGCCCATGACCCGAAGGTGAAGTGGGCGATCCCGATGTCCCTGGGCGACTCCCATCGCGGTTATCGGGTGATGGGCACCACCGAAGCCTATTTCGAGCATTACCAGTACGGCCGCCAGCAACACCTGGAACTGGCCGATGGCCGGGCTTTTGCCAGCGATCCGTTCGAAGTGGTGCTCGGTGCCGAAGTGGCGGACGCGCTGCACTACAAGCTCGGTGACAAGCTGGTACTGGCCCATGGCGTGGCCGCCATCAGCCTGGTCAAGCATGACGACAAGCCGTTCACCGTGGTCGGCATTCTCAAGCGCACAGGCACGCCGGTAGACCGCACGCTGCACATCAGCCTCGGCGGCATGGAAGCGATTCACATCGATTGGCACAACGGCGTACCGGCCCGGGGCAACGGCCGGGTCAGTGCCGATCAGGCGCGCAACATGGACCTGACACCGCAAGCCATCACCGCGTTCATGCTCGGCCTCAACAGCAAGATTTCGACCTTTGCCCTGCAGCGTGAAATCAACGAATTCCGTGGCGAACCGATGCTGGCGATCCTGCCGGGTGTGGCGCTGCAGGAACTGTGGAGCCTGATGGGCACCGCGGAAAAAGCCTTGTTCGTGGTGTCGCTGTTCGTGGTGCTGACCGGGCTGATCGGCATGCTCACGGCGATTCTCACCAGCCTCAACGAGCGCCGTCGCGAGATGGCGATTCTGCGATCGGTGGGCGCGCGCCCCTGGCACATCGCGACCTTGCTGGTGCTGGAGGCGTTTGCCCTGGCGCTTGCGGGCGTGGTCGCCGGCCTGGCGTTGCTGTACGTGTGCATCGCCGCCGCCCAGGGCTACGTACAAGCCAATTACGGGCTGTTTCTGCCGCTGGCATGGCCAAGCGAGTATGAATGGACGCTGCTTGCTGGCATCCTGCTTGCCGCCCTGCTGATGGGCAGCGTGCCGGCCTGGCGCGCATATCGCCAATCCCTGGCCGATGGCCTGTCGATCCGTTTGTGAGATGTTGAAAATGCCCCGCGCTCTGCTTGCACTGTTGATGCTCATCGCCCTGCCACTGTGGGCAGCCGAGCCGAAGGAGCTGACCTGGTCGGAAATGATCCCGCCCGACGCCATGCCGGTTGTACCGGACATGACACCGCTGCACGACCTGTCGAAGATGGGCGATGCGCTGTCCGCCGAATCGGCGCCGGCGGCCAGGCAGAGCATGCCCGACGCCCCGGTGGTTAAAGCCCTGGACGGTCAGAACATCCGCTTGCCGGGTTACATCGTGCCGCTGGAAGTGAATGAGGAAGGCCGCACCACGGAGTTCCTGCTGGTGCCGTATTTCGGCGCCTGCATCCACGTCCCGCCACCGCCCTCGAACCAGATCGTGCACGTTAAAAGCGAGGTGGGCGTGAAAGTCGACGAGCTGTATCAACCGTACTGGGTCGAAGGGGCGATGCAGGTCAAGGCGTCCACCAGCGAATTGGCGGATGCCGGCTATCAGATGGAGGCGGACAAGATTTACATGTATGAGTTGCCGGAGTGAACCCGGCAGTCATGTGTCGATAGTCAGGACGCCATCGCGGGCAAGCCCGCTCCCACAGTGATCTTTGTTGCTCACAAATATTGTGTTCACACAAAACCCTGTGGGAGCGGGCTTGCTCGCGAAGAGGTCATCAAAAACACCCACAAACTCAGCCCATCACGATTTCCTTGAGCTGAGTCAAAAGACCGAATCGTTAGCCGCCTTACCATTGGACATCAAAATTTTTAACGTCCTTTGGAGCCCCCATGAACAAGTCCTTGCTCGGCGCCTCGCTGTTCGCTCTTGCGCTCGCAGCCCCGCTCGCCCATGCCCACCAAGCCGGCGACATCCTCCTGCGCGCCGGCGCGATCACCGTCGACCCCAATACCGACAGCTCCAGCGTCAAGGTCGATCAGGGCCCATTGAGCGGTGCCGATCTGGGCGGCAAGGCAACGCTGAGCAGCGACACGCAACTGGGCCTGAACTTCGCCTACATGGTCACCGATCACCTTGGCATCGAACTGCTGGCGGCCACGCCGTTCGAGCATGACGTCAAACTCAAGGGCACCGCCCTGAGCGCGGCCAATGGCAAACTCGGCAGCTTCAAGCAATTGCCGCCGACACTGAGCCTGGTCTACTACCCGCTCGACCCCAAGTCCGCGTTCCAGCCCTATGTCGGGGCGGGCGTCAATTACACCTGGATGTATGACGAACACGTGAGCAGCGAAGCGCGGGCCAACGGTTTCAGCAACTTCAACACCAAAAATTCCTGGGGCGTGGCCTGGCAGGTCGGCGCCGACTACATGCTGACCGACAACATTCTGGTCAACGCCCAGCTGCGCTACATCGACATCGACACCCGCGCCACGGTGGAAAACAACGCCATCGCACCGGGCACCCGGGCTCGGGTGAACGTGGATGCGGATCCGTTCGTGTACATGGTGGGTGTGGGCTACAAGTTCTAAAAATCGTTCACGTGGTGGGAACGAGCTGTAAAAAAAGGCGCCTGATGGGCGCCTTTTTCTTTATCTGTAGGAGCGAGCTTGCTCGCGATGGTCGCCAACGATGACGCGCAATACCTGAAGCCCTGCGGCGCCCTCGCGTTTCTCGCGTTTCTCGCGAGCAAGCTCGCTCCTACTGAAAGCAATCAGCTACGACGGTAAAAACGGTCCAGCAGTCCCGGCAGGGCCGCACGCCAGGCGCGTGGCTTGATGCCGAATGTATGCAGGATTTTCTTGCAGGCCAGCACCGCGTGTTGCGGCTCTTCGGCAGCGTCCTCGCGCGCGGCGTGTGCCTGGGCGGTGGGGGCTTCGATGGCCAGCTCATGCAAGGCGCGAGCTTCGGTGAGGATCGCCTGCCCCAGGGCCAGTGGCGTGGTCGCCTCATGCCCGGCGTAGTGATAGGTGCCCCACAAGGGCGCCGCGCAGTCGAGCTGCTTGAGCACCGCGATGATCACCCGGGCCGCGTCGTCCACCGGTGTCGGATTGCCGCGACGATCATCGGCCAGCAATAGCTCTTCGGGGCGTTCTGCCCGACCGAGGAAACGCCCAAGGGTGCCATCGGGGCTGTCATCGAGCAGCCAACCGAATCGCAGCAGTACATGCTGCGGGCAGGTGGCGCGCACACTCTGCTCGATCCGCCACAAGGCCTGACCGCGCAGGCCAAGCGGAACCGGTTCATCCTTTTCGCTGTAGGCCGTGGCGCGGGAGCCATCAAACACCCGATAGCTGGAAGGCTGCAACAGCACGATATTGTGATGCTGGCAAAGTTCGGCCAGACGCTCGATCGCCCGCTCTTGCCCGGCCAGACGCTGCTCGCTGACCGCTTCGGCCTGGAACCAGTCGAAGTAGTAGGCGAGGTTGATCAACGCATCCGGGCGGGTATCGTCGAGCAGTTGTGTCAGGCTCGCGGCATCCCAGCCGTCTTCTGGCGGGCGGGGGGCGAGGAAGCCGATGTCTTCCTCTGCACCGAGGCGAATCAGCGCCTGCCCAAGGGCATTTCCGCCGCCCAGTAACATAAGGCGCATTCGCATAAAGTCAGCAGGCTCAGTCTGATTGGAACAATGGTTTTATCGACAATCTTGTCGAAAGTTGTCGGAATCGTTGCATTTTGCGGGTTTAGTGCGCAACCGTCATCCGTAAAGTGTAGATGCCCCGGGGTTTGTGTCGCCTGTGCCGGCCCCTTCGCGAGCAAGCCCGCTCCACACATTGGATTTGTGTAC
>DATMUG010000165.1:0-29016 GCA_035563915.1 Pseudomonas sp. | reverse complement strand
CTCTTGCTAACCAGTTTCACCTTTGTGGGACTGCTCGCACTCGCCGGTTGTTCATTCCCCGGGGTTTACAAAATCGACATCCAGCAGGGCAATGTCGTCACGCAGGACATGATAGACCAGTTACGCCCGGGAATGACCCGTAAGCAAGTAAGGTTTATCATGGGCAACCCTCTGCTGACCGACACGTTCCATGCCGATCGCTGGGATTATCTGTACAGCCTGCAACCGGGTGGCGGCGAACGCCAACAGGAACGTATCAGCGTTATATTCAACCCAAATGATCAACTTGTCAGCCTGTCCGGCGACTTCATGCCAGGTGTGAGTCGTGACGAGGCCATCCTCGGCAAGGACAGCGGCACGACGGTGACCGCGCCAGCAGAAAACGTCGAGAAGCCAAAACCGGAAAAGCCGGCCAAGCCAGGCTCGTTGCTGGATCAGATCCAGAAGGAAGTGGACGGCGTGGAAACTGTTCCTGTCCCGACTCCGGAACCATTGGAAACCTCGCCGCAATAATTTGCGACGCAATAAAAAACCCGGTATGTCCGGGTTTTTTATTGCCTGAAAATGGGTGTTCTATTGATTGCGAGCCTTGGCCTCAGCCGCCCTGGCCGCACGTAACCGGCGAACCTCCTTCGGATCTGCCAACAATGGCCGATAAATTTCGATACGGTCCCCAGCCTGAACCCGGCGGCTTCCCGGATCGGTAATCACCTTGCCGAAGATCCCCACTGGGCACTCCGCCAAATCCAGTTCCGGAAATTCCAGACCGATACCGGACTTCAGCAACGCTGCACGAATAGTCGTCCCTGCCGGAACCGCTACCGACAGGAGCACCTGACGATCAATAGCGGCATACACCACCTCAACCTCAACCATACGTTTGCTTGGCCCGCTGACAAAACGCGTCCACCAACGTATTGGCCGCCTGATTGAACAGCGGTCCAAGGGTCGCGCGAACAATCGGCCCCGCGTAGTCAAACGACAGGTCCAGGCTGATCTTGCAGGCCTTTTCGCCCAATGGCTTGAACACCCAGACACCATGCAACTGAGTGAATGGACCTTCTTCCAGGTTCATTTCGATCGATTGGCCGGGCACCAGAGTATTACGCGTCACGAAATGCTGGCTGAGCCCACCTTTGGCCACACCAACGCTCGCGCGCATAAAATCGGGGGTACTTTCCAGCACTTGCGCCGAGGAGCACCAAGGCAGGAATTCCGGGTACTGCGCCACGTCGTTGACCAGGTCATACAAGGCTTGCGCCGGGTACGGCAGCAAGGCCGAACGTGAAATGTGTGTCGTCATGTCAGCGTCACTTCCACAGCTGGGCGGCAAACACTACGAGAATGCCGATGGGCGCCACATAGCGCATCAAAAACATGGACAGGGCGTACAACGCCGGATTGCGGATCGACAATTCGTCGCGCACCGCCTCCCGACCCATTACCCAGCCCGCAAACACTACGAAACATAAACCACCAAGTGGCAGCATGATCCGCGAGGTGAAAAAGTCGATCACACCGAAGAAATCCAGGCCGCCCGCCGCACCCCATTGGTACAGGTGGAACACACCGTCTTCGTTCACAAAAAACCTGGCTTGTTTCCAGATATTGAAGGAAAACACCGTACCCAAGCCGACAAACCAGCAAATGAATGCCAGCCAGAAGGTCACCCAGGCGCGTCTGACCCTGGTTCGCTCGACCAGGTAAGCCACCATCGGTTCAAGCAGCGAGATCGCCGAACTCCAGGCAGCAATTGCCACCAGCATGAAGAACACTACGCCCATCAACTGGCCGAACGCCACATTACCGAAGGCAAACGGCAGGCTGACAAACATCAGGCCAGGACCTTCGCTGGGATTCAAACCGGCGGCGAACACTATCGGAAACAGCGCCAGGCCGGCTACCAGAGAAACGAAAGTATCCAGCAAGGCCACGCCCACGACGGTTCCGGAAACCGACGAATGCTTTGGCATGTAGGCGCCGTAAATCATGATCGAGCCAACACCGACACTCAGGGAAAAGAACGCGTGCCCCATCGCGGGCAACAAGCCACCCAGAACCTTTTCCGGATGGAAGTCGAACATGAAGTGCACGCCTTCCATGAAATGCCCCGTGGTCATGCTGTAACCCAGAAGCACCAGGATCATCACAAAAAGCAGCGGCATCATGATTCGCAAGCTGCGCTCAAGCCCCGCAACCACGCCCTTGGCGATCACAATCGCTGACAGCAGCATGAATATCGTATGCCAGAGTATCAAGCGCCACGAATCCGCGATGACATTGCCAAAGTAGACCCCCACCTGGCCAGGTGTCGCCCCCTGAAAATCGCCATGTCCCATATCGATGATGTAATCCAGCGACCACCCGCCAACGACACTATAGAAAGACAGAATCAGCAGCGCCGTGATCATCCCGCCAAAGGCGCCCCAGGACCATTTGCCCGAATGCCCCGCCTCCTTCGCCAAGGTCTTTAACGCATTAGCCGGACTTTGCCGGGCACGCCGGCCGATCAGGGTTTCCGCCAGCATGACCGGAACGCCGATCAGCGCGATGCAAATCAGGAACATCAAGACGAAGGCGCCTCCACCGTAGACGCCAACCATGTAGGGGAATTTCCAGATACTACCCAGCCCAACGGCCGAACCCGTGGCAGCGAGTATGAAGACCCAGCGGCTAGCCCAACTGCCGTGGACAGAAACCTTGTCTGTCGACATCGTTACTACGACCAAGCATTCAAAAAAGTGCGCGCATTGTCCGGGATTCAATCAACCTGCTCAAGCACACAGCAACACCGTAGCCGACTCGCTTGCAACTCCCTATAATGCCGGCCCTATGGCTAAACAGAAGAAACACCCCACAGGGACAATCGCGCAAAATAAAAAGGCGCGACACGATTACTTCATCGAACACAAGTTCGAGGCTGGTCTGGTCCTGGCCGGCTGGGAAGTGAAAAGTTTGCGGGCGAACAAGCTGCAACTGGTCGACAGTTATGTGCTGCTCAAGGATGGCGAAGCCTGGCTGCTTGGCAGTCACATCACGCCATTGACGACCGCGAGCACCCACGTCATCGCTGACCCCACGCGCACGCGCAAGCTGCTCCTGAACCGGCGCGAGCTGGACAAGCTGTCCGCTGCCGTGGCGCAAAAGGGTTACGCCTGCGTGTGCTTGTCCTGGTACTGGAGCAAGCACATGGTCAAGTGCGAAATCGCACTGGGCAAGGGCAAGAAGGAATACGACAAGCGCGATACCGAGCGTGAACGCGACGCAGGGCGTGAGCTGCAGCGCGCAGTGCGGAACAAGGGCAAGGAAGATTAATTTTCCTGCCTGAGGTTTCAGGTGTCTTCGAAAAAGATCGCAGCCTGCGGCAGCACCTACATGGAATGCGTTCCCCTGTAGGAGCTGCCGCAGGCTGCGATCTTTTTTGCGTTCAAACGCAATCACATTCCCTTGCGCCGCTCCGCCCGGGCCACGCGCTGCACTTCCTGACGCACCTCTTCCAGCACTTCCTGGACATACAAAATGTGCCGACTGGAGACTTCTCGCGCCTGTTCCGCCCTGCCCTCGACGATCGCCAGATACAGCTCCCGGTGCTGCGTGATCAGCATGTCGCGGGTTTCGGTACGCTGCTTGTACATGCCGCCAATGTTGGTGACCACGTTGCGCTTGAGCAGGTCGAACAAGCCGCGAATGGTGTGCAACAACACCGCGTTGTGACTGGCCTCGGCAATCGCCAGGTGGAATCGCGCATCCGCCGCCCCCTCTTCCGCCCGACTTACCTCATCCTGCCGCGAATAGCAGTCCTGCAACTCGTTGAATGCCGCGGTCAGTCGCTCGCGATCGACATCCGTGGCGCGCATCGCCGCGTAATAAGCACAGGACGCCTCCAGCGTATGGCGAAATTCGAGCAAATCGCGCTGAGCCTCGGGATTGCTTTCCAGCAGTAGCAGCAACGGATCACTGAAGGTTGTGCCCAGGGACTCCACTACATAATTTCCACCACCCTGACGGCTGACCAGCAGCCCCTTGGCGACGAGTTTCTGAATGGCTTCACGCAACGAAGGTCGCGACACGCCGAACTGCTCGGCCAGGGCACGCTCTGCCGGCAAGCGCTCACCCGCCTTCAGCGTGCCCTCGAGGATCATGCCCTCCAACTGCTCGACAATATCGTCAGACAAACGGCGCTGACGAATCTGATCAAAGCCCATAACTCGATTTCTCCACCATCCGACGACACGCCGGGGCTCTATTCTGGCCTATCCACAAGCCATCGGCACCTGCCAGTCAGCATTTAGCCAAGCGACTCAGGCACCACGAAGGGCAATGCCTTCGACAAAAGTTTTAGGGCGGCAAATTGACACACCGCCTACAAGGCTTTTACCCTAGCCAACAGCGATTGTAAATTGGTATTACCAATTATCCAAGCACGCTGATCAGTGCCTGACCAACAACAATTAGGGGCCACCCCATATGCAAACCTGGCAACAGCTCTACAGCCCGCTCGGCAGCCTCGGTTTATCCGCGCTCGCAGCCGTCACTCCCATCGTGTTTTTCTTCCTTGCCCTGGCCGTGTTCCGACTCAAAGGGCACGTGGCAGGCAGCATCACCCTGGCCTTGTCGATTCTGGTGGCGATCTTCGCGTTCCAGATGCCGGTCGACATGGCGTTCGCCGCCGCCGGATATGGCTTCGCCTACGGCCTGTGGCCGATTGCCTGGATCATCGTGGCAGCAGTGTTCCTCTACAAACTGACGGTCAAAAGCGGCCAGTTCGAAGTGATCCGCAGCTCGGTGCTGTCGATTACCGACGACCAGCGTCTGCAAGTGCTGCTGATCGGCTTCTGCTTTGGCGCCTTCCTCGAAGGTGCGGCGGGCTTTGGCGCACCGGTCGCGATTACCGCCGCGTTGCTGGTAGGTCTCGGCTTCAACCCGTTGTACGCCGCAGGCCTGTGCCTGATTGCGAACACCGCTCCGGTGGCATTCGGCGCCTTGGGCATCCCGATCATCGTCGCAGGCCAGGTCACCGGCATCGACGCATTCAAGATCGGCGCCATGACTGGCCGCCAACTGCCACTGCTGTCGATGTTCGTACCGTTCTGGCTGGTGTTCATGATGGATGGCCTGCGCGGCGTCCGTGAAACCTGGCCGGCCGCCCTGGTCGCCGGATTGAGCTTTGCCGTCACCCAGTACTTCACGTCGAACATCATCGGTCCGGAACTGCCGGACATCACCTCGGCCCTGGCCAGCCTGATTGCCCTGACCCTGTTCCTGAAAGTCTGGCAACCCAAACGCGCTGCCGGCCAGCACATCGTCGGTGCCGTCTCGGCTTCCGTGGTCAGCGAAAGTGCCGGTGGCTTCGGCCAGAAACGCACCACCGTGGCATCGCCTTACAGCCTGGGTGAAATCTTCAAGGCCTGGTCGCCGTTCCTGATCCTCACCGTCCTCGTCACCATCTGGACCCTGAAACCGTTCAAGGCAATGTTCGCCGCCGGCGGCTCGATGTACAGCTGGGTGTTCAACTTTGCCATCCCGCACCTGGACCAGCTGGTGATCAAGACTGCACCGATCGTGGCCGCGCCAACCGCCATCCCGGCAGTGTTCAAGCTCGACCCGATTTCGGCGACCGGCACAGCGATTTTCTTCTCGGCACTGATCTCGATGCTGATCCTGAAAGTCAACGTAAAAACTGGTCTGACCACTTTGAAAGAAACCTTCTACGAGCTGCGCTGGCCGATTCTGTCCATCGGCATGGTGTTGGCATTCGCCTTTGTCACCAACTACTCGGGCATGTCTTCGACCATGGCCCTGGTACTGGCCGGCACTGGCGCGGCTTTCCCGTTCTTCTCGCCGTTCCTTGGATGGCTGGGCGTGTTCCTGACCGGTTCCGATACGTCGTCGAACGCGCTGTTCAGTTCGCTGCAAGCCACCACCGCCCACCAGATTGGCGTCAACGACACCTTGCTGGTGGCGGCGAATACCAGCGGTGGCGTGACCGGCAAGATGATTTCCCCACAATCGATCGCCGTCGCTTGCGCCGCGACCGGCCTGGTGGGCAAGGAGTCGGATCTGTTCCGCTTCACGCTCAAGCACAGCCTGTTCTTCGCCACCATCGTCGGCCTGATCACCCTGGCCCAGGCCTACTGGTTCACCGGCATGTTGGTGCACTGAGTCCTACAGCCAATCTGAAAAAAACCGACGCCGGAACACCCCTCCGGCGTCAGCTATTCACAACCCGGTCTGTAAGGCTGCTGAAAGCGTGCGTCGCTATATTCAGCAGCCTCAACGGACGGACAACCGGGACCACCCGGAGACACGCCTGATGAGCGAGCTTTTTTACAACGCTGTGCCGAATGCGACCCGCGTCGCCCCGCCACTGCCCGAGCCTCGGCAATACCCCAGCGAGAAACCGCAACGGGTGTACCTGTTCGGGACCTGCGTAGTGGATCTGTTCTACCCGCAAGCCGGAATGGACGCGATCCACCTGCTGGAACGCGAAGGCATCCGTGTCGAGTACCCGCAAGGGCAAAGCTGCTGCGGACAACCGGCCTACACCTGCGGTTACACCGAGCAGGCCCGGACCGTGGCGCGCTCGCAACTGGCGTTGTTCGCCGGGGATTATCCGGTGGTGGTTCCGTCGGGTTCTTGTGCGGGCATGTTGCGCGAGCACTATGCCGATCTGTTCAAGGACGAACCCGAGACGTTGAAACAGGTTCGAGCCCTGGCGGCCAGAACCTACGAGCTGGCCGAGTTCCTGTTGTTTGTCTGCAAGGTGCAGCTCAAGGACAGCGGCGCGCCGATAAAAGTGGCATTGCACACCTCGTGTTCGGCCCGCCGTGAGATGAACACCCACTTGCACGGCCGCGAGTTGCTGTCGCAATTGAGCAACGTGGAGCGGGTCAATCACGATCACGAGAGCGAATGCTGTGGCTTCGGTGGGACTTTCAGCGTCCGTATGCCGGACATTTCCGGAGCGATGGTGGCCGACAAGACCCGTTCGCTAAAGGAATCCGGCGCGCACCAGGTACTGAGTGCCGACTGTGGTTGCCTGATGAACATCAACGGCTCGCTGGAGAAACAGAAAGAGGCGTTGCGCGGCCAACACCTGGCCAGCTTCCTCTGGAAACGCACCGGAGGCGCGCAATGAACGCTTCCGCGATTATTCCTACGGTCGCCGTAGAGGAAGATTTCCGCACCCGCGCACATAACGCGCTGGGTGATGCGCAATTGCGAAACAACTTTCGCAAGGCGATGGATTCACTGATGACCAAACGGGCAACGGCCTTTGGCGATGCCCACGAAAGAGAACACCTGCGCGCGCTGGGCAATGCGGTTCGCGCCCGTGCTTTATCCAAGCTGCCCGACCTGCTCGAGCAACTTGAACAGAACCTGACCCGCAACGGTGTGAACGTGCACTGGGCGGAAACGGTGGACGAAGCCAATGGCATCGTTCTGTCGATCATCCGCGCTCACGAGGGGCGGCAAGTGATCAAGGGCAAATCGATGGTCAGCGAAGAGATGGAGATGAACCATGTCCTCGCTGAACAGGGCATTGAATGCCTGGAATCGGACATGGGCGAGTACATCGTCCAGCTCGACCACGAGAAGCCTTCACACATAATCATGCCGGCGATCCACAAGAATGCCGGTCAGGTCGCGTCCTTGTTCCACGACAAGCTTGGCGTGGAATACACCAAGGACGTTGACCAGCTTATTCAGATCGGTCGCCGAGTCCTGCGGCAGAAATTCTTCGAAGCGGACATCGGTGTCTCCGGTGTCAATTTCGCCGTGGCCGAAACCGGCACCCTGCTGCTGGTGGAAAACGAAGGCAACGGTCGCATGACCACCACCGTTCCACCGGTACACATTGCCGTCACCGGCATCGAAAAAGTCGTGGAAAACCTGCGCGATGTCGTGCCGCTGTTGTCGCTGCTGACCCGTTCGGCCCTGGGCATCCCGATCACCACCTACGTCAACATGATCTCCGGCCCGCGCAAGGAGCATGAACTGGACGGCCCGCAGGAAGTGCATCTGGTCCTGCTCGACAACGGTCGCAGCCAGGCCTTCGCCGACAGCGAATTGCGCCAGTCCCTCAATTGCATCCGCTGCGGCGCCTGTATGAATCATTGCCCGGTCTATACCCGAATCGGCGGCCATGCCTACGGCGAGGTGTACCCAGGCCCTATCGGAAAAATCATCACCCCGCACATGGTCGGCCTGGCGAAGGTGCCGGATCATCCCTCCGCCTCCTCGTTGTGCGGTGCCTGCGGTGAAGTGTGCCCGGTGAAGATTCCGATCCCGTCGCTGCTGCGGCGCCTGCGCGAAGAAAACGTCAAGGCACCCGACAGCCCGAACCCCGTGATGCGCGACCAGGGCCGCAAGTACTCGCGCAAGGAACGCTTTATCTGGAACGCCTGGGCCCGGCTCAACAGCTCGCCGACGCTGTATCGCCTGTTTGCACTCGCCGCCACACGCCTGCGCGCGCTCACGCCGAACAACGTCGGCCCCTGGACGCAAAACCACAGCGCCCCGAAACCCGCCGCGCGCTCACTGCACGACATGGCTCGCGAACATCTGGCCAAACAGGAAGATCGTTGATGAGCGCCAAACAAAATATCCTCGGCAAACTTCGTAAAAGCCTGACAGGCACCACACCGGTGCCTGACAACTTCGATGTCGATCTGGTGACCGCGCCTTACACCTACACCCCGGAACAGCGCATCCCGCAACTGCGCAAACTGATGGAAGCAGTGCACACGGAAATCCACCTGACCTCGGTGCAAGCGTGGCCTGCGCTGCTGGCCAAACTGTTGCAGGACCGTCAGTTGCCAAGCCTATTGATCGCACCGACCACAGCGCACGGCCAACAGATCACACAGCATTGGGCGAATAATCCCACCCTGCCTACACTCAAGGCCTACAACCGCCCGGTGGAAGAGTGGAAAGCCGAACTGTTTAACGACACGCCGGCGAGCCTGACCGGCACCCTCGGCGCCATCGCGGCGACAGGTAGTCTGATTCTCTGGCCAACGCGGGAAGAACCGCGCCTGATGAGCCTGGCGCCTACGGTGCATTTCGCCCTGCTCAAGGCCAGCGAAATTCGCGACAACTTCTATCAAGTCCAGCAGGAATTCGAATGGGCCCAAGGCATGCCGACCAACGCACTGCTGGTGTCCGGCCCGTCGAAGACCGCCGACATCGAGCAGGTGCTGGCCTACGGTGCCCACGGTCCGAAAGATCTGGTGGTGTTGATTCTGGAGGACCAATGAGTCTACCGGCCGCTTTCTTGCGCGATACGCAGCAACTGATTCCTCGGGAGCGTCGCTTCGACGACCCGTTGTCGACCCTGGCATTCGGCACCGACGCCAGCTTCTATCGTCTGATTCCGCAACTGGTGATCCGCGTCGAGTCGGAAGATGAAGTCGTGGCGCTGTTGACGCTGGCGCAGCGCGATCAGGTTTCGGTGACCTTCCGCGCCGCCGGCACCAGCCTGTCCGGCCAGGCCCTCAGCGATTCGGTGCTGATCGTCCTTGGGGATAACTGGAACGGTCGCGAGATCCGCGGCCAGGGTACGCAAATCCGTCTGCAACCGGGGGTGATCGGCGCTCAGGCCAATGCCTGGCTGGCACCGTTCGGGCGCAAGATCGGCCCGGACCCGGCGTCGATCAACGCCTGCAAAATCGGCGGTATCGTCGCCAACAATGCCAGCGGCATGTGCTGCGGCACCGCGCAAAACACCTATCACACGCTGGCCGGCATCCGCCTGGTGCTGGCCGATGGCAGCCGTCTCGATACCGAAGATGCCGCCAGTGTCGCCGCGTTCCGGCAAAGCCACGGTGAACTGCTCGATCGCCTGGCCACCCTGGGCCGCGAGACACGCGCCAACGCCGAACTGGCTGCAAAAATTCGCCACAAGTACCGTCTGAAAAATACCACGGGCCTGTCGCTCAATGCCCTGGTGGATTACGACGAGCCTGTGGATATCTTGAGCCACTTGCTGGTGGGCTCCGAAGGCACCCTTGGTTTCATCAGCGCGGTGACCTACGACACGGTGATCGACCATCCGAACAAAGCTTCGGCGCTGATCGTCTTTCCAAATGTGGAGACCTGCTGCAACGCGGTCACCGTTCTGAAAAGCCAGCCCGTATCGGCCGTAGAACTGCTGGACCGCCGTAGCCTGCGCTCAGTGCAGAACAAACCCGGCATGCCGGCTTTCGTACAGCACCTGTCGAGCAATGCCTGCGCCTTGCTGATCGAATCCCGCGCCGCGTCATCCACGTTGCTGCAGGAGCAACTGGCACAAATCATGGCGTCCCTGGCGTCATTCCCGATGGAGAAACAGGTCGACTTCACCGAAGACCCTGTGGAAAACGCCCGGCTCTGGGCGATCCGCAAAGACACCTTCCCCGCCGTCGGCGCAGTGCGCAAGACCGGCACCACGGTGATCATCGAGGACGTGACCTTTCCGGTGGAACAACTGGCCATCGGCGTGAACCGCCTGATTGAGTTGTTCGACAAACATCACTATGACGAAGCGATCCTTTTCGGACACGCACTGGAAGGCAATCTGCACTTCGTCTTCACCCAAGGCTTCAACAGCCCGGAAGAAGTCGTACGCTACCAGGCGTTCATGGACGACGTGGCGCAATTGGTCGCAGTGGAGTTCGGTGGTTCGCTCAAGGCCGAACACGGCACCGGGCGCAACATGGCGCCATTCGTCGAGCTCGAATGGGGCAGCGATGCCTACCAGTTGATGTGGCAGCTCAAGCGGTTGCTCGACCCCAATGGCATTCTCAATCCGGATGTGGTCCTTAGCGAAGATCCACAGATTCACCTCAAGCACCTCAAGCCCTTGCCAGCGGCTGACGAGATTGTGGATAAGTGCATCGAATGCGGTTTCTGCGAACCGGTGTGCCCGTCGAAAGGCCTGACCCTGACCCCGCGCCAGCGCATCGTGATCTGGCGGGATATCCAGGCGAAGAAACGGGCCGGTGTCGACACCCGCGAATTAGAAGAGGCCTACGAATACCAGGGCATCGATACCTGCGCGGCGACCGGACTCTGTGCACAACGCTGTCCGGTCGGCATCAATACCGGCGAGCTGGTGAAAAAGCTGCGCAGCCAGCACGCAACCCATAAGAAAACCGCCACCTGGCTTGAAGGAAATTTCGCTACAGCGCTGCAAGGCGCGCGCTTCACGCTGCACGTGGCCAACGGGGCGCGGATGTTGCTGGGAGCTCCACGATTGAGCAGGCTTTCGGCAGCGGTGACGCGCCTGTCAAAAGGGCAAATCCCGCAATGGACCCCCGCCATGCCACAGCCTGAACGAGCGATCCGCTTCGTTCCGGCGGTGTCGGACGAGCGTCCGCGTGTGGTGTACCTGGCCGCATGTGTTTCCCGGGCCATGGGACCGGCGGCCGGCGACAAGGAGCAAATGTCGCTGTACGACAAAACCCGTGGCCTGTTGGAAAAAGCCGGCTATCAAGTGGTGCTCCCGGACAATCTGGACAGCCTGTGCTGCGGCCAACCATTTGCCTCCAAAGGCTATGCCGAACAGGCAGAACACAAGCGCCAGGAGTTGATCGGAGCCCTGCTCCACGCAAGCCGCGGCGGGCTCGACCCCATCTATTGCGACACCAGCCCTTGCACCTTGCGCCTGACTCAGGACTTGGGCGATGTGCGCCTGGATCTCTACGACCCGGTGCGTTTCATCCGCACACATCTGATGGATCGCCTGGACTTCACGCCGCAGGACGCGCCGATCGCGGTACATGTCACCTGCAGCACCCAGCATCTTGGCGAAAGCCAGGCGCTGATCGAGCTGGCGCGCAAGTGCAGTAAAAACGTGGTCATCCCCGAAGGCATCCACTGCTGCGGTTTTGCCGGCGACAAAGGCTTCACCACCCCGGAGCTGAACGCGCACTCGCTGCGCACCCTGAAAGACGCCGTGCAGTACTGCGAGGAAGGGATTTCCACCAGCCGCACCTGCGAAATCGGCCTGAGCCAGCATGGCGGGATCGATTACCACGGCCTCGTCTATCTGGTGGATCGCGTCACCCGAGCGCGTGCCGCGCCGTGCAAACGGTAGGAGCGAGCCCGCTCGCGATGGGGGGTCTACGAAAACGCGTGCTGACTGGATAAACGCGTCGCCCCTTAATCCATCGCGAGCAAGCTCGCTCCTACAACCCCAGTATTGCTGCAAAAAAAAACCGAATTCCTGCGCGCGGCTATAGTCATTTAGCTAGGCCCTGCGAACGGGCTTATAACCACCTCGGCCAGCAGCCCCGCTGTACCGGCAGCACCGAGCCCTCATGCGCAAGGAGATTCCCATGAAGCACTCTGCAATTGCTGGATTGTTCATCACCGCTGCACTGTTGGCCTCGCCGGTGTTTGCGGCAGATAAAGATCTTTGTGACGCGCAAGTTCAAAAACTGGACGACGCCATCACCACCGCCCCCGCCGTATCCGAAAATTCCATGGATAACGCCAAAACCGCGCTGGCTGACGCGAAAAAGGCCCAGGCATCCGGCAATGACAAGGACTGCATCGAAATCTCCGGCCAGATGCTTGAGAAAATTCAGCAGCGCAGCCCTACTAAAAAGTGAACCACAGGTCAGGCCAACCTTCGGGTTGGCCTTCTGCGCCTCGTTGGCGTAGACTACACAAGCTTGTTGCTCATCAGATTCAAGAGCAATGAGTTCGGGGCCGTTTAGGATTCGACGCCGGTTGCGAAACTCTAGGTGCATGCCGAGTTGGTAACAGAACTCGTAAATCCACTGTTGCAACTTCTTATAGTTGCCAATGACGACCAATACGGTGCTGCTCTCGCTGCTTAATTGCAGCTGACATGCACTCCTGGTACCTTCGGGTCCAGCAATCATCAGGGGATGTCTGTAAACCCAAAATGATTGTCATATAGAACAGAATCGCCGTGCAGTACGTTGTGGACGAAGCGGCTAAAACTTACACAACTCGCCCAAAGCACCCTGCCCGTCGGGTCGCTGAGGGTTAACTCAATAGACACGGCTACGCATGTAGTACCGACAGCGGAGTACTGGCGGACGGGGGTTCAAATCCCCCCGGCTCCACCAAATTTACATCTAAAGACGTCCACGGACGTCTTTTTTTGTGCCTGGAATTCACTGCCGATCAGCATAAACAGAAAATACGTATACCCCTATTGGCCATGGCCGGCGCCGCAACGCCGCCGACCACACCGCGCCTTTAGATTACTTCGACGGCTCACCCAACATGCCGGTGTAATGAGCCAACCGCTTCTCGACATTCGCTTTCTTCTGCAAACCCAACTCCATCAACTGCTTGATCCGTGCCTGTGCCGCCGGCCGTTGTACCGAGCCGATGAAACCTTCCCATTCGGCGGCGATGGCTTCGTTCGGCGGCAGGCTGGCCGCGTCCACCAGCTTCTTGATGTCGGCAATCGACTGCTTGTCGCGACAGTTCGCTGCCGACCCCGGTGGCACGACCGCGAATCGACACGATCGACACCACCGGCGCCTTGCTCAATCGCACCAGCATATCGGGCAACGGCGGCAGGCCGGTCGGGCCGTTGGGCATGCTGGTGGTATCGCTCAGCGCCGGCACGAAGTCGTAGTGGGTCAGGAAGAAGTCCGGCACGTCACTGTCGAACACCACCCCGCCAGTACTCGGGCGTAACCCGCGTGAGTTTGATTTCCTGTTTAACAGCGGTGCTTGATGATGCCTTGCTGGCGGGTGAAGGAGTGGTTTCAGCGCTGAATGCCGCATCCGGCGTCGCCATGGCGGCGTAAAGAATTGCAGCTCAAAGTAAATGAAGTCTCATGGGAACAGCTCCAGAGTATTGCCTGATGGCATGCGGAGTCCCGTTTGAGCAGTTTGTGCGCCTTTCCTGTTGGTCGACGCGTGAACTGTCACGCGCCTTACTCGATCCCTTGGTGGGTCTACACATGAGCGTGGTTTCGCGCAGGCGCCCGTTGGTCGCGCCGGCACGAGTGGTCAAGACTAGCAGCGCAATCGAAGCCCACATGACCTGTCATCGGATGCGATCACGAGCGATAAAAAAAGGCACTGACGGTCATCGCCAGTGCCTTTTTTGACGCCTGTAAAGTGTCTCAGCGTGACAGCATGAAGGTGTCGTACTCCAGGTCTTCCAGCGCCGTGGACAAGCGATGCAGCCCCAACAACACGCAGACCAGCAACGACAGGGTGAAGCCATAGCCGAAGAAGCTCGGGCCCAGGTACATGCTGAACAGCGTCAGCATGGCGTTCAACACGGCGAACAGCACGCACAACTCCAGCACCACGGTGCGCTTGTCCAGGTAGAAAAACACGTTAAGCAGCGCCATGAACACCACCTGGATGCTCACACCGATCAGGTCGATGTAGAACAGCGGCAGGTAGTAACTGGAGATCCCCAGCCACTCCAGCAAGCGTGGGGCGAACAGATACAGCAGCACCACAGTCAGCCCCTGCACCTTACAGATTTCCACCAGGCCCTGACGGATCGACAGGGTCATCTCGGTTTTCAGCGAGTTGATGTGCTGCAGGGTTTCACCCTCGCGGATCGCCTTGAACAGACGGTCATACCACTCGGCAAAATCGGTCTCGATGCGCACCAGGAACACCGCCATGCCGGGGATGATCGCCAGGTACGCGAGGAAGATCGGCAGGTCATACAGAATCGACGCGCGCAGCGGCCCGATGACCGAGTTCGAGGTGCCCGGGTTGAACCAGAACAGGAACTTGTCGACCCAGATACCGAAGTTATAGAAGAACCCGGTGACCAGCAGGCTGACAAACACCTGGCGCCCCTTGAGGAAGTCGAAGGCCACCAGCTTCTCGGCGCGGTACTCACGCAGGATGTCATACAGAAACAGGAACAGCAGCGTGCTGTGCCCGATCAACAGCGCCAGCAGCAGGCCCGCTATCCCGAGGAAAGTCAGCAGGTAAGCGGTGATCACCATCAGCGTGTAGCCCACCAGCATCACGAGCAGAATGCGGTTATAGGCCTTCATCCCCGAGAGGAAGATGATCACCATCCACAGGTTGCACAGCACCACGAAGTTCGACAGTACCAGCAATCGGTAAATCAGCGACTGATCGAAAAGCGTCGCCAGCACGACAATACCCAGTACCCCGGCACCGACAGTGACCATCAATAGCACGCCCAACAGGTTGGGCAGAATCTGCTCGTATTTGTGTTCGAACAGGCGATCAGACACGAACCGGGTGAAGAACAGTTGCAAGCCACCCGTGAGAATCAACGAGCTGGCCATCATGTAGGTCACCGTGACCAGAAACTGAGCAACCAGCGTATTGGGCACTACACGGGTCAAACTGATGATGCCCACCAGCATCACGCTGATGATCGACAACACCCACGGACCGGAGCTGATCAGCCCGGCATACACATAAGCGTGCAAGGTCGCGGTATAGGAATCGCGCGACAGGATCTTGCGTAGTTCGAAGCCAATCCCGGCCATTTAACTGTTCTCCATGGCGGCTTGATACAAATCGCGATAACGCTGCAGCATCAAGGCTTCGGTGTAGTAACGAGTGACCCGCTGCAAGCCGCTGGCCTGAGCGGCTTCCCAGCGTTGCGGGTTGCGCAGCAGTTCGAGGATCGCCGTGCTGGTGGCTTGCGGATCGGCAATGGCCACGACCTTGCCGGCAAGGCCCAGGTCGCGGTCTTCGGCGCTGCCACCTTCGATCAGTTCACGGCACGATCCAACGTCACTGCTGACCACCGGCGTACCGGCCGCCCAGGCTTCGAGGATCACCAGCGGTTGGGCCTCACTGATGGAGGTCAGCACCATCAGCCCAAGCTGCGGCAGGATCTCCTGGATACGCTGGAAACCCAGGAAATGCACCTTGCCGTCCAACCCCAGGCTGGCCATCAGGCTGCGGCATTCGCTGACGTACTCCGGGTCTTCCTCTTCCGGGCCGACGATCCAGCCTTCGGCTTCGGGCATGGCGCTGATCACGCCGCGCATCGCCCGCAGAAAGGTTTTCACGTCCTTGATCGGCACCACCCGCCCGATCAACCCCACCACCGGCGCAATGCCGGGTGCGCGGGACTCGAGCGCGGCGGTCCACTGCGGCAGGTCGATGCCGTTGGGAATGACCCGGGTGCGAACCGGATCCGCGCCATCCTTGATTTGCCGCTGACGGTTGCCGTCATACAACGAAATGATGCTGTCGGCGCTGTTGTAGGTCAGTTGGCCAATGCGCTCGAAGAAGCGCACCCACAACGTGCGGATATAACCCGAGCCGGCATCGAGGCTGCGGTTCAATGCCGCGCCGGAGCTCTCGGCGATCCAGCTGGCCTGGGCCAGGTCGATCTTGCGCTCCTTGGTGTAGATCCCGTGCTCGCTCAGCAGATAGGTGCAGTTCCAGCGTTGCTTGAGGATGCAGCCCAGCAACCCTGCGTAACCGGTGGAAATGGAGTGCAGCACCCGGGCCCGTGGCATCTTGCGCGAGGCTTCGGCGAGCATCAGCATCGGCGACTGCATCGAGCGCAGGGTCCAGAAATAGTTGATGAACGACGGGTCGGCGCAATGCAGGCGATAGCCCTCGGTCAACGCCTCCCAGCTGGCGCGGCTGCGCAGCACGTCATCCAGGGTCATGCGGCCTTGCGAGATGCATTCGAGCAGGCTTTCGCCCAATGCCGGGTCCGGCGCGTCCGGGTGATGCAGGAAGCGATACAAGTCCTGCTGTTGCTGCAAATTGGCTTCCCGAGGCGTGCCCCGGCTGTCAATCGGACGGGTCGCATCTTCGAGAAACACTTCTTCGATGTGCAGCACGTTCGACGGCACTTGATAGCGACGCTCGCCATAGGCCGAACGCTGACCGCCGATGAACATCACCGAAAAGGTCAGTTCCGGCAGGCCAAGGATCATCTGGTGAATCCAGCTCGACACACCGCCGCGCACATAAGGCCAGGTGCCTTCGAGCAGCAGGCAGATATCGGCGATCGGCGCCTCTTCCCTTTGACTCATGTCCAGCTCCTCACCAGATCAGCGAAAGGAGCTCGCTGACGGGTTTTCTCGGGAAGGCTGGCGAGCAACCCCGGGATCTCATGGTATTGACCGGCCTCGAAGGCAAGCTCGGCGTGGAACGGCAGGATTTGCGCTTCGCCCATGCCGTCTTCCTGGGCCTTGGTCAGCAGCACTTCCGCACGCTGCACATTGCCAAGCTCCAGGGCGATACGCCCGGCCAGCAGAAACAGCTCACCGCCCTCGCCTGCTTTGAGTCCTTGCTCGGCATGTTCATTGGCCTGGTTGAGTACGTGTTCGAGCACGCTGCCCTGCGCCAGCCCCAGGTACGCCAGCTCCCAGTACCAGCGCGCCAGCGTGCCGTGCAACTTTCCGGCAGCCTTGGTGGTAGCACCGTGCAGTTGACCGAGGGCGATCTGGATACGCAGGTTGATGTCGCTTTCCTGTTTATCGAGCATCGAGTACGCCAGCAGGCGTACGTCATCGCTCGGGTCCCCCAGCGCCAGCTTGAGGATCGGCACCGCTTCCTTGCCAGGCATGCGTTTGGTGGCCAACAAAGCAGCCAGGCGCTGATCCGGATCGGGCGCATGACGCAATACATCCTGCAAACCGCCATCGGCAAAAATCGGTGAACGCGTTTGCAGCTGCGCCCGATAAGGCAGGTCAGGGATACCGACCGCTTGCCAGACTTGCTTTTCGCGTTTGCGCGGCAGGTACAACGCCGGGAAAATTGCCGCGACCACCCCAACCGTGCCGATCACCGGCACGAAGAACGCCAGACTGAAAATGAACAGCGGGCTCCACGGCATTGGTGAACGGTAACGCGCCGGCAGCAACAGCCAGATCGCCCCGCACAACATCACGCAGGCCAGGCCATGGGTGAGGGTGAACACCGCCAATTGGTGTGCCTCGGGCAAGTCGGACCACAAGGTGGTCCAACTGCCCGCCTCTAACAACAGGGCTCCGCTAAACAGCCACTTGCTGATCATTCAGACCACACTCGTTGTACAGGAAGTTACGCAGCCCGTTGGGTTCATCAGGCTCCAGGTTGAAAGGCATGACCCGTACACCCAGGCTGTCCATGTCGCTTTCAATGCCAAAGTGTTCGTGCAGCATCAGGTTGATACGCGCCAGGTAACCCTCAGTGCCCTGCGGACTGGTCAACGGCAACAGCACCAGCAACAGTTGGTGGTCACGGTTGTTGCGCAGTGGCAAGTGCAGGTCAAGACCGCGCTGACTGCGTTCCAGCAAGCGTGTCAGTTCTTCATTGGAACGGGTCATTTCAAAGGCGAACAGCCCGGCAGACAAGTTGTGCTTCTCGACGTCCACCAGCGACCGCTTGAGTTGCAGCGTGAAGTGCTGAGCATCCGCATTCTGCAAGTGCAGCACCTGGGTATCTCGCAACAGCAGGTCGGCGATGTGCCCGGCCAACAGTGCCAGCAGGCTCAATATACGTTCATGGAAGGCGAAGAACGGCATCTGCCGCACAGCCAATACCGCCAACAGACGCCCTTCTGCATCGATCAACGGAATGCAGGCCTGAAGTGACGAGAATTGCCCCGCGGTGCCAGCTTCGAGCAGATCCTTGCGCACACTCACCAGTTCACCGCGCTCAAGACACAACTTGACCAGCCCATCGTCGGTGTCCAGATCACCCATGACGCCGATGGTGGCCAGCGGCGTGGGCAGCACCCGATCTCCACGTTCGTCCACTCGATACAGGCCCGCGACCCGCAGCGTGCCGTATTGCCCCAGCACCGCCACAATCGGTTCGGCCAGCGAGCCTAGTGCATCACTTTCCTCCGGCATGACCCGCAGTTTTTCCCGCAAGCCCAGCAACGAGCTGCGCAAGCTCTGGTCGCTGCCCGCCACACGCCGCTCCAGCAGATCGTGGGAGACCCGCAGGATCTGGTGCGAGCGGGTGAACTCATCAAGACGATACTGGCGGTAATCGTTGGCCATCTGCAGACGCTCCAGGCGTCGTTCCCACAGATCGCGCACCTCGCCGACGAGCATTCCGCACACCAGCACGCCGACGATCCACGACGGCTCAAGCTGCTGATAGGCCGCATGACCGGTGTGACGCAGGACGAACACCGCCAGTACCAAAATCGCGGCGCTAAACAGGCCGCGGACAAATCCGTAACGCACACCCAACAGCAGCGGCGCCAGAATCGGCCAAGGGAAACCACCGTGCATTTGCAACGGGTCTTCCGGGGTCAACCACAGGCCAAGCAGGATGGCCAGGCCGGTCACCAGAAGTGTTTCCAGCCAAGACACCGGGCCGCTGGCGCGAGGCGCCAGGCTGTAATCCATGTGTGGAGAATTCATTGCGTTCACTCGAACCGAAGGGCGCCAACAAGTTTGTCGAGCACGGTCTGCGCGGTACCGGCCAGGCTTTCACGGGACCAGCCGGCGCGGGCGCCGCTTTTGCTCCAGAGCACCTGACCGCTGCTGGCATCGAGCACGCGCAGGCTGATGCCCACCGCCGGCTCGCCGTCCAGACCGTTCTTGTACTGCCACTCTTCGACGCTGCCGGCGACCACGTAATCGAGCTTCTGCTCACGCGCCCAATCAAGAGCACCGGCCAGGCGCTCGTTATCGTCCATCAGTGCTTGTTCGCCCTGGGTGCTCGGCGGGTAAACCCGTGGCTTTAAACCGTGGCTGCTGAGCACGCTGATCAGGATCTGCTCGCTGCGCTCACCCGCTTGTGGGGTTTGCGAATAGTTGACCATCGGCACCACGCCCCATTGCGCGTTGCGTGGCAGGTTCGGGCTTGCTTCATCGGTGAAGCTTGCACAACCGGCAACAAACAGGACGGTCAGTGCCAGGCTCAGATTACGAATTGTTTGCATACGTCGTTCTCCCGTAAAAATTCTTTGATCAGCGTCCGAAGCGCACGCCGTAGCTCACACCCATTGTTCCACCGGACTTGCCGTCCCCGCCTTGTGGCGCGGATTGGTAGCCGAAGGTGAAGGCCAGTTCGTCATCACCCAGCACTTCAACGCCGATCCCGGTACTGATGCCGTAGTTGAAGGTTTGATCCGTCCATTGCCAGCCCGCCGTCAAATCCACCAGCCAGGTGTATTGCGGATGGGTGCGTACCAGATCCCCAGGCAAGCCACGACGCCAGGTGCTGCCGAAATACAGCTGGCCATAGCGGCTTTGCAACAGGTCACTGGCTTGTACGGTCGGGATGTCCGCCGGGTCGATCGGCTCGACGACACCATCCTCGTCAACGAACGGTTCCGGTGGTGCCGCGGAGATGACCGGGCCGCCAAAGTTGCTGGACAAGTAATTGAGCGTGCGGTCCTTGACCTTGTTTTTCTGGTAATCGACGCCGCTGCGCACGGACCAGTTGGGACCTGCGAATTCCAGGATGTGGTTGAGCTCCATTTTCAGCGCATGACCGTCACCCAGATCGTCGCCGGCCCGAGTGGAGAACTTGCGCTGGGCAACTTCCCAGCTGAACTGATCGCGACCGGTCAGGTTGTGACGCCCCCCCAGATACACACGGTCCTGCTGGCCGAAAGCGCGCATCAGGCCGCTGTCTTCGTTCTTGCGATGCCAGTCCAGACCTGTCTCCAGTTCATTGCTCACACCCAGCTGCCAGGTCCGCGACAAGCCAATGCCATTGCGGTCGTCGTCGCTGCGCTGGCTGGTGTCGAGGAACAGCTTGTAGCTGCCGTTCTCGACGCCGTGCTGCAAGGTCAGCGCGGCATTGCGCTCTGTGCCGATTTCCGAAGACTTGATGTCATCGCCGCTGTAGTCGCCCTGCTCAACCTGGAGATCGGCGTACAGCTTGTCGCCCAGGTTGTGCGCAATCTCCAGACGAGGCCCTTTGAACTCGACACCGCCGAAGTTCTGGTCCTGCCACGATATTTGCGCGCCTTGCGGCGTACGCTCGTGGATCTCCACAGCCTGACGGCGCAGCTGTTCGCGTACTTCTTCAGGCTGATCGTCACCCAATGCCGACAGACTGGTATCGAGGGCTTCGTTCAAGCGACCCAGGCGGTTGAGCGCCTGAGCCCGTTGCGCCGGGTTCAGATCGCTGCTGGCCAACAGGGCTTCGACCTGCAACTTGTTGCGGCTGCGCAGGGCTTCCTGGATCTGCTCGTAGCGCTCGACCTTCAAGCCCTGGCTACGTGCCCATGCCAGCCACTCATCCTTTTGCGATTCCGAATTGGTTGCGTCCAGACGCGCCAACAGGCGTTGGAACCACAACTGAAGCATGGCGGGCGAGCCGTCCTTCCACTTCAGCAATTCCTGCTGCGCCTTCTTCGGCGAATAGCTGCTGGTCATCAGACGAAGCCAAACCGCATAGCGTTGCGACGACGGCTTGATGTCCTCGCCTTCCGGGCTGCGCAATAGCTTCAGGCGCAAGCGCTGGGCGGCATCTTCATAGCCGGCGTTTTCCAGCGCATCGGCATAGGCCGCACGTACCAGCCAGTCGTTCGGACTGGTCTTGAGGTACATGCGATACCAGGCGAGTGCTTCAGCATCGCGCCCCAGCAGCTGGCTGGCACTGGCGAACGGCAGCCACAACAAACGGTCCTGACGCGCAATGTCGCGCCATTGGGTCATCAGCGGCTTGAGTTTCGCGGTGTTGGCCTGATCGACGTAGAACCACACCAGTTGCTCACGGAACAGGTTGTCATTCGGGTAGCGTGCCAGCCCCTCCTGATACAGACGCTCGGCCTCTTCGGCATTGCCCTGCTTGGCCGCCAACGCACCACGCATCGCCAGCACCTGGGCCTGGTCATAGGCATCCGGATATTGCTCGGCGTCCTTGAGCAGCGACACCACCAGCGTCCAGTCGTCCAGCTCCTGAGCCTGCTGCAGCGCTTCGACCAGACGCTGCGGATCCCGGGTGCGCTCCCAGCTGCCTATGGTCAGCGTCAAGGCGCGTTTCGGGTCGCGCGTGCGGTACATCGCGATCAGCTGGCTCTCGTCGCCACTGGTCAACTTGCCATTGATCGAGAGCAATTTTTCCAGGGAAACCCGCAAATCCTCATCGCGCTCCAGATCCCAGGCCAGGGATGCGCGGGTGTGCCAGTAATTCTCGTCCTCGATGGTCGGATCATCGTCCTGCACCACCTTCCACGCGGACTCGTTATCGAACAGTTTGAAGTAGGTGTTGGCCCAGTCGACCTGTTCGGTGGTATTGAGCTTGAAGCGCTTGGCATAGCTCTCATAGACCTTGGCCTTGGTCTCAAACTGCCCGGTGTTTTCCAGGTTCTGCAACAGACGCGTCCACGCCAGGCGATGCGACGGGTATTTGTGCAGATATTTGTGGAACCAGGCTTCAGCCTCTTGCGGCGTGCCGCGCGATTCATGGCCGTAGTTCAGTGCGTCGATTTCGATATCGGTCAGCGCACGCTGATCCATGATCTCTTCGAGCAAAGGAATCGAACGATCGAAGTCAAACTGCTGACTCGCCAGACGCCATGCGTGCTCGCGCAGCTTCGGGTCTTCGCGCAGCCGCAGCAGGCTGATCCAGTAGGTCAGCGCAGCTTCGTTATCGCCACGCCATTCACCCAAATGGGCCATTTGCTCAAGCAACGCCTGATCTTCAGGGTGATCGATAACCAGTTGCTGACCGGTTTCCCAGGCGCCCGCAAGGTCGCCGATGGCCAGGCGCACATGGAAAGCCTTCAACGGGATCTGCGGGTTCTCCGGCTGCAGGACCTGCCACTGCGCGAGCACTCGCTGCGCCAGATCAAAGCGCTTGTTCGCGACCGCGACATCGACGCCTTGCTCCAGCCAGGCAACATCGGTCTGTGGATTGGTCAGCTGCGGCAATTCGTCGGCCAGCACCTGCGCCGCCTGTTCGCCACGACCGGCGGACAACAGGCTGTCGAAAGCTAGTTTCGAGAATTCGCGACGCTCAGTGGCGTCCTTGGCTTCTCTTTTGAGCTGCTGGTAGATGTCCGCTGCATGGCCCGGCTGCTCGCCTGCCATGAACCAGTGGGCGGCGGACTTCAGCGATTCGGTACGCAGCTTCGGCTCACGGTCGGCAATTTCCTCGTAGACGCCGGCGGCGAAAGCCGGGGCCTGCAATTCCAGCGCGAGCTTGGCCAGGGTTTGCAATTGCGGCGTTGGCAACTTGCGATGATCGAAGGTTTTGAACCGCTCGACCAATGCCTGCTGTGCAATCAGATCGTTGCTGGTTTCGGCAACCAGCGCGTCAATCTGCAGACGATAAAAAGCCTGCATATCCGCCGTCGGATTGGGCCAGGCCTCAAGATGCCGCCGGGCCTTTTCGTACTCGCCCAGACGAATCAGCAGATCGATCAGCTGCATGCGCAGGTGATCATCGTCCGGGTGAGCCGCCAGCAGCAGTTCGGCATAGTTGGCCGAGACAGCGTCCGGTTCACGACCATCGGGCTGGAATACTTCTTCACGCTGGAAGGTCGCCCACAGCAGACCTCCCACGGCAACCGCGACCACCGCCAGAGCCCATGGATTGAGCAGACGACTGTTTTTAGTTGCAGAGGAGTTGACCATTACTCACCTGCTTCATTGGTAATTGAAAAGTCCACAGCCCGGCAGACGCCTTGCCTGCAAAACGCTGCCCATCCACTTCAACCCGGCAAGCGCTTGCCGAGCGTACCGAGAAGGTCAGATCGAACTGCCCGGCAAACGAAAAACTCACGCGTTGATCATCCAGGTAGTTCCAGTCCACCAAGGGCAGATTGGCGTCCTCCAGCGCCGGTCGGGTGTCCCGATCCGGGCGCAGGACCAGCAACGCACGGTCGCTGCTCAGGGCCACATAGCGGCCTTGCGGAATATCGCGAACACCGGCCACACCCTGCGAACGCAGCAGATCCGGCCAACCCATCTGCGGGTCCAGGCGCACGGTGCGCAATGCATCCATGCCGCGAATCTGCCAGTTGCCATCGGCGGTTCGTGCAACGCTGGCCTGATACAAGCCGTGCATCCGGTCGATGTAATCACTCATCCACAGCGAGATCGGCTTCTGCTCGCGCATGAAGCTGTAGATATCGTGCATGGCCTTGATCGAGGCTTGTTTGGTGCTCGAGTAGAAGTGGTAGTAAAGGTGCAGGCCGCGCAGGCGGCGTGGGCTGTCAGTCAGTTCGAAGGTTTCGATCAACTCGCGAAAGCCGTAGTACGGGCCGTGCCACAGGTTGGTGTAGAGGTTCTCGTTGATGATCGGCGCGTAGTACTGCAAGCCGCCTTCGGTGGGACGCAGCAGCGGGTTCAGACCGGTCAGCGAAGGATCGGCCTTAGTCATCATCGTTTCGGCGCCATTGACGTTTTTCAGTCCCGCGTCGTAGGCAATCTTTAGGGTCGACGCGCCAGGCAGGGCGTCACCTGGCCAGAACACCATCTTCACCGGCTTTTCCGGGGTGGTGAGCTGCTGGTTGATGTAGTCGCGCGAGCCGACCACCTCGCGATAGAAGTCGATTTTGTCGTAGCCCGGAATGACCATGTTCATGCCGTATTCAGGCTTGAAATTTTCGCGCTTCCTGGTCTTTTCCGGCTGCATGAAAAACGGGTGGCTAAAGGTGTGGGTGGCCACTTCAACTTTGGGGTTTGCAAAAATCTCGCGAGCGATGGGCTCAAGCTCACGGGCCAGATGCGGGAACTTGCCGCGCGGCGAAATCTCGCCTTCGATGATCGATACCGACGTCAGGAAAGGGTTGGGCTTGATGTAGTCGTCCAGCGTGTGACGACCAGCGTAGGGAGTGCCACGCACTTCGGCACGGGATGGAAAACCGTCGCCATCGATGTGCACGGTCGCGATGCGACGGCCGTTTTCGGTGGTGACGTCCGGGCGTGGCTGCTCAGGCAGGCGCAGGCTGGCCTTGAGGAAGGCGAACGGATCGAGAATCCAGCGACTGCGCTCGTTGTTCACTTCAAGAAGGTAAGGCGCCAATGCCAGTCCGCCCCAATCGCCAATGACGACCGGGTCGTAGGTTTCGCCAGCTTCGTTTTTTAGCGACAGCGCGGATGTCGGCCCCTTGGGCAATACCGAAACAGCGGTCAGGTCGCGGGATCGGGGCTGCACCGGTGCTTCAAAAGCGCCAACCAGCGCTTTGTCTTGATGAGTGACGGTCAGGGTTTGCGTACCCGGCGGAGCTTCACGTGTCAGGCCCATGCGCTTGAGCAGAACCCGGTCTTCGATCGGCAGACCGGAGAAGAACACCACGGGTACGTGCTCGTCCAGTCGCGCAACGACGAAGCGATTGAAAGCCGCCGCGTCCTGCGGCGAGCCGCTAGTCATCCAGGTGATGACCCCGGCATACAGGCCACTGAAGCCATACTTCGGCATGGAGCTGTTGGCCGGGATGTAATCGACGCGATAACCCAGGTATTCGAGCAGACCGCCGAGATAGGTATGACCGGCGTTATCCGCCAGCTCACCTTCGCGTGGGTCGTAAACCAGGGCCACGCGACGCGGCTGGATTTCGATGTTGCTGATGCCCATCGAGTTCAGGTCAGGGGTGCTGATAAAAGGAATGAAGCCTTCATCACGCAGACGCTTGGCCAGCTTGCGCGCTTCTTCACGACGCTCCGGTGGCAGGTAGTCGATGGCCACCAGAGGAATGCCCTTGGCGCGCAACGGTTGCAATTGACCCAGCAGCCATTGGCGATCGGCTTCCGGCACTGGACGATAGCGCTTGGCGGCCGGATCCCAACCGGCGTACAGCGACTCGAATCCTACGGCAGCCGCCACCCCATCGAGCTCGGGCAATACCTCAAAGCCGCGGTTGAAGAACAACTTCAGTTTTGGCTGCTGCTTGTGCAGTTCACGCAGGAAACTGGCAAGGCCGGCACGCTGGGCTTCCTGCGTTGCCTTGGGCAGCAGGGTGAAGCTGTCGAGGGTATCGAGGAACAGGCCGGCATAACCCTGGGTTTGCAACTGCTTGGCACGACTCAGCAAATGCTCGCGCCAGGCCGGTGCCGTGAGGTCCATGACCTGGCTGTTCCACGAGTCGTTGCGCACCGGGGAAACGGCCTTGGTAAGGCCCGCTTTGGTGATCTCAGCCTTGGAGCCGTCGAACTCGCCGACCGACAGATAAGCAAACGGCTCGCTGCCCAGGCTTCGCAGGGTTTTGACATCCGCCGCCGTCATATGCCCCGGCTCCACCACCGCCCAGTCGAACTGAGCTAGTTCGGCAAGCGGCGGCTCGTCGGCATACCAGAAGGACACACTCGAAGGTGGCACCAGAGCGGCAGCCTGCACGGCCGGACCACTCACGCACAAAGCCAGAGCAGCCAATAGCCGCCTGGCGGCCAAGCGGACACGCGTCCTGCGAAAAACGAATTCCATAACTCACTCTTGAATTGTATGAACCAAAATCACTGCACCCGAAGCAGTTACACCGAACGGGTTACAGACTGCGGATCAATTGCGCCAATCCATCGCCGATCGACGTCGGCTCCGGAAGGTTGAAGCGCTCGAGCAAACGAGCATTGTTGGCGCGCGAGTGACGAATATCGCCCTGACGTGGCGCCTGATAGTTCACGCTCAAGGGAGTGCCGGTAGCGGCGCCCAATTCGGCGATCAGATCATTGAGGCTGGTGGAACGGCTGAGGCCGATATTCACGGCACCCGGTTGCGGCGACTCCATCTCCACGGCCTGCAACAGAATCTTCACCAGATCCTGTACATAGACGAAATCGCGGGTTTGCTGACCGTCGCCGAAAATCGATACCGGCAGCTTTTTCAGCGCACGCTCGGTAAAGATGCTGATCACGCCGGAGTACGGCGAAGAAGGATCCTGGCGTGGGCCGAAGATGTTGAAAAAGCGCAGCACCACCGGCTCCAGGCCGTGCTCGCGGCGATAGAAGTCCAGGTAGTACTCGCTGGCAAGTTTGTCGCTGGCATAGGGCGTCAGAGGCGATTTCGGGGTGTCTTCATCGATGGCAGTGCCTTCGCCATTGTTGCCGTAGATGGCCGCACTGGAGGCAAACACGACGCGCTTGATCCCGGCCTTCGCCATGCTCTCGCAAACGTTCAACGTGCCGACAAAATTGCTCTGGTGAGTCGAAACCGGATCATCCACCGAAGCCTGTACCGAGGCCACTGCCGCCAAATGTACGACGGCGCCGCAATCACGCATGGCTTGATTTACGACGCTGCTGTCGGCGACATCACCGTTGACCAGCTCCAGGCCGGAATTGTCCATCGGCAAATTGCTGACCTTGCCAGTCGACAAATTGTCCAGAACGCGAACTTTGTATCCCTTGGCCAACAAGGCTTCCACAAGATGCGACCCAATGAAACCTGCACCGCCAGTGACCAGTACGCGCTCAACAAACATGAAATTTCTTCCTGAAGATTCAAGCGGATATCAAAGTGAGTAGCCCGCTAACGGTGTGTGATCGGATCAATCATAGACCAATGTGGAGCAAGAGATACCAGACGGTCACACCCGACGGCTTTATGGCGCAAGGCCATTAAAACGCTGTTGATCATGGGAGATTCGAGGTGGACTGTCAATAGGTTGTCGATTTCAATGCCGGACGCAGAGCGCCAGCACTGGAAAGTCATTATTTTGACGATTAAAATCGGATCCAAAAAAGTGTAATCCAATGCGACACGAGATGGCACTCTGCCCCGCAAGAGGATCAGATGTCACCCACACATGAACATTTCTTCACCCCACCCCCGCGCTCGAACCTGTACATTCCTTTCGCTCATTCAAGAAACTACGGTTTGCCCGCCCTCCCGCGGGCTTTTTTTTGCCTGTAGATTGCTCGGCATTCTCTCCATCCATGGGCAAGCTGCCCGGAGTTGCCGATGACGATCTTCACCCTGCCCTGCGAACGCCTGTCGCTGGCCATCCTGAGCCCCAGCCAGGCCGCGCTGGAAAGCGACTTTTATCGACGCAATCAGGCGCACCTCGCGCCGTGGTCGCCGGTTCGCCCCGACGATTACTACAGCCCTGAGAGAATCCGCTCACGCCTCTCGCAACAGGCCATGGCTTTTGATGAGGGCATCGCCGTGCATTTCGCGGTGCTGGATCGTGAAGGCGAACAGATGATCGGCGCGTGCAATTTCAGCGGCATCGTTCGAGGGGCGTTTCAGGCGTGTTATCTGGGGTACCACATCTGCCAATCCCGACAGGGCCAGGGTTTGATGCGCGAAGCGCTGGAGGCCGGCATCGGTTACGTGTTCGAGACCATGAACCTGCACCGGATCATGGCCAACTACATTCCGGGCAATGAACGCAGTGCGCGGTTGCTGGAGCGGCTGGGTTTTGAGCAGGAAGGCTATGCCAAGGCCTATCTGAACATTGCCGGGCGCTGGCAGGATCATGTGATGACCGCGTTGGTGAGCCAGGTCTGGGAAGACCCGGAGCGGCAATGGTCGCGGCAGCTGGGGTAGGCGTCCTACAGACGATAGGAACATGAGGAAACATCCCACAAGTCTTTCAGGTTGTCGGTCGGAAACGAGGTGAATAGCCTCTGGCGGTCGCTGAAAAATTCAGTGACCGGGTGTGAGAACCCGGCAATTCCCAAGCATCCAGTGCCAGTATCCGCATGTTCGCCGCCAGTGATTTAGCTGTTGGTTCATGCGTTATGGCGGCTGTGTGCGGGCAGACTTTTTGTCTGGCCGGGTGCCTGGGACCGGTTTCTCACCTCGCACACAGCTGCCACCTTTTGCCGCGTGAGAAACGACAAACGATGGCATCCACCGCTCAGGAGAATGGCCTTGGATAAGTTGATTCCCGATCCTCCCTTCGAAACCGAAAGACCCTACCGCCCCACCACGTTTTTCACCGTCCTGCCCGACATAAAAACCGAAAACCTTCTCGCCCACGCCTGCGAGTCACTGGCCTCAGCCAACGTCATGCTCAACGACTTCGCCTCCTACCTCAACGGCCCGCAGCGCAACACGGCGCTGGCCATTGCGCAGATCGTCATGCTGTCGGAACTGGCAGTGAACCGGGCGCTGGATAATCTTGATCCGCCGGGGTAAGCCTGATCGACCGAGTTATCGTTCTTCGCGAGCAAGCCCGCTCCCACATTTGGAATGCATTCACATGTGGGAGCGGGCTTG
>DATMUG010000164.1:0-12033 GCA_035563915.1 Pseudomonas sp. | reverse complement strand
CGGCATAACACTCGACATAAATGTTGACTGATACACCGCTTTCGCGAGCAAGCCCGCTCCCACAGTTGAATGCTGTTGTTCATGAAATCCCGATAGAACTTCTCCCCCCACGCCCACCTCTACCAGACAAGCCCCTGCGCCCGGAAACCAACGTGGACCTTGTCATCGCACGTCCCGAAGGCCTGTACTGCCCCGCCGGCGATTTCTACATCGACCCGTGGCGCCCGGTAGAGCGCGCGGTCATTACCCACGCCCATGGCGACCATGCCCGCAGCGGCAACCGGCATTATCTGGCGGCGGCGCCCGGTGAAGGGATTCTGCGTACGCGACTGGGCCAGGACATCAATCTGCAAACGTTGCCCTATGGCGAGCGCTTGCTGCACCACGGCGTCACCTTAAGTTTTCATCCCGCCGGCCATGTGCTCGGTTCGGCTCAGGTGCGGCTCGAATACGGCGGTGAAATCTGGGTCGCGTCCGGCGACTACAAGATCGAACCCGACGGCACCTGCGCGCCGTTCGAACCGGTGCGTTGCCACACCTTCATCACCGAATCGACATTCGGCCTGCCGATCTATCGCTGGCAACCCCAGGCCCAGGTGTTCACCGAGATCAATCAGTGGTGGCAAGCCAATGCCGCCGAAGACAAGGCCAGCGTGTTGTTCTGCTATTCGTTCGGCAAGGCCCAGCGCATTCTCCATGGCATTGACGCCAGCCTGGGTCCGATCCTGACCCACGGCGCGGTCGAACCGCTGAACCGTGTGTATCGCCAAGGCGGTGTGCACATCCCGCCGACGATTTATGCCAGCGAAGTCCACAAGAGTGACCCGATCATGCGCAAGGCACTGGTCATCGCTCCGCCGTCAGCCAATGGCAGCAGCTGGATGCGGCGTTTCGGCGATTACAGCGACGGCTTTGCCAGTGGCTGGATGCGACTGCGCGGCACTCGGCGGCGGCGCGGGGTTGATCGAGGTTTCGTGTTATCCGATCACGCCGACTGGCCGGGCTTGCTGTGGGCCATCGAGCAGACGGGCGCCGACCGGGTGATGGTCACCCACGGCTCGGTTGCCGTGCTGGTGCGCCACTTGCGGGAGAAAGGGCTCGATGCCCAGGGCTTCAACACCGAATACGGTGATGATGAAGAAGAGGCACCGACGCTCGAGCCGCTGCCATGAAAGCCTTTGCCGAACTTTATGCCGAACTCGACGCCACCACCTCGAGCAACGCCAAGCTGACCGCGATGCAACGCTATTTTTCCCAGGCCGCACCGGAAGATGCCGCCTGGGCGGTGTACTTTTTGTCCGGAGGGCGCCCAAGGCAATTGGTCCCGGTGCGGGTCCTGCGGGAACTGGCCGTGACATATTCCGGCCTGTCGCCGTGGCTGTTCGAAGAGAGTTATCAGGCCGTGGGCGACCTGGCGGAAACCATCTCGCTGGTACTGCCCGATGCCCCCCACACCTCCAGCGACGGGCTGGCGACCTGGGTCGAGGACAATCTGCTGCCCTTGCGCGGCGAATCACCCGAAGTATTGGCCGAACACCTGCCCAGGCTCTGGTCGCAACTGGACCGCGCCAGCCTGATGCTCTGCATCAAACTGATCACCGGCAGTTTCCGCGTTGGCGTCTCCAAACTGTTGGTGACTCGCGCCCTCGCCGCGATGGCGCATCTGGACAGCAAGCGCGTGGCTCAACGCCTGGTGGGCTACACCGACCTGTCCCACCGCCCGAGCGCCGCCAGTTACTTGAAACTGATTGCCGCCGAATCATCCGACGAACATGCCCAGCGCGGCGGCCAGCCGTATCCGTTTTTTCTCGCCCACGCCCTGGCGCAACCGGTCGAGCAATTTGAAGCATTACTCGGCCCTGCCAGTCAGTGGCAGGTGGAGTGGAAGTGGGATGGCATTCGCGCGCAAGTGGTCAAGCGCCAGGGGCGATTGTGGATCTGGTCGCGGGGTGAAGAGTTGGTGACCGAGCGCTTTCCCGAACTGCAGAGCCTGAATCACTGCCTGCCAGACGGTACGGTGATCGATGGGGAAATCGTGGCCTGGAAAGCCCATGGACCGGAAACCGAAGACGCCTTCGACCCGGCCATTGCGACATCACCCGCGGTGCAGCCTTTCGCCCTGCTCCAGCAGCGGATCGGCCGCAAAACCCTGAGCAAAAAAATCCTCGGCGACGTGCCGGTGGTCATCCTCGCCTACGACCTGCTGGAGTGGGCTGACGAGGACTGGCGCAATCAGGCGCAAGCAACGCGTCGCAGGCAACTGGAGCACGTGATCGACCAAAGCCACAACCCAGTGCTGCTCGCCTCGCCATTACTGACTGGCGAAGACTGGTTCGACCTCGCCCGGCAGCGGGAAGCGTCGCGCAAGCTCGGGGTGGAAGGCATGATGCTCAAGGCCCGGGATGCGATGTACGGGGTGGGCCGCACGAAGGACGTGGGGGTCTGGTGGAAGTGGAAAGTCGATCCGTTCAGCGTCGACGCCGTGCTGATTTATGCGCAGCGCGGTCACGGGCGCCGGGCCAGCCTGTACAGCGACTACACCTTCGCCGTCTGGGACGGCCCGCCCGAGGCCCGTGAACGAACACTGGTGCCATTCGCCAAGGCTTACTCGGGTCTGACCGATGAAGAAATGCGCAAAGTCGACAGCATCGTGCGCAAGACCACGGTGGAAAAATTCGGCCCGGTGATCAGCGTCAAACCCAGCCTGGTGTTTGAACTGGGGTTCGAGGGGATCGCCCTGTCCAGGCGGCACAAGAGTGGGATTGCGGTACGGTTTCCGCGGATGTTGCGCTGGCGGCAGGACAAGTCAGTGGACGAGGCTGACCATCTCGGCATCTTGCAGGACTTGCTTGGCTGACTGGGTCCCTTGTGGCGAGGGAGCTTGCTCGCGCTGGGGTGCGAAGCAGCCCAAAATCGGTGCACCTTGAGTTTCAAGGCGGACCTCATTGGTCGAATTTGCGACTGCTGCGCAGTCGGACGGGAGCAAGCGCCCTCGCCACAGGAAATGGCATTAAGTCGATCCAAATGAGGGCAGGCTTTTCACGGCGCCCCTTTTCGTGCACTAATCCCACCCGGCAATTTCCCGAAAACCTTTTAAACGCTTGTTCGGCACTCTGGTTCGGAAATTGCTACCTTCTTTAAGTCTTACGCTTACCAGTAACAATAATTCTGCGCCACAAGCGCTCATATTGGTTCTTAGGGATTGAATAATGAAAAAAGCATTGCTGACCCTGTCTGCACTGGCATTGTGCGTAGCTGCTGGCTCTGCGCTGGCGAAGGAATACAAGGAATTGCGCTTCGGTGTTGACCCTTCCTACGCTCCGTTCGAGTCGAAAGCGGCCGACGGCAGCCTGGTGGGCTTCGATATCGATCTGGGCAACGCAATCTGCGCCGAGCTGAAGGTCAAGTGCAAATGGGTCGAAAGCGATTTCGACGGCATGATTCCGGGCCTTAAGGCCAATAAATTCGACGGTGTGATCTCTTCGATGACCGTCACCCCGGCCCGCGAAAAAGTCATCGACTTCTCCAGCGAGCTGTTCTCCGGCCCAACGGCTTACGTGTTCAAGAAAGGTTCTGGCGTCACTGAAGACCCGGCCTCGCTCAAAGGCAAAACCGTTGGCTACGAGCAAGGCACCATTCAGGAAGCCTATGCCAAGGCCGTTCTGGACAAGGCTGGCGTGAAAACCCAGGCTTACGCCAACCAGGATCAGGTTTACGCCGACTTGACTTCCGGTCGTCTCGACGCCGGCATCCAGGACATGCTGCAAGCCGAACTGGGCTTCCTGAAGTCCCCACAGGGTGCCGACTACGACGTCAGCAAGCCTGTCGACAACGCATTGCTGCCAGCCAAAACCGCCGTCGGCATTAAGAAAGGTAACACCGAGCTGAAGGCCCTTTTGGACAAAGGTATCAAAGCGTTACATGATGATGGCACCTACGCCACCATTCAGAAGAAACACTTTGGCGATCTGAATCTGTACAGCGGCAAATAATGCCCGGCGCCCATCTCGCGATGGGCGCTTTTTTCTTGAAATCAGGTTGCTGATTTATGTTCGAAAACCTCTTACAAAATCTGGGGCTCTCAGCCTTCAGCCTCAAGGGCTTCGGTCCGTTGCTGATGGAAGGTACCTGGATGACCATTAAATTATCGGCGATGTCGCTGCTGGTGGCCGTTTTGCTCGGCCTGCTCGGCGCCAGTGCCAAGCTGTCAAAACTCAAACTGCTGCGCCTGCTGGCCCAGAGCTACACCACGCTGATTCGCGGGGTGCCGGACCTGGTGCTGATGCTGCTGATCTTCTACAGCCTGCAAACCTGGCTGACGTCGCTCACCGACTACATGGAATGGGAATACATCGAGATTGACCCGTTCGCCGCCGGCGTCATTACCCTGGGCTTCATTTACGGCGCGTACTTCACTGAAACCTTCCGCGGCGCCATCCTCGCCGTGCCTCGTGGCCAGGTGGAAGCAGCCACCGCCTACGGCCTCAAGCGCGGTCAGCGTTTCCGGATCGTGGTGTTCCCGCAGATGATGCGGTTTGCCTTGCCGGGGATCGGCAACAACTGGATGGTGATGCTCAAGGCGACTGCGCTGGTGTCGATCATTGGCCTGGCCGACCTGGTCAAGGCTGCCCAGGATGCCGGCAAAAGCAGTTATCAACTGTTTTACTTCCTGGTGGTCGCCGCCTTGATCTACCTGGTGATCACCAGTGCCTCCAATTTCATTCTGCGCTGGCTTGAACGCCGCTACGCCGCCGGCACACGGGAGGCCGTACGATGATCGAACTCCTGCAGGAATACTGGAGAGCTTTTCTTTATACCGACGGCCAGAACATCACCGGCCTGGCCATGACCATGTGGCTGCTCAGCGCGTCGATTTTCTTCGGCTTCATCGTCTCGATTCCGCTGTCCATCGCCCGGGTCTCACCGCACTTCTACATTCGCTGGCCGGTGCAGTTCTACACCTACCTGTTCCGTGGCACGCCGCTCTATATCCAGTTGCTGATCTGCTACACCGGGATCTACAGCCTGGCCGCCGTGCGCGCGCAACCGCTGCTCGACAGTTTCTTTCGCGATGCGATGAACTGCACCATTCTGGCATTCGCCCTGAACACCTGCGCCTACACCACGGAGATTTTCGCCGGGGCGATCCGCAGCATGGCCCACGGTGAAGTCGAAGCGGCGAAGGCCTACGGCCTGACCGGCTGGAAGCTGTATGCCTACGTGATCATGCCCTCCGCCCTGCGTCGCTCGCTGCCTTACTACAGCAACGAAGTGATCCTGATGCTGCACTCGACCACGGTGGCCTTCACCGCGACCATCCCGGACATCCTGAAAGTGGCTCGGGACGCCAACTCGGCGACCTTCCTGACCTTCCAGTCGTTCGGCATCGCCGCGCTGATCTACCTGACCGTCACCTTTGCACTGGTCGGTCTGTTCCGCCTCGCCGAACGCCGCTGGCTGGCCTTCCTCGGGCCGACCCACTAGGACTAATCCTGTTTCAGGGAACAACAGATGCGCCACCAGATTCATGACCTGCTGTCCCCCCTGCCGGGGACAGCACGACAGATTCACAGCTTCCACTTCGGGCCGACGTCAGCGCCTGCTGTTACAAGCGCCCGAGGCAAGATCTACATCCAGTCGTCCCTTCACGCCGATGAAATGCCCGGCATGCTGGTGGCCTGGCACCTCAAGCAACGCCTGGCAGAGCTGGAAGCCGCCGGCCGCCTGCGCAGTGAAATCGTCCTGGTCCCGATCGCCAATCCGGTCGGTCTGGAACAGGTGCTGATGGATGTGCCGCTGGGCCGCTACGAGCTGGAAAGCGGGCAGAACTTCAACCGCTGGTTCGTCGATCTGAGCGAAGAAGTCGGCAACGAGATCGAAGGCCAACTGGGCGACGATCCGCAACACAATCTGCAACTGATCCGCAACAGCCTGCGCCATGCCCTGGCACGGCAGACCCCCAGCACCCAGCTGCAATCCCAGCGCCTGACCCTGCAACGGCTGGCCTGCGATGCCGACATGGTGCTGGACCTGCATTGCGATTTCGAAGCGGTGGCCCACCTGTACACCACTCCCGAAGCCTGGGCGCAGGTCGAACCGCTGGCGCGCTACATCGGTGCCGAAGCCAGCCTGCTGGCCACCGATTCCGGCGGCCAGTCGTTCGATGAATGCTTCACCCTGCTGTGGTGGCAATTGAAGGAGCGCTTCGGCGAGCACTTCGACATTCCGCTGGGGAGCTTCTCCGTCACCGTCGAACTGCGCGGTCAGGGCGACGTCAATCACCCGCTGGCCAGCCTCGACAGCCAGGCGCTGATCGACTACCTGATTCACTACGGCGCGATCGCGGGCGAACCGACGCCGTTGCCCGACCTGCCCTACCCGGCTACCCCGCTGGCCGGCGTCGAACCGGTCGCCACGCCAGTCGGCGGTTTGCTGGTGTTCACGGCGCTACCGGGGGAGTACCTGGAAGCCGGGCAACTGATCGCCGAAATCATCGACCCCATTTCCGACAGCGTCACGCCGGTCCGCTGCACCGCCAGCGGCCTGATGTACGCCCGCTCGCTGCGGCGCATGGCCACCGCCGGCATGGTGATCGCCCACGTCGCGGGCGCCGAAGCCTATCGCAGCGGCTACCTACTTTCGCCTTGAGGATGCTTGTTACATGTACAAACTGACCATTGAAGACCTGCATAAAAGCTATGGCGATCATGAGGTGCTCAAGGGTGTTTCGCTCAAGGCCAACACCGGCGACGTCATCAGCCTGATCGGCGCCAGCGGCTCGGGTAAAAGTACCTTCCTGCGTTGCATCAACTTTCTCGAACAGCCCAACGACGGCGCGATGAGCCTCGACGGCCAGTCGATACGCATGGTCAAGGATCGCCATGGCATGCATGTCGCCGACCCCAATGAACTGCAACGCATCCGCACCCGCCTGGCCATGGTGTTCCAGCACTTCAACCTGTGGAGCCACATGACCGTGCTGGAAAACATCACCATGGCCCCCATCCGGGTCCTGGGCTGCAGCAAGCAGGAAGCCACGGACCGTGCCCGCCGCTACCTGGACAAGGTGGGATTGCCGGCGCGGGTTGCCGATCAGTACCCGGCCTTTCTTTCCGGCGGTCAACAGCAACGGGTGGCGATTGCCCGCGCGCTGGCCATGGAACCGGAAGTCATGCTGTTCGACGAACCGACCTCGGCGCTGGACCCGGAGCTGGTTGGCGAAGTGCTCAAGGTGATTCAGGGTCTGGCCGAAGAAGGCCGGACCATGATCATGGTGACCCACGAAATGAGCTTTGCGCGCAAAGTGTCGAGCCAGGTGCTGTTCCTGCATCAGGGTCGGGTGGAAGAAGAAGGCAAGCCGGACGATGTACTGGGTAATCCGAAGAGCGAACGGCTCAAGCAGTTCCTCAGCGGCAACCTCAAATAATCCTTCCCCCCTGTAGGCGCTGCCGAAGGCTGCGATCTTTTGATCGTGTTTGTGATCTTCATTGATCCTTTAAAGATCAGGATCAAAAGATCGCAGCCTTCGGCAGCTTCTACAGGGTTATGTATCGTTAAACCTTTCGTACTCCGCCGTGGTCACTGAAAGAAGACTTTCAGAGCACACACCACCGGCATGGGAAGCTCCCCCGACTTCGCAAAACTATGGTTCACCGCTCGCGGATGGAAACCGTTCGCCTTCCAGAAACAGGTTTGGTCTGCGGTCAAAAACGGTCAATCCGGGCTGCTGCATGCCAGTACCGGCGCCGGTAAAACCTATGCAGTCTGGTTCGCCGCGCTCAATCATTTCGCCTGCATTCCCCCTCCGGTCGAAAGGCCGCGCAAACGCAAGCCGGTCGCCGAGCCTCTGACCGTATTGTGGATAACCCCGATGCGTGCATTGGCTGCCGATACGGCCCGCGCCCTGCAAACGCCGTTGCTCGATTTGCACATTCCCTGGAGCGTCGGTCTGCGCACAGGAGACACCAGCAGTAGCGAGCGCGCGCGACAGAGCCGGCGCCTGCCGACCACCCTGATTACCACGCCGGAAAGCCTGACCCTGATGCTGGCGCGGGCCGATGCCCGGACCGCGCTTGCGACCTTGCGCATGGTGGTGGTCGATGAGTGGCACGAACTGCTGGGCAACAAGCGTGGCGTGCAATTGCAACTGGCATTGGCGCGCTTGCGCCGTTGGCAGCCGCAACTGGTCGTCTGGGGTGTTTCCGCGACGCTGGGTAATCAATCCCACGCCGAACAGGTGCTGATCCCACAGGGCGGCGGCATTTGTGTGCAAGGGCAAACCTGCCAAGCGTTGCGAGTCGACACGCTGCTACCCCCTGTCCTGGAACGTTTCCCATGGGCCGGGCACATCGGCCTGAGGATGTTGCCGCAGGTGGTCACCGAGCTCGACGCCAGCGCCAGCAGTCTGGTGTTCACCAACACCCGCGCCCAGTCCGAGATCTGGTATCAGGCCTTGCTGGAGGCACGCCCGGACTGGGCCGGACTGATCGCGCTGCACCACAGCTCGTTGTCTCGCGATACCCGTGACTGGGTCGAACGCGCACTCAAAGACGGGCAACTCAAAGCGGTGGTCTGCACCTCCAGTCTCGATCTGGGTGTGGACTTCCTGCCCGTGGAGCGAGTGCTGCAAATCGGCTCGGCCAAGGGCGTGGCGCGGCTGATGCAGCGTGCGGGACGTTCCGGTCACGCACCGGGGCGAGTATCGCGGGTCACGCTGGTACCGACGCACAGCCTGGAACTGATCGAGGCCGCTGCGGCTCGGGACGCAGTGGCGCAGGGGCGAATCGAACCACGCCTGTCGCCGCTCAAGCCATTGGATGTGCTGGTGCAGCACCTGGTCAGCATCGCCCTGGGTGGCGGCTTTCTACCCGATGAGCTGTACGACGAGGTGCGCGGAGCCTGGGCCTATCGTGACTTGAGCCTGGCCGAGTGGACGTGGGCGCTGGCTTTCGTACGCCACGGCGGGCTTTCTCTGACGGCCTATCCGGATTACCGCCGTGTCGAGCCTGATGATCAGGGCGTGTGGCGCGTGCCGGATGCACGATTGGCCCGGCGCCATCGCATGAGCATTGGCACCATCGTCAGCGATGCGAGCATCCAGCTGAAGTTCTGGAGCAAGGGCGGCGGCGGCAAACAACTGGGCAGCGTCGAGGAAGGCTTCATCGCGCGCCTCAAACCGGGGGACGGTTTTCTGTTCGCCGGGCGTTTACTGGAACTGGTTCGAGTGGAAAACATGACGGCCTACGTCAAACGCAGCACCGTGAAAAAAGCTGCGGTGCCGCGCTGGAATGGCGGGCGCATGCCCTTGTCCAGCGAGCTGGCCAATGCTGTGGTCGCACGTTTTTCGGCGGCGGCACAGGGTCAATTCGACGGCCCGGAAATGCAGACGTTGCGCCCGTTGCTGGAGGTGCAGCAGCAGTGGTCCGGGTTGCCCACCGAGAACAGCCTGCTGGCTGAAACCCTGAAGTCCCGCGAAGGCTGGCATCTGTTCCTTTATCCATTCGCCGGACGCCAGGTGCATCTGGGGCTGGCCAGCCTGTTGGCGTGGCGGGTCAGTCAGCGACAACCGCTGACCTTTTCCATCGCGGTCAACGATTACGGCCTGGAATTGCTCAGCGCGACCCCCGTCGACTGGGGGCGGCAGTTCGATACGGCATTGCTCAGTCCCGATCACCTATTGGATGACGTGCTGGCCAGCCTGAATGCAGGCGAACTGGCCCTGCGCCGTTTTCGCGAAATCGCCCGAATTGCCGGACTGGTCTTCGCCGGCTATCCCGGTGCGCCGAAAAGCACACGACAGGTTCAGGCCTCCAGCGGCCTGTTCTTCGAAGTGTTCAAACAATACGACGCGGGCAACCTTTTGCTGGCTCAAGCCGGGGAGGAGGTCCTGCGCGAAGAACTGGATATTCCTCGCCTGGAACAGACGCTGAAGCGGATCAACCGGATGAAAGCGGACATGCACAAAATCAAACGTCCTACGCCCCTCGGCTTTCCGCTGCTGGTGGAGCGCATGCGCGAAAGCATGAGTTCGGAAAAGCTCGCCGACCGTATCAGACGTATGGTCAGCGATCTGGAGAACGATGCCGAAGCCGGTAAAGCCTGATGAACACAGCCTATCCGGTAAGCCTGGCGGGAGAAAATCTCTGGTTGCTGCCGGAAAAAGCCCTTTATTGGCCCGCGCAACAGACGCTGTTGATTGCTGACGTCCATTTCGGCAAGGCTGCCGCCTATCGAAGCCTGGGGCAGCCGGTGCCTCGAGGTACCACTTCAGAAAACATTGCCGTATTGGATTCGCTATTGGCATCCCTTCCCTGCCGGCATCTGATTTTCCTGGGCGACTTTCTCCACGGTCCCGGCTCCCATGCCAGGGCCACGCTGGATGCGTTGGCTCAATGGCGAGCGCGACACGGTGATTTGTCCATGACCCTGATCCGCGGCAACCACGACAAACGCGCCGGCGATCCGCCAGCCGCGCTGGATATGCGCGTGGTCCCTGAGCCGATGTTGCTCGGGCCGTTTGCCTTGCGGCACGAACCGGAACCGCATTCCACACGCCATGTATTGGCCGGGCATGTGCATCCGGTTTATCGGTTGCATGGCAAAGGTCGCCAGAGCTTGCGCCTGGCTTGTTTCCGATTGGGGACCGACGTCAGCCTATTACCGGCCTTCGGCGCCTTCACCGGTGGCTATCAGGTTAAAAGGGACGATAGCAGCAGAATCTTCGTCATCGGCGACAATGAAATCTGGCCCGTGACACTGTAGGAGCGAGCTCTGCTCGCTCCTACAGAAAGGCAAATCAGACCACAGGCGCGGGAGGCGGCTCATCCGGGAGGGTGGGCTCACCGGGCTCGGTGGGTTGTTCATTGGGCGTATCGGGATCAGGCTGGCCGGGGATGCCCCCTGCCGTGCTGACGGGTGGGTGTGCCAACAACGACCAGGCCAAAACGCCAACCTGATTGGGCTCAAGCCTTGCCAGTTCGGCACTTATACGCGGGTCGATCTTCATAAAGCACTCCTGAGCGATGGCCCGGTCCGCCTTGCGCAGATCGGAACAGTACACTCCATAGAGTGTACGCTCGCTCAAGAATTCCCAAGGTCTGTCAGACGGCTGACTCAGGTGCGTGGCAGGGTAACGCCGCGCTGGCCTTGGTACTTGCCACCACGGTCCTTGTAGGACACTTCGCACTCTTCGTCGGACTCCAGGAACAGCATCTGCGCCACGCCTTCGTTGGCGTAGATTTTCGCCGGCAGGTTGGTGGTGTTGGAGAACTCCAGCGTCACGTGACCTTCCCACTCGGGCTCAAGCGGGGTGACGTTGACGATGATGCCGCAACGGGCGTACGTGCTCTTGCCCAGGCAGATGGTCAATACGTTGCGCGGAATACGGAAGTATTCGACGGTGCTGGCCAGGGCGAAGGAGTTCGGCGGGATGATGCAGACATCGCTGTGGATGTCGACGAAGCTGCCGGCATCGAAGTTCTTCGGGTCGACGATGGCCGAATTGATGTTGGTGAACACCTTGAAATGGTTGGTGCAACGAACATCGTAGCCGTAACTCGACACGCCGTAGGAGATCACACGGCTGTCGTCGCTGCCGCGCATCTGGCGCTCCACGAAGGGCTCGATCATGCCGTGCTCTTGCGCCATGCGGCGAATCCACTTGTCCGATTTGATGCTCATGGCAGTGTCCTGAATAGCGAGGTGGAAAAAACTGTCCGGCATCTTACCGGGGTGCGCCGCCGGGTTCAAAGCGCCGGGCACAATTCTCGACGATCACGCACGATTTACGGACCTTCGAAACAATACGGCGCACCGTCGATCATTAAAACCGAGAAACCTTGGCAAGAAGCATTGGCACGTCCCGGAAAAAGGGTTAAGGTGGCGTCACTGTGCTGCTTGTGTCACTGAGAATCTCTACACGATATGTTGAATTTCGATCCAACCATCTACAAGAATTTTTCCTGCTCTTTGCACTCAGTCTCGGCCAGGGTTCTTCCTGAGTCGCAGTTATCTTTGTTCAAGGAGTTACACCAT
>DATMUG010000163.1:0-5228 GCA_035563915.1 Pseudomonas sp. | reverse complement strand
TCGTCCTGGGTCGTGCGCCACGCGCCGAACAGGAAAAACTCGATGCCAGCATCGACTTTGCCCTCGGCGTGCTGCCGGATATCCTCGCCGGTGAATGGAACCGCGCGATGAAAAACCTGCACAGCCAGAAGGCCTGACTCTTACCCGAGGGGAAACACCATGGGATTCAATTGCGGCATCGTCGGCCTGCCTAACGTCGGCAAGTCCACCCTGTTCAACGCCCTGACCAAGTCCGGTATCGCGGCCGAGAACTTCCCCTTCTGCACCATCGAGCCCAACAGCGGTATCGTGCCGATGCCGGATTCGCGCCTGGATGCCTTGGCAGCCATCGTCAATCCAAAGCGCATCCTGCCGACCACCATGGAGTTCGTCGACATCGCCGGCCTGGTTGCCGGTGCATCGAAAGGTGAAGGCCTGGGCAACAAATTTTTGGCCAACATCCGCGAAACCGATGCCATCGCTCACGTGGTCCGCTGCTTCGAAGACGAGAACGTGATTCACGTTTCCAACAGCGTCGACCCGAAACGCGACATCGAAATCATCGACCTGGAACTGATCTTCGCCGACCTGGACAGCTGCGAGAAGCAACTGCAGAAAGTCGCGCGCAACGCCAAGGGTGGCGACAAGGATGCAGTGGTCCAGAAAGGCCTGCTGGAGCAGTTGATCGCTCACTTCACCGAAGGCAAGCCTGCGCGCAGCCTGATGAAGAACATGGGCACCGACGAAAAAGCGGTGATCAAGGGCTTCCACCTGCTGACCACCAAGCCGGTCATGTACATCGCCAACGTCGCTGAAGACGGTTTCGAGAACAACCCGCACCTGGACGTGGTCAAGGCCATCGCCGAAGAAGAAGGCGCCATGGTTGTTCCGGTCTGCAACAAGATCGAAGCGGAAATTGCAGAGCTCGATGACGGCGAAGAAAAAGACATGTTCCTCGAAGCCCTGGGCCTCGAAGAGCCTGGTCTGAACCGCGTGATCCGTGCCGGCTACGAAATGCTGCACCTGCAGACCTACTTCACCGCCGGTGTTGAAGAAGTCCGCGCCTGGACCGTCCGCGTCGGTGCCACCGCACCACAAGCCGCTGGTGTGATCCACACCGACTTCGAAAAAGGCTTCATCCGTGCCGAAGTGATCGCCTACAACGACTTCATCCAGTACAAGGGTGAAGCCGGTACCAAGGAAGCCGGCAAATGGCGCCTGGAAGGCAAGGATTACATCGTCAAAGACGGCGACGTGATGCACTTCCGTTTCAACGTGTAAGAAACACCGCCGAAGAAAAAGCCGCGTTCAAACGCGGCTTTTTTGTGCCTGAAATTTGCCATCCATCTCACACAAACTCCTGTGGGATCAGGCCTTTTTGGATCTTGGCAGGAAGACCGCCAGCACACCCAGCAACGGCAGGAACGAACACAGAAAATACACGTACTCGATACCGTGAATGTCCGCCAGATGCCCCAGCAACGCAGCCCCGATTCCGCCGAAACCGAACATCAACCCGAAGAACACCCCGGCAATCATGCCGACATTGCCCGGCACCAGTTCCTGGGCATACACCACGATGGCCGAGAACGCCGAAGCCAGGATGAAGCCGATGACCACGCTGAGAATGCTGGTCCAGAACAGGTCGACATGAGGCAAGACCAGGGTAAAGGGCGCCACGCCGAGGATCGAGAACCAGATCACCGCCTTGCGCCCGATCTTGTCGCCGATCGGCCCGCCAAAGAAGGTCCCCGCCGCCACCGCGCCAAGGAACAGGAACAGGTGCAGCTGTGAACTGGCCACCGACAGGTCAAATTTTTCGATCAGGTAGAAGGTGAAGTAACTGGTGAAACTGGCCATGTAGAAGTACTTGGAAAACACCAGCAGGCCCAGCACCACCAGTGCGCTGATCACCCGCCCCCTGGACAGGCCGTGAGTCGCCGCCTGGCCTTTTTTGAGCGTGAACAGGCTCAAGTGATTGGCGTACCAGCGGCTGATCCGGTAGAGCACGAATAACGCGAAAACAGCAAACAGCCCGAACCAGGCCACATGCCCCTGACCGTAGGGAATGATGATCGCCGCCGCCAGCAATGGACCGAAGGCCGAGCCCGCATTACCGCCGACCTGGAAGGTCGATTGTGCCAACCCGAAACGCCCGCCCGAGGCCAGTCGCGCGACACGGGACGCTTCCGGGTGAAAGGTCGAGGAGCCGATACCGATCAGCCCCGCCGCCAGCAGAATCAGCGGGAAACTGCCCACCACCGACATCATCAGAATGCCGATCAATGTGCAGACCGTACCGGCCGGTAGCAGCCACGGCTTGGGATGGCGATCGGTGTGATAACCCACCCAGGGTTGCAGCAGCGAGGCGGTCAACTGAAAGGTCAGCGTGATCAGGCCGACCTGGGTGAACGTCAGGCCATAACTGGCCTTGAGCATTGGATAGATGGACGGCAGTACCGATTGAATCAAGTCGTTGATCAAGTGCGCCAGCGCCACCGCGCCAATGATCCGCATGACCAGAGGACTGCCTTGTGAACTGTTTTGTGAATGGGCGTGCGCCGACGTAGCGGCGGAGGGGGCATTGCTGATAGCCATGAGGAATTCCGGACAACAGAGGGTGCACACAGGCAGGTGCGCCAATGTGCCATTTTTTGGCGCATCAACGCCATCCCCTTAGCCTGCTAACTACTTCGGTGTTCATCGAAGACGCGCTGATAGCCCATAGCCATGGTCTGAATCTTGCCTTGCTTATCCGCTTGAACGCGGCCCCTTACAAAGGGGACCGAGAATGGGAAGTTTCGCCACAGAGTCGGCCTACAGAGCTGACGAGGGTGAACTTTCGAGGCCTTTTAAAAGGGCACGGGTCGAGGGCATATGCACCTCGACGCACGCCAATGGTGCGTGGTGTCCAGGGGAGTCGGGCATGCAGGCTTTTTTATCACCGGGGATCGGACTGCTGGGGCGTTTCGGGTTCGCACGTAAATTCCAGTTGTTGTTTCTACTGTTTATCCTGCCGCTGGCCGGCAGCTTGTGGATGATCGGCCAGGACTATCGCGACAAATTGAATCTGATCTCCGGCGAACGTGCCGGGGTTCGTCAACTGCTTGCCCTCGATGCACTGGATAACCTGCTGGCCGCTCAACGGGATCGCGCCGCGCGCTGGCGTGCCACTGAAACCAACCGTCAGCCGACGCCGGCAACCCTCTCGGCCATGGCGGCATTCGACGCCGTTCAACCTGCCGTTGCCCAGGCCACATCTGATCTGGGCAACACGTTGCAAATGGAAGGCGCCGAAGGCGAATCCCTGATCCGTTATCAAGCGCTGCAAAAAGCCCTTGAAGGCCTGGACTCCAAGAGCCTGAGCAGCGTCGGCTGGTGGCCGGACGGTTATGACCGCTTCACCGGCGCCCTGAGTGCCCTGCAGGCCCTGCGCGAACAGATCGCCATGGACAATCGCCTGACACTGGCGCCGTGGCTGGAAACCTGGTTGCTGACACAGATCTCCACCCAGCACGCCCCGGACCTGATCGAACGGGTCGGTCGCCTTGCAGCTGTTGGCCAGGCGTCGGTGGTGTCGGGGCAATTCACCCTGCAAAGCCGCCTGCAACTTCGCGACTTGCGCAGCCGTATCGGTGACGCCCGCGAACAGTTGGTGAAAACCGCCAGCCTGCTTGAAGCACGGCTGCCCAGCGCCCTGCAAGCCTGGGCCGGGCACTACCAGGAAAGCCTCAAGCGCCTCGATGCCGGGCTGAAAGTCCTCGATGATGGCGTGTTCGGCGGCAGCATCACTCTCAAGCCGCAAGACTTTGAGCGCAACATCGACGCCCTGCTCTCGGACCTTGCGACATTGCGCCAGCAATCATTGGTGTCACTGGATCAACGCCTGGATTACTACCAGGGCCTGGCGATTCGCCAGTTCATCGTCGTGGCGGGCATCTTTGGCGTCCTGCTGCTGGCTGCCCTGTACCTGTTCATCTGTTTGCAGGCATCGATCCGTCGCAGTGCCAGTGGTATCACGCTGCTCGCGGAGGGGTTGCGCGATGGCAATCTGAGCCTTCAGGCGCCGGTACAGGGCCGCGATGAGCTGGCAGCCATCGGCACAGCCCTGAACGTCGCTGTCGTGCAACTGCGCAGCAGCCTGCTGGGTGTCGATCACGAAACCTCGCAACTGAGCAACGCGGTACAAACCCTTAATCATCATTCCAGCGACGCCCTCGGTGAAGTCGAAGCCCAGCAGCTGCAGATCAGCCAGATCGCCGCCGCGGCGACGCAACTGGCCGCCACCTCCCAAGGGGTCGCCGAGAGCTGCGAACGGGCTTCTGGCAGCGCCCAGCACACCCGGCGCATTGCCGCCGACAGCAGTCGCGACAGCCAGCGCACGACGGCCAGTATCCAGCAGCTTAATCAGCGCCTGAATGACACGGCAGCCGCCCTGGGACGGGTCAGTGATCAGGGGCAACAGATTCAACTGGTGGTCGACACCATTCGCGGCGTCGCCGAGCAAACCAACCTGCTGGCACTCAATGCCGCCATCGAGGCCGCGCGCGCAGGGGAACAAGGGCGCGGTTTTGCGGTGGTAGCCGATGAGGTGCGCAGCCTGTCGCAGCGCACCCAGACCTCGACCGCGCAGATTGCCGGGACGGTCGACAGCTTGCGCAGCACGGTAAACGAGGCTGTCAGCCTGATGGAAGCCGCCTGTGACCAGGCACAATCCGATGCCCAGGCCGTCACCGGTCTGGGTGAACGTCTGGGCGAAATTGCCAGCGCAGTGCAGGGTGTCACCGATACCCTGGCGCAGATCGCCACCGCCGTCGACGAACAGGCGAGCACCGCCGACGAGGTCAGCGGCAACATCCAGCAAGTCGATCAGGCGGCGGTTCGTCTACTCGAAGGCGCACGGGCGGTAAACCTTGCAGCCGATACCTTGAGCCAGGGCAGCAAGGCCCTGAGTGCCAATACCGGCAGATTCCAGCTCAAGTGATACCCTGCCCCGAGCCGTTTTTACGGCTCTGGAGGATAAGCGGTTGAAAGTGTAGAGAAATATTTTTGAATTACGCTTGACGCATCTGCATTACCGGTGAATAATGCGCGCCACTTGGCTACATAGCTCAGTTGGTTAGAGCATAGCATTCATAATGCTGGGGTCCGGGGTTCAAGTCCCTGTGTAGCCACCAAGTACTAAAAACGGCTTACCGCAAGGTAAGCCGTTTTTTTATGCCTCGAAGAAAACGCCTGTAAAACACAAT
>DATMUG010000162.1:0-13744 GCA_035563915.1 Pseudomonas sp. | reverse complement strand
GTGGCTGGCGGTGTTTTTTTAACTCGGGTAGGATCGATGCACTCGTAAAATATATTAAACAGAGGCAGCAGGATGGCGAACACCCCCTACCCAGAGTCCTACTACGCCGCATCGGCCAATGCGGTGCCGCCGCGCCCGGCTTTGCAGGATGATGTTGAGACTGATGTGTGCGTCATCGGCGCCGGTTATACCGGCTTGTCCTCTGCCCTGTTTTTGCTGGAGAGCGGTTTCAAGGTCACGGTGCTGGAAGCCGCGAAGGTCGGTTTCGGCGCGTCCGGGCGTAATGGCGGTCAGATCGTTAACAGTTACAGCCGGGATATCGACGTGATCGAGCGCAGCGTCGGCCCTAAGCAGGCGCAATTGCTGGGGCAGATGGCGTTCGAGGGCGGCCGGATCATTCGTGAGCGGGTCGCGAAGTACAACATCCAGTGCGACTTGAAGGACGGCGGCGTATTTGCCGCCCTCACCGGCAAGCAGATGGGCCACCTGGAGTCCCAGAAGCGCCTGTGGGAACGTTTCGGTCATACACAACTCGAGTTGCTGGACGAGCGGCGCATCCGTGAAGTGGTGGCATGCGATCAGTACGTCGGCGGCATGCTCGATATGAGTGGCGGCCACATTCACCCGCTCAATCTGGCGCTGGGCGAAGCCGCGGCGGTCGAGTCGCTTGGCGGCACGATTTACGAGCAATCACCTGCAGTGCGTATCGAACGTGGCGCCAATCCAGTGGTACACACGCCACAAGGCAAGGTCCGGGCGAAATTCATCATCGTGGCGGGCAATGCGTACCTGGGCAATCTGATACCGGAGCTGGCTGCCAAGTCGATGCCGTGCGGCACTCAGGTCATCACCACTGAGCCTCTGGGCGATGCACTGGCCAAGAGCCTGCTGCCTCAGGACTACTGCGTTGAGGACTGCAACTATTTGCTCGACTACTATCGCCTCAGTGGCGACAAACGCCTGATTTTCGGCGGTGGCGTGGTCTATGGCGCGCGGGATCCAGCGAACATCGAGGCGATTATCCGGCCGAAGATGCTCAAGGCTTTCCCGCAACTCAAGGACGTGAAGGTTGATTACGCCTGGACCGGCAATTTCCTGCTGACCCTGTCGCGTCTGCCGCAAGTCGGGCGACTGGGCGACAACATTTACTACTCCCAGGGCTGCAGCGGCCACGGTGTGACGTACACACACCTGGCAGGCAAGGTACTGGCCGAAGCGTTGCGCGGTCAGGCCGAGCGGTTCGACGCGTTCGCCGACCTGCCGCACTACCCGTTCCCCGGCGGGCAATTGCTGCGCACGCCGTTTGCGGCGTTGGGTGCGTGGTATTACGGGTTGCGGGATAAATTGGGTTACTGACCTTTAAAAAACAAAAGATCGCAGCCTTCGGCAGCTCCTACAGGGGATCGCATCCACATGTAAGCGCTGCCGAAGGCTGCGATCTTTTGCTCTTAGAGTCGATCCCGTGCAATACCGCTACGAATCCGCAGGATGTCGGCCAGCACCGCCAAGGCAATTTCCGCCGGCGTCTTGCTGCCCAGGTTCAGACCGATCGGCGCATGAATCCGCGCCAACTCGGCGTCCCCAACACCGCCAATACGCCTCAAGCGCTCGAAGCGTTTGTGCGAGGTTTGCACGGACCCCATCACCCCGATGTAGAACGCCTCGGTACGCACCGCTTCCATCATCGCCAGATCGTCGATGCGCGGATCGTGGGTCAAGGCGACCACCGCCGTGTCATGGTGGCAGCCACCATCGGCGATGAACACCGAGGGCAGTTGGCGTCGAATCTCCACGCTGTCCAGCACGACGCCTTCAAGCACCTCTTCCCGGGGATCGCAGAGAATCACTTCAAAGCCCAACCCCACGGCAAACTCGGCGCAGGCTTGCGCCACGCTGGAGTACCCGGCCAGCAACAGACGCTGGGCCGCACCGATGCGCAATCGAACCCGGTCGATTTCACGCTCGACACGCACACCCTGTTCACGGTCATCAAACAGGCAGCGCGCACCGCTGGCCAAATCAACTTCACGGATCAACCGGCGCCGGCCCAACAGCGCCGACTCTACTTCACGCAAATGCGCCTGCACGTCGCATTCGGGCTCAAGTTTTTCGACCAGTACATCCAGCACGCCGCCGCAAGGCAAACTGACCCTTGAACGCGGGTCATCGCCTTCGCCGTAGCGCACGACGCTGACCGCCTGCTCAAATGCCCCTTCGCCGACGCGCTCAAGGAAATCTTCCTCGACGCACCCGCCGGACAGCGAACCGATCCACTGTCCGTCAGCATTCACCGCCAGCAACGAACCCGGCGCACGCGGCGCCGAGCCATAAGTGGCGAGCACCGTACACAGCCAGAGGCGCTGTCCGGCCGTCGACCACTCCAACGCCCGGCGCACCACCTGCAGATCCAGATGCTGCATATCAGTGTGCCTTGCGCTCAAGCGGCGGTGCATCGGCCCGCAGCTTCTGCACGTCGTTCACCGCCAGATCACCCAATTGACCACCCCAACCCTGGCGCAGGTAGTTCAGCAGGTCGGTCAGTTGCTCGTGGTTGAGCTTCTCGGCGAAACCCGGCATCGGCTGCATGTGTTCGAACCCGGCAAACTTCTGCTCGCCGATGCCGTCGTCGATCACCCGAACCAGATTGCGCGGGTCTTCCAGACGCAACGTGGTGTTGCCACGCATGGCCACGGCAATGTGCGGTTTGCCTTCGCCCCCTGGTGCGTGGCAGCCGGCACAGACATTCAAATATTCCTGACGGCCGCGCTGGGCACTGGCCGTGAGCTTGTCCAAGGGCACATCGGTCAGCACTTTCGCTGCCGGTGGCTGATCGCCGAGCAGGAAGGTGGCCATGGCCGCCAGATCGGCATCGTTCAGACCCTGGGTGCTGTTGTGGAACACCGGGAACATTTCGTTGAACATCGTGCCCTGGGCACTCATGCCGTGTTTGAGGAACGCGCTCAGGTCCTGATGATTCCAGCCGCGAGCCGCCAGGTCCGTAGCCAGCAGGCTAGGTGCCAGGTAACCGTTGAGCAGACCGCCGGTCAGGCGCTTGTCCTGCTGCATCGCCCCCGTCTGGCCCCGTGGCGTGTGGCATTCGCCGCAGTGACCGAGCACATCGACCATGTACTGGCCGCGCTTGAAGGCTTCGCTCTTGCCTTCGGTCGGCGCCAATTTCACGTCCTTGCCGTACATCAGGTTCCAGGCGATCAGGCCCGGACGCACGTTGAACGGGAAGCTGAGGCTGGTCACCGGAGCGGCACGCTCGATGGGCTCGAAGGTTTTCAGGTACGCATGAATCGCGTCGGAGTCTTCACGGGGCATCAGGTGATACGAGGTGTAAGGCATCGCCGGATACAGGTTGGCGCCGTCGCGGCGCTTGCCTTCGGTCAACGCGGCGAAGAATTCGTCATCGTTGTACAAGCCGATGCCGTGCTCTTTGCTCGGGGTGATGTTGGTGCCGTAGATCGTGCCGAACGGCGAAACGATCGGCAGCCCGCCCGCAAAAGGCGCGCCACCCGGCGCGGTGTGGCAGGCCATGCAATCGGCGGCGCGGGCGAGGTATTCGCCGCGCTTGACCTGATCGTCCGCCTGGGCCAGCAACACAGGCGCAGCCAGACCGACCGCCAGTGTCAGGCGGGTCAAAAGATGCTTCATGTTTAACCCTCCTTGACCAGGCCGAGATCGGTCAGCACGTTGCGCGTGGCGTTGTAGTAACGCACGTACCCGGTGCAACGACAGATGTGATGACCGAGGCTGTCCTCGATGACTTTTTCCAGTTGGCTTTTGACGATCGGCTGACGCTGCAGCTTTTCCACCAGCACGGTCGCGGCGTTGACGAAACCTGGTGCGCAGTAGCTGCACTGGAAGGCGAATTCGTCGACGAAGCGCTGCTGAATCGGGTTCAGCTCGGTGACCTTGCCCTGCTCGTCGCGGGTCGCGTGGCCTTCGATGGTCCGCACTTTCTTGCCTTCGAAATAGTGCGCGCCGGTGATGCAGGTGCGCACTTCCTCGCTGGTACCGTCCGGGTTGTCGACGATCACCACGCAGGCATGGCAGATACCCTGGCCGCAGCCCAGGCGAGAACCGGTGAGGTTCTTGTATTCGTGCAGGTAGTCGATCATCGGCAGGTCATCAGGGATGTCCACCGGGCCGACGGTTTGACCGTTGAGGGTCAGTTGAAGCGGACGGTTAGCCATTGAGGGCCTCCTTGATGCGTGCAGAAGTGATAGGCAGGTCGCGGACACGTTTGCCGATGGCATGGGCCACGGCGTTACCGATGGCGCCGACCACCGGAATCATCACCACCTCGGCGATGCCCTTGGACGGGTCGCTCGGCGACAGCGGCGGGAGGATTTCAGACGTCTGCTTCCACACCGCCACATGGCGTGCCATCGGCAGGCGATAACGGTTGAAGTTCCAGTCGCCCTCCCCCGGTCCGCCTTCGTACAGCGGCATGTCTTCCATCAAGGCATGGCCGATACCCATGGCCGTGCCGCCTTCGATCTGGCCCTTGACCAGTTCCGGCACCAGCACCCGGCCGCACTCAACCCAAGAGTGATGGTTGAGCACTTCGACTTCCGCCGAGCCCTTGTTCACCTTCAATTCCACCAGCGTCGCCACGGGGCTGTAGTAGGTCACCGCCGCGTTGTTCAACTGCGTTGGCGGGTAGGCGATGTTCTGCCGATCCAGCAGATGGAAACCGGCGCTGTTCATCTGAGCCAACTTCGCCTTTGGTGCACCCTCGCCGTACTTGACCGCCAGGCCATCGAGCGGCAAGCGCTCGCGCACGCCGTCGATGCTGAACTCGGCCTCGGCCCAGCTCCAGCGGTTGAAACCGTGCACGGTGGCGCCGGTCACCAGACCGCGCTCGTGGGCACGCTTGGCCAGCATCGCGAATGGCAGCGGTTCCATGCCGTTGGCGGTGAGCTTGCCATCGACCCAATGGGCGTCTTCGCGGCGCACCACGTACGGGTTGGCCTGACCGCCGTAAGGGCCTTGTCGCCAGATTTCCAGCGCCGCCGGCCACAGGCCGTGGTTGAACAGCACGCGCGCCGCTTCACGGGTGGCGTGGCTGAAGTAGTAGGCGGAGTTGGTCGCTGACGAAGCCGAAGCGATCTTGCCGACCCAACGCGGATTGCGCAGGAAGTTGTCCTGCTCGGCCTGGCTCATGATGTAAGGGTTGCCGCCGGTGATCAGCTTCATCTCCTTCCACTCGGTTTCGCCGGTCTTCACCTCGTGTGCCGGGTTACCGAGGAAATCGGCCACCACCATCGCTTGCGAAGTGGACATGCCAGTACCGATTTCGATACCGATATGACGCAGGCTGATGCGGCCTTCAGCGGTGAATTCGATGCTGGCCATCGGCGCTTCGGAACCGGTGCCGAAGTCCTTCTGGCAGATGGCGAAACCGACGCCGTACCAGTTATCCGGGTCGGCTGCTTCACGCTGCATCTTGATCAGATCGCGTTTTTTCCAGACCTCATGCTCAGCGGCCTTGTCGAGAATCTCGTGCAGGCGCAACGCCCCTGCCGGCACCGCGCCCTGGGTGTTTTTCATGCCCGAACGCAGGGCATTCTTGCGGCGTAGTTCGATGGCATCGACGCCGAGGCGCCCGGCGATTTCATCGACCATCATCTCAGTGGACGCCATGCTCTGCAGGGTGCCGTAGCCACGCATCGAACCGGCCTCAACGGCACGGGAATGGTAGGCGGTCACCTGCAGATCGTTCTGCGGCATGTAGTAGATCGACTGTGCTGCGGTGGCACCAACCGCCGCCACCGACGGGCTGTAGTTGATCCGTCCGCCGCCGTCGACGCTCATTTCAGCGCGGAAGATCTTGAAGCTGTGATCAGTCTTGTCCACCGCCAGTTGATAGCGGATATCGAACGGGTGGCGCTTGATGCCGCTCTGGAACTGCTCGTAGCGGTCGTTGGCCAGGCGCACCGGTACACCGGCGCCGTACAGCGCAGCGAGGGCTGCGTAGTAGACAAAGATGTTGTGGTCTTTGGAGCCGTAGCCGACGGTGTAGCCCGGGTGCATGTTCAGGTTGGCCAGGCCGAAACGCGATGGCGCAATCATTTTCGCGGTCTCAGTCGCGGTTTCCAGCGGGCACTGGGTCGCTACGACAAAGTGCAGGGTCTTGGTCGCCGGGTCGTACCAGCCGTTGCCGTTATCCGGCTCCATGGCCGCCGGTTCGATCGACGGGGTCTTGTAGCGTTCGTCGAACACCAGCCAGTTGTCTGGCGGCGTATCGATTTGCTGTTTCATGCGGTCGGCGTAGAACAGCCCGCGCTCGGTCAGGTTGCCGTGCAGGTCCGGTTGGGAATTCCACACCGGTCGGCGGTTTTTCAGCATCGGGAACAGGATCGAATCCTTGAGGCTGGCGAATTCGTCTTCGTCCGCCGAGGTCGCGCCGCCGACACGGACGTAGCGGAAGCTGCCGTACGGGTCGCCTTCGTAGAACGGCACCTGAGCACCGTAACGAATCGCCTTGTCGTTGAACTTGAGTTTGGCCTTGGCCTGACGGAAGCGCTCGAAGTCGTTCCAGATCAGGATCGCCACAGGATGGCCGATGAACATCGGTACCTTGCCGGCTGGCAACAGTGGATCAGGGGCGTGTTCTTCAGGGAAGACGATACCGTCCTTGACCAGGTCCTCCGCGGTGACGATGCGGTCCGGCTGAAGCTCGGCACCGAGCCACGACAAGTCATAACCGTCATAAATGCGGTCGGCCTTGATGGTTTTCAGCAACATGGCGTGGCCCTGCTGCTGCGGCCAGCCCGGCATGTCCTTGGCGCGGATGTCGCGGGCAAACACTTTGCTGCCGCAGACCTTGGACAAGGCATCGTTACGCGCACGCGCCTTGCCATTGTTGCCGAGCCATTTCTCGGACGGCACGGTCACGCTGTTTTCCATCAAGGCCGCCAGCGCCTGGCTGCTCAGCGGTGTGAGCGTCACGCTCACACCCGCCACCAGCCCGCCCTGAAGGAACGAACGCCGGGATATATCACGGTTGGACATGGATCATCCTCTGGGCGGTCATGAGGTCCGCCCTTTTGGTTATGTACTGGAAATCTGGGGTCTTGCAGGAGCCCTTCCTGACGTTGCGAAGGGCTGAAATGACAGCATAAAGCTGACTGAAGGGTTAAGTTTATAGGCTTATGCGCTTGCGGCAAACACCAGATACAAAAAAACTGACCAAAGAATCAAAATTTTACAGCTTTACTGCGCAGCAAATCGATGAACAGCCCCAATTCCCGGCTGATGTGCTCTCCCTTGCGCAGCAGCAACCCGAACGGCGCCAGTTGCACATCCAACTCCACCGGCAACGCCACGACCAGACCCATTTTCAGGTAATCACGCAAGGCGGTTTCAGACAGCACCATGATTGCGTCGGTCAGTTGAATCAGTTGCTGCATCGAGTACACCGAACTGCACTCGATGATGTCCGCTGGCAGCGACAACGCCTGTCGCTGCAAGGCCTGATCCAGACCGATACGCGCCGGACTGGTTTCCGGTTGCAGGATCCATGGCCAGTCTCTGACCAGTTCCGCCAGTTCCAGCTTCTGGCGCCTGGCCAAGGGGTGACCGGCATGCACCACCACCAGCAAGCGCTCATTCCCCAGTTGCTCGAACTCGTAGTGCTGGCTGTCGGTGGCGGCATTGCGCCGGGCGATGGCCAGGTCGATACGGCCCTGCTCCAGCAACTGGATCACCTGGTCGCTGGTGTCGCCCATGATGCGAATCCGCAACTGCGGATTGAGCGCCTTGATTTCGGCGATCGAATCCATCACCAGGTCCGGCGCCGCGCCCATGATGGTCCCGATGGAGAGATAGCCATATCCGCCCTGCTGCCGCGCCATCAAGTCCTCGGCACAACGGTCGAGGCCGCTCAAGGCCGATTCGGCAAAACGGATCAACTCCTGCCCAAGGGCCGTGGGCCGCATGCCCCGGGGCAAGCGTTCGAACAGGTCGCAGCCAAACATGTCTTCAATTTCATGGAGCATGCGGGTGGCTGCGGGCTGCGACATGTTCAGGTTTTGCGAAGCGCGGTGCAGGTTTTGGCTGGTGCTTAGCGCCACCAGCATGTGCAGATGCTTGTAGCGCAGGCGATTGAACAGGCTGCGCGAGATGATCGGCGTGGTCATGTCTGGCCTTTTTATCGATAACTTGAAGGTATCAGTTGTGAGCGAGATTCGATTTGTAACGCATCGATCAGCGGCCGTACAGTCCTTCCCATAAGAACAAATGCCCTACCAAAGGAAAACTGCGATGAAGACTCTACCCGCGCCTCTGCTCGCCAAAATTTCCTGGCGGCTGCTCCCCTTCCTCCTGTTGATGTACATCATGGCCTTCCTCGACCGCGCCAACGTCGGGTTCGCCAAGCAAGCCTTTCAAGCCGATACCCATATCAGCGACGCCGCCTTCGCCTTCGGTGCCGGGGTGTTCTTCGTCGGTTACGCACTGCTCGAAGTGCCGAGCAATTTGATCCTGCACCGCGTCGGCGCCCGGCTGTGGATGTGCCGAATCATGGTCACGTGGGGCCTGGTCTCCGCGGCCATGGTCTTTGCCCACAACGAAACCACCTTCTACGTTCTGCGCTTTTTGCTCGGTGTCGCCGAGGCCGGGTTTTTCCCCGGCGTGATCCTTTACCTCACTTACTGGTTCCCCAGCGCGGTGCGCGGCAAAGCCATGGGCTTCTTCTACTTCGGCGCGCCGCTGGCGTTCATTTTCGGGAGCCCGCTGTCCGGACTGCTGCTGGAACTGGATGGCATTGCCGGTTTCCATGGCTGGCAATGGCTGTTCGCTGTTGAAGGCTTGATGGCGACCGCTGTCGGCATCTGGGCCTACTGGTACCTGGACAACCGCCCCGCTGATGCCAAATGGCTGACTGTCGAGGAACGCCAGCAAGTGCAAGCCCTGCTCGATCAGGAAGACAGCCACAAACAGAACCACGGCCGCAGCCTGCTCAATGTCATCTGCCAACCTTCGGTGCTGTACCTGTGCCTGATCTACCTGCTGATCCAGGCCAGCGTCTATGGCGTGGTCTTCTACCTGCCTACCCAGGTAGGCGGTTTGCTGGGCACCAAGGTCGGGCTGATGGTTGGGCTGGTCACCGCAATTCCGTGGATTTGCGCGCTGGTGGCGGCTTACCTGATTCCCGGTTACAGCGACCGCACTGGCGAACGTCGCCGCACCGCGAGCCTGACCTTGCTGATGGCCGCTGCCGGTATCGCCTGCTCGGTCACCTTCAGCAGCCCGTTCCTCGGCATCGTCGCCCTGTGCTTCGCCGCCTCCGGTTTCATCGCCGTGCAACCGGTGTTCTGGACCTTTCCTTCCAGCTACCTCGCAGGCAGCGCCGCCGCGGCGGGCATTGCCCTGATCAACTCGTTCGGCGCCCTCGGCGGCTTCATCGCCCCGGTGCTGAAAAACTGGGCAGAAGGCGCTTTCCATTCCCCGGCAGCCGGCCTCTACCTGCTGTCCGCTACCACCGTCATCGCCGCGTTGCTGGTGCTGGGCGTGCGCTCGCCCGGCCATAAAGCCTCGAACAAACCGGCCACCGTTTAAACCTGAGGAGTCACACCATGGGCATTCCAACCATCAAACACGTCCGCGCTTTCACCCTGCGAGGCGGCGGCGCGGATTATCACGACCAGGCGGATGGCCACTGGATCGACGATCACATCGCCACGCCGATGAGCAAATACCCGGAGTATCGCCAGAGCCGCCGCACCTTCGGCATCAACGTGCTCGGCACCCTGGTGGTGGAAATCGAAGCCAGCGACGGCACCGTCGGCTTTGCCGTGACCACCGGCGGCGAACCGGCCGCCTACATCGTCGAGAAACACCTGGCGCGCTTCCTCGAAGGAGCCCGGGTGACCGACATCGAAAAAATCTGGGACCAGATGTACCAGTCCACCCTGTATTACGGGCGCAAAGGCATCGTGATCAACACGATTTCCGGGGTCGATCTGGCGCTCTGGGATTTGCTCGGCAAGATTCGCCAGGAACCGGTACACCAGCTGCTCGGCGGCGCGGTGCGCGACGAGTTGCAGTTCTATGCCACCGGCGCCCGCCCGGACCTGGCGCAGAAGATGGGTTTCATCGGCGGCAAGATGCCGTTGCACCACGGTCCGGCCGAAGGTGAGGAAGGTCTGCGCAAGAACCTTGAAGAACTGGCGACCATGCGCGAACGCGTTGGCCCGGACTTCTGGCTGATGCTCGATTGCTGGATGAGCCTGGACCTCAATTACGCCACCAAACTGGCAGTCGGCGCCCACGAACACGGATTGAAGTGGATTGAAGAAGCGTTGCCGCCAGACGATTACTGGGGCTACGCCGCCCTGCGCACCAACGTGCCCAAAGGCATGCTGGTGACCACCGGCGAACACGAAGCGACCCGCTGGGGCTTCCGCATGCTCTTGGAAATGGGCTGCTGCGACATCATCCAGCCCGACGTCGGCTGGTGCGGCGGCCTGACCGAACTGGTGAAGATCTCGGCGCTGGCCGATGCCCACAACGCCTTGGTCATCCCTCACGGCTCATCGGTGTACAGCTATCACTTCGTCGCCACCCGCCATAACAGCCCGTTCGCCGAGTTCCTGATGATGGCGCCCAAAGCCGACGAAGTGGTGCCGATGTTCCATCCGCAATTACTCGGCGAACCGGTGCCGGTTAACGGACGCATGCGCTTGTCGGAACTGGATCAACCGGGCTTCGGCGTGACGCTCAACCCTGAATGCCAACTGCATCGACCTTATAGCCGCTGAGGCAGGAGCCCTGTGATGAACATGCCGCACAACGCTTTCAAGGCCGCACTGAAACAGCCCGCGACCCAATACGGCATCTGGGCCGGTTTCGCCACCGGTTACGCCGCCGAAATCGTCGCCACCACCGGTTATGACTGGATGCTGATCGATGGTGAACATGCGCCCAACACCGTGCCTGGCGTACTCGCTCAGCTGCAATCGGTGGCGCCCTACGCCACCGCGCCCGTCGTGCGCGCAGTGACAGGCGATGCCAACCTGATCAAGCAACTGCTGGATATCGGTGCGCAGACCCTGATGATCCCCATGGTCGAAACCGCCGAACAGGCCCGGGCGCTGGTGCGTGCCATGCGTTATCCACCCCATGGCATTCGTGGCGTAGGTGGCGGCCTGACCCGTGCCACGCGCTGGGACGGCGTGCCCGATTACCTCAACACCGCCCATGAACAGCTGTGCCTGATCGTGCAGGTGGAATCGCGACTGGGTGTGGAAAACGTCGAAGCCATTGCCGCCGTGGAAGGCGTCGATGCGGTATTCATCGGCCCGGCGGACCTGTCCATCGGCCTCGGTCATGCCGGCAATCCTGGTCACCCGCAGGTTCAGGAACGCATCCGCCATGCGGTGGATGCCACGCTGGCCGCCGGCAAGGCCTGCGGCATCCTCGCCCCGAATGAAGAAGACGCACGTCGCTACCAAAGCTGGGGCTGTCAGTTCATCGCTGTCGCCATCGACATCAGCCTGTTGCGTCAAAGCGCCATGGCCACTCTCGCACGCTACCGCGAACCGGCTCACACGCCAGCACCGTCACGAACCTATTGAACTGCCAAGGAGTCCTGCCATGTCGTCCGTGCCTGTCTTCGATAACTTCATCAACGGCCAGTTTGTGGCCAGCGCTGCCCACCTCGATGTGATCAACCCGGCCACCGGCGCGGTGTTGTCGAAAGTCCCGGCATCGACCGCCGAGGACGTCGACCGCGCCCTCGCTGCCGCCCGCGCCGCGCAAAAGGGCTGGTCGCGCAAACCGGCCAATGAAAGGGCCGGTTATTTGCGTCGGATTGCGGCCAAATTGCGCGAAAACGTGCCGCATCTGGCGCGCACCATCACCCTGGAACAGGGCAAGATCAGTGGCCTGGCCGAGGTCGAAGTCAATTTCACCGCCGACTACCTCGACTACATGGCCGAATGGGCCCGCCGCATCGAAGGCGAAATCATCACCAGCGACCGCCAGAACGAAAACATCTTCCTGTTTCGCAAACCCCTGGGCGTGGTCGCCGGGATCCTGCCGTGGAACTTTCCGTTCTTCCTGATCGCCCGCAAGATGGCCCCGGCCTTGCTGACCGGCAACACCATCGTCATCAAGCCCAGCGAAGAGACGCCGAACAACTGCTTTGAATTCGCGCGGCTGGTGGCGCAAACCGATCTACCGCCCGGCGTGTTCAACGTGGTGTGCGGTGATGGCCGGGTTGGCGCGGCGTTGAGCGCGCATAAAGGCGTGGACATGATCAGCTTCACCGGCAGCGTCGATACCGGCTCGCGCATCATGGCCGCCGCTGCGCCGAATATCACCAAACTCAATCTGGAACTGGGCGGCAAGGCGCCGGCCATTGTGCTGGCGGATGCCGACCTGGAACTGGCGGTAAAGGCGATCCGCGACTCGCGAATCATCAACAGTGGCCAGGTGTGCAACTGCGCCGAGCGGGTGTACGTCGAGCGCAAGGTGGCGGATCAATTCATCGAGCGCATCGCGACGGCAATGAGCGCGACACGCTACGGCGATCCGATCGCTCAGCCGGACGTGGAGATGGGGCCGCTGATCAACCGTCAGGGTCTGGACAGCGTCAACCAAAAGGTCCGTACGGCGTTGAGCCAGGGTGCGAGCCTGATCAGCGGCGGGCAGATCGCTGATCAGCCCAATGGCTTCCACTTTCAGCCCACCGTACTCGCCGGCTGCCGTGCCGACATGGAGATCATGCGTCAGGAGATATTCGGGCCGGTATTGCCTATTCAGATCATCGATGACCTGGACGAAGCCATTGCCCTGGCCAACGACTGCGAATATGGCCTGACTTCATCCATCTACACACGCGACCTGAGCAAGACGATGCACGCCATGCGCGAGCTGGATTTCGGCGAAACCTACGTCAATCGGGAGAACTTCGAAGCAATGCAGGGTTTCCACGCCGGGGTGCGCAAATCCGGTATTGGTGGAGCCGATGGCAAGCATGGGTTGTATGAGTACACCCATACGCATGCGGTGTATTTGCAGGGTTGAGGCTGCCCTTGCTGTAGGAGCGATTTCGCTCGCGATGGACGTCAACGTTGACGCGCACAGACTGATTGGACGTGGTGTCACAACGTTTTTCGCGAGCAAGCTCGCTCCTACTGGGCAAAGGAGCAAGAAGAGAAAAACCAAATTCCAGAAACAAAAAACCCCGGTCTTTCGACCAGGGTCTTTGCTATCGATTCGAAGCAGCACTGATGGCTTTCTTCGTGCTTCAAGGCGTTCAGTGGTCCTTGAAGCAGATATGGCGCAGCGGACGGGACTCGAACCCGCGACCCCCGGCGTGACAGGCCGGTATTCTAACCGACTGAACTACCGCTGCGTATCGCTGTGGACTTGCGTCCAGGTAACTCGTTTGATCGGAAGCTTCGGTGCTTTCCAATCGCGAATCGAATAAATCCGATTCGTAAAATATGGCGCAGCGGACGGGACTCGAACCCGCGACCCCCGGCGTGACAGGCCGGTATTCTAACCGACTGAACTACCGCTGCGCGTCGGTGGAGGCACTTTCAGCCTACCTCTTGCTTTCGCAAGTTTCTCGGGGAGTGGTGGGTGATGACGGGATCGAACCGCCGACATTCTGCTTGTAAGGCAGACGCTCTCCCAGCTGAGCTAATCACCCGTTTGCATCTCCGAGGCCGCGAAATTTACGCAGGTAGCGAACCTAAGTCAATAGCAGGATTGAAGTTTTTCT
>DATMUG010000161.1:0-9970 GCA_035563915.1 Pseudomonas sp. | reverse complement strand
GGCGGTGTGTCAGTCAACATAACCGTTGATTGTTACACCGCCTTCGCGAGCAAGCCCGCTCTCACAGGGATTAGCACAGTCCATTGGACCGTAGGCCCCGCAAAATGGCGGTTATCTTAAAGCAAAACGGCGACCATAGGCCGCCGTTTAGTGCATCGGTGAAGATTTAGACCGCTGGCGCGGTTTCGACTTCGGCCACAGGTTTGGGCAGCGAAGACAGGAACGCCATGATCAGCGCCGCCAGGTACGGCAGCGACTGCACCAGCAACATGGTGACCCAGAAGCGCATGTCATTGCTCGGCATGCCGTTGACCAGGAAGATCCCCAGCGCCGCGCCCCACAGCAACAACATGATGAACAGCTCTTCCCGCGCTTCCGAAATCGCTACCCAGAAACCGTGGTTATCGGCGTTCTTCGGCGTGCGGAAAAACGGAATGCTGCTGGTGAAGAAGCCGTACAGCACCGCTTTGGCGATGGTGTGCGACAACGCAAGCCCCGCCAGCGCCGCGCAGAACGCATCTTTCAGGTTCACGCCCACGGCGCGACGGTAAAGGAAGATGATCTTGCCGACCTTGAACACAAACAGCGCCAGTGGCGGGATCGCGAAGATCAGCAGTGGCGGATCGACCCGCTGCGGCACGATGATCATCGCCGCCGACCACAACAACGCACCGACGGTGAAGAAGATGTTCATGCCGTCCGCCACCCACGGCAGCCAACCCGCGAGGAAGTGGTAGCGCTGGCCACGGGTCAGTTCGGTGTCCTTGCCACGCAACAGGGCGCGGGTGTGGCGCTTGATGATCTGAATCGCGCCATAAGCCCAGCGGAAACGCTGTTTCTTGAAGTCGATAAAGGTATCGGGCATCAGGCCCTTGCCGTAGCTGTCGTGGTAATAAGCCGCCGACAGACCTTTCTCGAACACGCGCAGGCCCAACTCGGCGTCTTCGCAGATGCACCAGTCGGCCCAGCCCAGTTCTTCGAGCACCGAGCGACGGGTCATGGTCATGGTGCCGTGCTGGATGATCGCGTCACGGTCGTTACGGGTGACCATGCCGATGTGGAAGAAGCCTTTGTATTCCGCGTAGCAGAGCTTCTTGAAGGTGCTTTCGTTCTGGTCGCGGTAGTCCTGTGGCGACTGCACCACGGCGATTTTCGGGTCGGCGAAGTGCGGCACCATGTGCTTGAGCCAGTTGGGGTGTACGCAGTAATCGGAGTCGATCACCGCGATCACTTCGGCGTCCTTGGCGGTGTGCGGAATCAGGTAATTGAGCGCGCCACCCTTGAAGCCGGCCAACGGTGCAACGTGGAAGAACTTGAAGCGCGGGCCGAGGGTTTCGCAGTAATCACGCACCGGTTCCCAGACCGCCGGGTCCTTGGTGTTGTTGTCGATGATCAGGACTTCGAAATCCGGATAGTCGAGGTTGGCCAGGGCGTTGAGGGTCTGTTTGACCATCTCCGGCGGCTCGTTGTAGCACGGCACGTGGATCGAGACTTTCGGCCGGTAGTTCGAATCACCGACCACTGGCAGGAATTCCCGCCGCCGTTTGTGAATCCACACTGCCTCGGCCAATTCATGGGCCTCGGTGAGCAATACGATAAACACCCCGAGCGCACCGAGCGCCAGCAGGAAGCCCACCGTCAGGCTGAACCAGGTGCTGTATTGCTGGCTGTAGTCGTAACCGATCCATACCAGCACCGAACCACAAAGGAACGCAATAAAGGTCAGGAAGGTGCGGCCGCGCTGGCGCAGGGCCGAGCCGTCGATCATCAACAAGGTCAGCGACAACAGCGCCAGTACCACCGACCCGATGGCCAGCACGCGCCACTGCGGAATCGCCACTACAGGACCTTCGAAGTTGAATTTCTGCTGGCGGGCGGCGTTGAACACGCCCCAGTAAGCACCCACCGAACCTTCATCACTGGCCTTCCACGGCTGATCGAAGGCTTCGATCACGAAGTAGTTGAAACCCTGACGGTTGAGCTTGTTGACCAGGGTACGCAGGTAGATCGCCTGGTCCGCCGGCGACGCATCGGCACCACCGCGCATGCGACCGTTGCTCGGCCAACCGATTTCGGACAGCAGCAGCGGCTTTTTCGGGAACATCTTTTTCAGATCGCGGGCGCGGTCGAGGACGAACTGCCCGGCCTTGTCCATCGGGATGAACTCCCAGTAAGGCAGGACGTGGGCGGCGATCAGGTCAACGTGCTTGGCCAGCTCCGGATGTTCCTCCCAGACATGCCACTGTTCGGACGTGGTCACCGGCACCTTCACCGCGGCGCGGACGCGGTCGAGCAGGACGCTGAGCTCCTGGGCGGTGATTTCCTTGCGGAAGATCGCTTCGTTACCCACCACCACACGTACAACGCTTCGGGAGGTGTTGGCCAGTTCAATGGCCCGGGCGATTTCCCGCTCGTTGCGCTCCTGGTCCGGGCTGATCCAGATCCCCAGCGTGACCCGCAGGCCGAATTCTTCCGCCAGTTTCGGGATGTCTTGCAGCGTGCCATCGACCGAGTAAATACGGATGTTGTCCGTCAGCTTGCTCATGATTTCGAGGTCGCGACGCATCTGATCGTCAGTCGGGTACTGCTCTTTCTGTGGGAATTGGCCTTGCTGGAACGGCGAATAAGAGAAGCCGGAGATCTGTTCAGGCCAGTTGGGGGCGGTGACCGGGCGATTGATCAGCGCCCAGAAGCCGGTAAACAAGGCGGCGATGGCGAGCACCACCACCAGGTTGAGTCCAAATTTACGGGATGACATGGTTATTTCGGGTTCCAAAGGCTGTGGAACGAGGGGACGATTGGCACACGCCAAGGGGCGCGCATCCTACACCGGCAGTTCACTGAACGCCTATCGAACAGGGAAATGCCTGACATTGGGCAATTGGCTTTCATATAAGTTCTTACACTTGCAGCTTGAAACTTAAAACTTGTAGCGCCCAGGCCTATAATGCGCGCCGGTTTTTGAGGTGGTGGTCATGAGTACAGAAGATCCGCGGTTTGCAGGCATCGCCCGTTTGTATGGCATCGAAGGGCTGGAGCGCCTGCGTGCGGCCCATGTGGCGATCGTCGGCGTCGGTGGCGTCGGCTCCTGGGCGGCGGAAGCCATGGCCCGTAGTGGTGTCGGCGAGATTTCGCTGTTTGACCTCGACGATGTCTGCGTCAGCAACGCCAACCGTCAGTTGCACGCGCTGGACAGCACCGTCGGCAAGCCCAAGGTCGAGGTGATGGCCGAGCGTCTGCGCGGGATCAACCCCGATTGCAAAGTGCATGCGGTGGCCGATTTCGTGACTCGCGACACCATGGCCGAGTACATCACGCCCAATATCGACTGCGTGATTGACTGCATCGACAGCGTCAATGCGAAAGCGGCACTGATCGCCTGGTGCAAGCGCCGCAAGATCCAGATCATCACCACCGGCGGCGCGGGCGGACAGATCGACCCGACGCTGATCCAGGTCTGCGACCTCAATCGCACCTTCAATGACCCGCTGGCCTCGAAAGTGCGGTCAACCTTGCGTCGCGACTATGGCTTCTCCCGCACCGTGACTCGCCATTACAGCGTGCCGTGCGTGTTCTCCACCGAACAGCTGCGCTACCCGAAACCGGACGGCAGCATTTGTTTGCAGAAGAGTTTTGTCGGGGATGGCGTGAAGCTGGACTGCGCCGGTGGATTTGGTGCGGTGATGATGGTGACGGCGACGTTCGGCATGGTCGCGGCGACCAAGGCGGTGGACAAGATTGTGGCGGGGGTGCGCAGGCCGGCGGATCGCGTCAAACCACAAGCTTAAGCATGACCCCTGTAGGCGCTGCCGAAGGCTGCGATCTTTTGATTTGTTTCTTAAATGCAAAGTCAAAAGATCGCAGCCTTCGGCAGCTCCTACAGGGTTAAATCGCGCATGCGTTGCAGTACGGCATTCAAACCATTGCTGCGCGATTGCGACAACTGGCGACCCAGGCCCAGCTGATTGAACCAGTCCGCCAAATCCACCTGCTGCAATTCATCCGCCGACAAGCCGTTGACCCGCGCCAGCAACAACGCCACCAGTCCACGGATCAATCGCGCATCGCTGCCAGCCTTGAATTGCCAGTGACCGTCGCGCAACTGGCCCACCAGCCACACCTGGCTTTCACAGCCATGCACCCGGTTGGCGTCACACATTTCCACATCACTCAACGCCGGCAGGCGCTCGCCCCACTGCATCAACAGGCGAGCCCGTTGTTCCCAGCCAGCGGCGGCCTGGAAGGTTTCCAGCGCAGTGACGGCATCAGTAGGCAGGCTCATCGCAGCAGCTCCAGCGCCTGATCCAGCGCTTCAAAGAATCGTTCCAGGTCTTCGGAATCGTTGTACAGCGCCAGCGAAACCCGAATCGCCCCGGCCAACTCGAAGCTTTTGAGCAGCGGCATGGCGCAGTGATGACCGGCGCGTACGGCAATCCCTTGTTCGGTCAGCAAGTGCGCCAGATCCGAGTTATGCACACCCTCGACGGTAAAGCTGGCCAGCGCCACTTGCGGCTTGCCGAGCAGACGGATGCCGTTGCGTGACTCCAGGCCCGTGAGCAGGCAGTCATGCAGCGCCGCTTCATGGGCTGACACGGCGTATTGATCGAGTCCGCTGAGGTAATCCAGGGTCGCGCCCAGGCCAATGACACTGGAAACCGGTGGGGTGCCCGCTTCGAAACCCAGCGGTGCCGGGCGAAAGCGTGCGTCGTGGTAGTTGGCGTCCAGCACCATCTCGCCGCCGAATTGCCAGGGGCGCAATTGTTGCAGGGCTTCATTGCGTCCGAACAACACGCCAAGGCCATCGGGGCCATAGAGTTTGTGGCTGGAAAAGACATAGAAGTCGCAGCCCAGTGCCTGCACGTCATGTCGACCGTGGACGACGCCTTGTGCGCCGTCGACGACCGTCAAGACATTGTGCGCCTTGGCCAGAGCGAGCAGTTCAGGAAGAGGCTGCCAGGCCCCGATCACATTGGACAACTGGCTGACTGCCAGCAGACGCGTGCGTGGGCCGATCAACTGATTGGCGGCGTCGAGGTCGACCACGCCATCGGCATCCAGTGGCAACACCACCAGTTTCAAGTCGCGGCGGTGCGCCAGCTGCTGCCACGGCAGCAGGTTGGCATGATGCTCCAGGGCGCTGATGACGATTTCATCGCCCGGTTGGAATAGAGGCTCCAGGCCATAGGCCAGGAGGTTCAGCGCCGACGTGGCGCCGTGGGTGAAGATGATCTGCCCGCTGTCACCGGCATTGAGCCATTGTGCTGCTTTGCGCCGGCTGTCCTCGAACGCCTGGGTGGCATGGGCGCCGGGCAAGTGTTGCGCGCGATGCACATTGGCCGCGCCGTTGGCGTAGTAATGCGCCAGGGCATCGAGCAGGGCATGGGGCTTTTGGGTGGTGGCGGCGTTGTCCAGATAGGTCTGGGCTTGCCGTTGGAGCGCGGCGATGGCCGGAAAGTCGGCGCGCCAGGGGGAGAGAATCATCATGGTGTCTGGCCCTGTTAAACATGGGCGGATGTACGCCAGACCCTGTGGGAGCGGGCTTGCCCGCGAAGCTTTTGGCAGCCTTGAGGGCCCCTTCGCGAGCAAGCTCGCTCCCACAGGTTCAGTTTCGTTGCTTACGCGCTTAGTTGTGAGCGTGCAGCGCTTCGTTCAGTTCGATGGCCGATTTGTGGGTCTTGCATTCCACGGCACCGGTTTCCGAATTGCGGCGGAACAGCAGGTCGGTCTGGCCGGCCAGTTCACGGGCTTTCACGACTTTGACCAGCTGGTTTTTCTCGTCCAGCAGCGCCACTTTGGTGCCAGCGGTGACATACAGGCCGGATTCGACGGTATTGCGGTCGCCCAGCGGGATGCCGATACCCGCGTTAGCGCCGATCAGGCAGCCTTCGCCTACCTTGATCACGATGTTGCCGCCGCCCGACAGGGTGCCCATGGTGGAGCATCCGCCGCCCAGGTCCGAGCCCTTGCCGACGAATACGCCAGCGGATACGCGGCCTTCGATCATGCCCGGGCCTTCTGTGCCGGCGTTGAAGTTGATGAAGCCTTCGTGCATCACGGTGGTGCCTTCGCCCACGTAGGCGCCCAGGCGCAGACGCGCGGCATCAGCGATACGCACGCCGGCCGGCACCACGTAGTCGGTCATTTTCGGGAACTTGTCCACCGAGAACACTTCCAGCAACTCGCCGCGCAGGCGGGCTTCCAGTTGGTGCTCGGCCAGTTCGGACAGGTCGATGGCGCCCTGGCTGGTCCAGGCCACGTTTGGCAGCAGCGGGAAGATACCGGCCAGATTCAGGCCATGAGGCTTGACCAGGCGGTGGGACAGCAGGTGCAGCTTGAGGTAGGCCTCAGGCGTCGACGACAGCTGGGCATCTTCTGCCAGCAAGGTGGCGACCAATGGCTTGTGGCTTTCGGCCAGACGGGTCAGCAGGGCGGCTTGGGCAGCGTCGACACCTTTGATGGCTTCAGCCAGTTGCGAGGCTTGCGCGGTGGTGAAGGCGATGGCCTGGTTGCCTTCGCTGTAGCCCAGGATCGGCGCGATGGCCGCGACCAGCTCGGCGGACGGGTTGAGCAGTGGTTGTGCGTAGAACACTTCCAGCCAGGCGCCTTGACGGTTTTGAGTGCCGACACCGAAGGCCAGGCTGAACAGGGTAGTGGACATGTTGATACCTCTAGCAAATTGAAACGGGCCGCTTACTTGAGCGCGGCCGCGTAGATATCTGGCTTGAAGCCAATCAGGGTTCGGTCACCGAGATCGAGCACCGGGCGCTTGATCATCGAAGGTTGTGCGAGCATCAGTTCGATGGCTTTCGACTGGTCGAGATCGGCTTTGCGTTCGTCGTCGAGCTTGCGAAAGGTCGTGCCTGCACGGTTCAACACCACTTCCCAGCCGTGCTCGTTGCACCACTGGGTCAAGTGTTCACGGTCGATACCGACCGCCTTGTAATCATGAAAGTCATAGCTGACAGCGTGTTCATCGAGCCAGGTGCGCGCCTTTTTCATGGTGTCGCAGGCTTTGATGCCGAAAAGGTGCAACGTTTTGCTTGAAACGGTCAAGGAATCGCCCCCTTTACAGGTGCTGAAAAAAAATGGTGTCGGATTATGCCATGACCAAACCGTTTCGCGGCGGCCGAGGTTGATTTCCCGGACGGGGGCTGCGACATAGGTGCAACGGTCACGCACAGCCTAAGCGGCTAATATGGCAGTTCAACGCTGTCGATTGTCCGGGATTTCCGCTTTATGCAAACCGCTTATACCGTCCTGATCCTGCTGATGCTGGTCAGCGTCTCGCGTCTGGTCGGACGGGTCATCCCGTTGCCGCTGCCATTGGTGCAGATCGCCGCCGGAGCCTTGCTGGCCTGGCCGACTCTTGGCCTGCATGTGGCTCTGGATCCCGAACTGTTCCTGTTTCTGTTCCTGCCGCCGCTGTTGTTCTCTGATGGCTGGCGCATGCCCAAACGCGAATTGTGGCGTCTGCGCGGGCCGGTGCTGACGCTGGCGGTCGGGCTGGTGCTGTTCACCGTGGTCGGTGCCGGCTACTTCATTCACTGGCTGCTGCCGACGATTCCATTGCCGGTGGCGTTCGCGCTGGCGGCGGTACTGTCGCCGACCGACGCCGTGGCTGTGTCGGCGATTTCGCAGAACCGCTTGCCGACACCGTTGATGCACATGCTGCAAGGCGAAGCGTTGATGAATGATGCTTCGGGTCTGGTGACCTTCAAGTTCGCGCTGGTGGCGGCGGTCACCGGTGCATTCTCGCTGGCCAATGCGAGCCTGACGTTTGTGCTGGTGGCGGTTGGCGGGCTGGCGGTCGGTGTTGCGCTGAGCTGGCTGGTGGGCCGCTTGCGCGCCTGGATGATCGCCCGGGGCTGGGACGATCCCGCCACTCATGTGGTGTTCATGTTGCTGCTGCCGTTTGCCGCTTACGTATTGGCCGAGCGACTCGGCGCCTCGGGCATTCTCTCGGCGGTGGCAGCGGGGATGATGCAGAGCTGGCTTGATCTGCTGCCGCGCCAGACCAGCACCCGCCTGCTCAATCGCAGCGTGTGGTCGCTGCTGGAGTTTGCCTTCAACGGATTGATCTTCCTGCTGCTCGGCCTGCAATTGCCGGACATCATCAAAGCGGTGGTCAGCCACGAAACGTCGTTGTGGCCGACGCTGCTTTACCGCTGCCTCGACGTGATGGCTATTTTCCTGGCGCTGGTGGTGCTTCGCTTCATCTGGGTCCAAAGCATCTGGCGTCTGTCGGTGCTGTTGCGACGGTTACGCGGCAAGGGCGAGCTGACGCAGGTGCCGACCGCTCGTTCCTGCTGGCTGCTGACCGTCGGCGGGGTGCGCGGTGCAGTCACCCTGGCGGGCGTGATGTCGGTGCCGATGCTGATGGGCAGCGAGGCCTTTCCGGAACGTGATCTGCTGATCTTCATCGCCGCCGGGGTGATCCTGATGTCGCTGGTGGCAGCCTGCATCGCCTTGCCGTTGCTGCTGCGCGGAATCCAGAAAAGCCCCGACGACAAGCGCCGCCAGGAAGTCCACGACGCCTGGCGCAAGACCGCCGAAGCGGCGATTCATGCGCTGGAGATCGAAGAGGTCACCCCGCAGGACGCTGCGCAAGCGGCGTTGTCGGCGGAGCTCAAGGCGCGGATCATGTCCGAGTATCGCCATCAACTGGAGGTGTTCAACGATTCGGCCGAAGCTCAGGCGCTGGCATTCCAGATGGATCTGCTCGAACGCCGTTTGCGCCTCAAGGCGCTGCGCGCGCAACGCCTTGAGTTGTACAGCCTGAGTCGTCAGCACCAGATTGGCGATGACGTGTTGCGTGAAGTGTTGGGGGAGCTGGATTTGAGTGAGGCGAATCTGGGGCAGGTCAAATAATCGCGTCGACCTGTCCCATGCGGTTACGCCGTTTGTGCCGCAGGGAACGGATAGGCCTTCGCCATGAACGCCTTGTCCTTGTCGCTGAGCACCAGATTCAGATCAATCTTGAAGTCGCCAAGGGTCCAGTTCTGGCGCACGGCGTAATGCATGATCGACTTCGGATCGTAAGGCGTGTAGTCGAAATCGCTGGCGTCGAGCAGGTTGAAGTAGCGTTCATCGACAGATCGGCGTGCGTAATCGCCCTCGTCGGCGTCTTCGGCCACTCCGTGCGCGGCGTAAACCGCAGGCTTGTTCCACGGAATGTTTGACGCCGGATGAAGGTGCTCATGTTCGGCCCCCAGCGCATGTCCGAACTCGTGCATGACATTGGCGGCGAAAAATGCCGGGGTGCGCAAGTCAGGTGACAGCCGCATGGTCGGGCCTTCCTCGATCAGCAGCGCGTTGGTTCCGATCATCGACCAGTAAATGCCGGGTTCGCTGCTGATACGGATATCCCCTGACTCACCCTCTACAAAATCGAACGTCAGGTTGATATGGGGCAGCCAGTTGTTGGCCGCGGCTTTGACGGCGTCCTTGAATGCTTGATCCCCACTCAGGAAGGCGATACGCAAGCTCCGGCCTGGCGCCCAGAAGTAAGTGTGTTTCCCGACGGCTCGTTTTTTACGAGCGGATACCGAGTTTCCTGCATTGGCAGGATTCTCGGCGATGGCAACTTCATGGGCGCGGTGGAAAGACACCGGTTTTTCTGTCAGGCAAAGTGTTGTGGCGTTCATGTTATCTATCCGTACTTATATTGATTCAGTGGGCTGCTGTTTATTCCGGGCAGGTTGAGCCGGAAGGCAGGGGCGGCCATAAGTTAATGTAGAGTGCGGAATGAATGAAGTTGAAGGGTATTTCGTGATATTGAAAGTTCGCGAGGTGTTGCACCTCGCGAACGATGTACTACAGGTGTTTTTATTGTTTCGGGTAAAGCAGTCGCATGAGCCGTTTGTCTTTTTTACTGATCCGTCGATTGATCGGTATTTCCCAGTTGCCCACGGTCAATGTATTTGCCACAGGATGATGCATGATCGATTTTCGATCGTAGGAAGTGTAGATC
>DATMUG010000160.1:0-9143 GCA_035563915.1 Pseudomonas sp. | reverse complement strand
AGACGCCATCAATGTTGAATGACATACCGCTTTCGCGAGCAAGCCCGCTCCCACACTAACCGCGTCGCCCGCAAATCATCGCCCATAAAAAAACCCGCATTTCTGCGGGTTTTTTGTGTAGCCAGAACACTAAAGGTTAGTTGACCTTGGCGTTCAACTCACCTTTCAGATAGCGCTGGTACATGCCTTCCAGGGAGATCGGCTTGATCTTCGAGGCGTTGCCGGCGGTGCCGAAGGCTTCGTAGCGAGCGATACACACGTCACGCATGGCGGTCACGGTGGCGCCGAAGAATTTACGCGGGTCGAATTCGCTTGGGTTGGTGGCCATCAGGCGACGCATGGCACCGGTGGACGCCAGGCGCAGGTCGGTGTCGATGTTGACCTTGCGCACGCCGTGCTTGATGCCTTCGACGATTTCTTCAACCGGTACGCCGTAGGTCTCTTTGATGTCGCCGCCGTACTGGTTGATGATTGCCAGCCACTCTTGCGGAACCGAAGACGAACCGTGCATCACCAGGTGAGTGTTCGGAATGCGCTTGTGGATTTCCTTGATGCGGTCGATCGCCAGTACGTCGCCGGTAGGTGGCTTGGTGAACTTGTAAGCACCGTGGCTGGTACCGATGGCGATGGCCAGGGCGTCGACCTGGGTGCGCTTGACAAAGTCAGCCGCTTCCTCAGGGTCGGTCAGCATCTGGCTGTGATCCAGAACGCCTTCGGCGCCGATACCGTCTTCTTCACCGGCCATGCCGGTTTCCAGCGAACCCAGGCAGCCCAGCTCGCCTTCTACCGAAACGCCGCAGGCGTGAGCCATGGCCACGGTTTGCTGGGTCACACGGACGTTGTAGTCGTAGTCGGTCGGGGTCTTGCCGTCTTCGCCCAGGGAACCGTCCATCATCACCGAGCTGAAGCCCAGTTGAATGGAACGCTGGCAGACGTCAGGGCTGGTGCCGTGGTCCTGGTGCATGCACACCGGGATGTGCGGGAATTCTTCGATGGCCGCCAGGATCAGGTGACGCAGGAACGGGGCGCCGGCGTATTTGCGAGCACCGGCCGAAGCCTGGACGATCACCGGGGAGTCAGTCTTGTCAGCGGCTTCCATGATGGCGCGCATCTGCTCAAGGTTGTTGACGTTGAAGGCCGGAACGCCGTAGCCGAACTCGGCTGCGTGGTCCAGCATCTGGCGCATGCTGATAAGTGCCATTGTGAGGGTCTCTCCCGGTTAAAGTCGTTAATCGTGCCAGCCTGCCGTAGCGGCGGCGGCTATTCAAGTTATTGCAGATCGGGGGTTGAGCCCGGGCTGCGGATTCGGTGTTACAAAAATCCTTTGCGTTACGAAGCACCCTGTGGCGAGCGAGCTTGCTCGCGCTCGGCTGCGAAGCAGTCGTAATCCGGCCAACCGGATAGTGACCGCTTCGCGCTCCAGCGGGAGCAAGCTCCCTCGCCACAAAAGCCCAGCGGACGGCAGTGTTATTGCGCCTTGCAACCGCGGCCAATCAAATCATTGGTGGCGACCCAGTAAACCAGGCCTTCCTCACCTTTTATGTGAAACGCCAGCATGTTGTCGCTGTACAGCGAACCCGATGCACCCGGCTCCTGCTTCAGGCGGTAGACCTGATCGGCGCCGCCCAGTCGCACATCGACTTCAGTGCGATTGTCATTGGCGTAGCGCCAGAGCACTTTGGCCTGACTGTCGCAGGTCCAGGTGGTCCAGTTGTCCGCCGCAGGGGACGACTGGAACGGGTTCCAGTGACTGCACCCGGCCAGCAGAGCCAGCGCCGTAATGGCGATAAAACCTTTCATCCGTGTTCCTCGACTGGCGGCACACGCTGCCAGCCCTGAGTAAGAAGTCAGACCCGTCAAGGGCATCCATGTTCCTTGGCGGGGGTCTGTGTCTCGTATTTGTCCAACCCCTCAGGCCCGGAACGCTTGTTGAGTACCGGGTTGGTTTCCGCCTGCCAGTCCGCCTGGTAGCAGCCATTCTGAGGTGCAGTCGGCGCAGGATCCGGCGTGGCTTTGGGGTTACTCCCGCAAGCCGCCAGGGAACCGGCGACGATCAAAAGCGCTAACGCCTTGACCATGTGAACACTCCCTTGCCAGGTCAAACGGGCGACCCTCAGGCCTTGGCCCGGCTTTCCAGGACTTCAACGGCTGGCAGTACCTTGCCTTCGACGAATTCGAGGAACGCGCCGCCACCGGTAGAAATGTAGGAGATCTGCTCGGCAACGCCATATTTGTCGATGGCCGCCAGGGTGTCGCCGCCGCCGGCGATGGAGAACGCCGCGCTGTCGGCGATGGCCTGGGCCAGCACTTTGGTGCCGTTACCGAACTGGTCGAATTCGAACACGCCGACCGGACCGTTCCACAGGATGGTTTTCGAGGATTTCAGCAGTTCGGCGAAGTTCGCCGCGGTCTGCGGACCGATGTCCAGAATCATGTCGTCGGCAGCCACATCAGCGATCAGCTTGACGGTCGCAGCAGCGCTTTCAGCGAATTCCTTGGCAACCACTACGTCCACCGGCAGCGGCACGCTGACCTTGGCGGCGATGGCGCGGGCGGTGTCCAGCAGGTCTGGCTCGTACAGGGATTTGCCGACCGGGTGGCCGGCAGCGGCCAGGAAGGTGTTGGCAATGCCGCCGCCGACGATCAGCTGGTCGCAGATCTGGCTCAGGCTGTTGAGCACGTCGAGTTTGGTCGACACCTTGGAACCGGCAACGATGGCCGCCATTGGCTTGGCCGGCGCGCCCAGGGCTTTGCCCAGTGCGTCCAGTTCAGCCGCCAGCAGAGGACCTGCGGCCGCGACTTTGGCGAACTTGGCGACACCATGCGTCGAACCCTCGGCGCGGTGCGCCGTGCCGAAAGCGTCCATCACGAACACGTCGCACAGGGCAGCGTATCGCTGGGCCAGTTCATCGGCGTTCTTTTTCTCGCCCTTGTTGAAGCGCACGTTTTCGAACAGCACGATGTCGCCGGCCTTGACGTCAACGCCGTCCAGGTAGTCGGCAACCAGTGGCACTTCACGGCCCAGGGCACGGCTCAGGTAGTCGGCGACAGGCTTGAGGCTGTTCTCGGCGGAGAACTCGCCTTCGGTCGGACGGCCAAGGTGCGAGCAGACCATCACAGCCGCGCCTTTTTCCAGGGCCAGCTTGATGGTCGGCAGCGAAGCCAGGATTCGCGCATCGCTGGTGACAACACCGTCCTTGACTGGGACGTTGAGGTCTTCGCGGATCAATACGCGCTTACCTTGCAGATCGAGGTCGGACATCTTCAACACGGTCATGGGTCGCACTTCCTGAGTAGCTGATCTTAGAGAGCAGGTTTTTTTGAAATCGCTGTTTGCAGATAGTGCTCTGCAACGTCCAGCATTCGGTTGGCAAAACCCCATTCGTTGTCGAACCAGGCCAGGATGTTCACCAGCCGTGGGCCGGAAACGCGGGTCTGACTGGCATCGACGATCGCCGAATGTGGGTCGTGGTTAAAATCACAGCTTGCGTGAGGCAACTCGGTATAGGCCAGAAGTCCCTTGAGCGGGCCGCTGGTGGCCGCCTCGCGCAGGATCCGGTTGACCTCGGTGGCGTCGGTGTCACTCACCGTCTGCATCGTGATATCGAGGCAAGACACGTTCACCGTCGGCACGCGTACGGCTTTGGCCTGAATTCGTCCGGCAAGTTCCGGCAACAGGCGTTCGATGCCTCGCGCCAGACCGGTGGACACCGGGATCACCGATTGAAACGCCGAGCGGGTGCGGCGCAGGTCTTCGTGGTGATAGGCGTCAATGACTGGCTGATCGTTCATCGCCGAGTGAATCGTGGTGATCGACACATACTCAAGGCCAATGGCCTGGTCCAGCAGGCGCAACAGCGGCACACCGCAGTTGGTGGTGCAGGAGGCGTTGGACACCAGCAATTCCTCGCCGGTCAGACACGCCTGGTTCACGCCGTAGACGATGGTGGCGTCGACATCCGACTCGCTGGCCATCGGCTGCGAAAACAGCACCCGTGGCGCGCCGGCATCGAGGAAGCGCTGGCCGTCTTCACGGGTGTGCCAGGCACCGGAGCATTCCAGCACCAGATCGACGCCCAGGGACGCCCAATCGATGCCTTCGGGGGTGGCACTGCGCAGGACCTTCACGCAGTCGCCATTAATATGCAGACAATCGCCGTCGACCTTCACCTCACCGGGAAAACGCCCGTGGGTGGAGTCGAAGCGTGTCAGGTATTCGATGCTGGCCATGTCCGCCAGATCGTTGATCGCGACAATCTCGAAGCCGGCCTTTTCGCCTCGTTCAAACAACGCACGCAAGACGCAACGACCAATCCGGCCGTAGCCGTTGAGTGCAACTTTGTAGGGACGCGGTTGAGGCATGGGGGTTCTCGATAGACGCAGGCAAACGAATTCTCGTTAACAACACAAAACCCTGTAGGAGCTGTCGAGTGAAACGAGGCTGCGATCTTTTGATCTTGTTTTTAAGATCAAGATCAAAAGATCGCAGCCTGCGGCAGCTCCTACAGGGATCGCGGCGGTCCTGGAACCGCCGCGCCGTGCTTCAGTCTTCCAGCAGCTCTTCAGCCTGACCCAGGATGTTTTCCAGGGTGAAGCCGAACTCTTCGAACAAGGCCGACGCCGGTGCCGACTCGCCGTAGGTGGTCATGCCGATCACGCGACCTTCCAGGCCGACGTACTTGTACCAGTAGTCGGCGTGGGCAGCTTCGATGGCGATACGGGCGCTGACTTGCAGCGGCAGAACCGATTGCTTGTAACCGGCGTCCTGGGCATCGAACACGCTGGTGCAAGGCATGGAAACCACACGCACCTTGCGGCCCTGCTCGGTCAGCTTGTCGAAGGCCTGAACGGCCAGACCCACTTCCGAACCGGTAGCGATCAGAATCAGCTCAGGCTCGCCCGCGCAGTCCTTGAGCACGTAGCCACCACGGTTGATATCGGCGATCTGGCCGGCATCACGGGTTTGGTGCGCAAGGTTCTGACGCGAGAAGATCAGGGCCGAAGGACCGTCCTTGCGCTCCAGTGCATGTTTCCAGCTCACGGCCGATTCGACGGCATCGGCTGGACGCCAGGTGTCGAGGTTCGGGGTGCTGCGCAGGGCGGTCAGTTGTTCGATCGGCTGGTGAGTCGGGCCGTCTTCGCCCAGACCGATGGAGTCGTGGGTGTAGACGTGGATCACACGCTGCTTCATCAGCGCCGACATGCGCACGGCATTGCGGGCGTATTCCATGAACATCAGGAAGGTCGCGCCGTAAGGCACCAGGCCGCCGTGCAGGGCAACGCCGTTCATGATGGCGGTCATGCCGAACTCGCGCACGCCGTAGTACATGTAGTTGCCGCTGGCATCTTCAGCGCTGACGCCTTTGCAACCTTTCCACAGGGTCAGGTTGGAACCGGCCAGGTCAGCCGAACCGCCGAGGAATTCAGGCAGCAGCGGGCCAAAGGCGTTCAGGGCGTTCTGGCTGGCTTTACGGCTGGCGATGGTTTCGCCCTTGGCGGCCACTTCGGCGATGTAGGCATCGGCCTTTTCGCTGAAGTCAGCCGGCAGTTCGCCGCTCAGACGACGAATCAGTTCGTTGGCTTCGGTCGGGAAAGCGGCGGAGTAGGCAGCAAAGCGCTGGTCCCACTCGGCTTCGACGGCGCGACCGGCTTCCTTGGCATCCCACTCGGCATAGATGTCGGCCGGGATTTCGAACGGGCCGTGGTTCCACTTCAGCGCCGCACGGGTCAGGGCGATTTCCGCGTCACCCAGTGGGGCGCCGTGGCAATCTTCCTTGCCTTGCTTGTTCGGCGAACCGAAACCGATGGTGGTCTTGCAGCAGATCAGGGTTGGCTGCTCGCTTTTGCGGGCCGTCTCGATCGCGGTCTTGATCTCTTCCGGGTCGTGACCGTCGACATTGCGGATCACTTGCCAGTTGTAGGATTCGAAACGCTTGGGCGTGTCGTCGGTGAACCAGCCTTCGACTTCGCCATCGATGGAGATGCCGTTGTCATCGTAGAAGGCGATCAGCCTGCCCAGGCCCAGGGTGCCGGCCAGGGAAGCGACTTCATGGGAAATGCCTTCCATCATGCAGCCATCACCGAGGAACACGTAGGTGTGGTGGTCGACGATGTTGTGGCCGGGACGGTTGAACTGCGCCGCCAGGACTTTTTCAGCCAGGGCAAAACCCACAGCGTTGGCCAGACCCTGGCCCAGCGGACCGGTGGTGGTTTCAACGCCCGGGGTGTAGCCGAATTCCGGGTGACCCGGGGTGCGGCTGTGCAGCTGGCGGAATTGCTTGAGATCGTCGATCGACAGGTCGTAGCCGGTCAGGTGCAGCAGCGAGTAGATGAGCATCGAGCCGTGGCCGTTGGACAGCACGAAGCGGTCACGGTCGGCGAACGATGGATTGCTCGGGTTGTGCTTGAGGTAGTCGCGCCACAGCACTTCGGCGATATCCGCCATACCCATAGGGGCACCGGGATGGCCGCTGTTGGCTTTTTGCACGGCATCCATGCTGAGGGCACGAATGGCGTTGGCGCGCTCACGACGGCTAGGCATCGCTGTTCTCCTGCGGGTTCTGAATCGAGAGTGAATAAAACGAAACGGAAAAAAGGCGAGCATTTTCCCTCACCGAGCCGCCTCGGGGCAATGACAGATAGTCATCTGGAGGCGTTTTTCCAATCGATAACGGCGGTTTCGACGGGTGAAACCTTTCCGCCTTCCGTTTGTTGACTGAAGCTAACGCCTGGAAGTGCCATCTATCGAGCAATATCAAAACTTTTTGATATTGCTCTTGCGATGCTTCCGGTGCGTGACTAGACTGCCGGCCTTATGAACCTACGCGTGCCTTCCATTCGCCATGACGATTGCGATGAGCTGGCGGCCCTCTGCAAGGCCGGCGGCGATCCGCTGCGCCTGAATGTCTTGCGCGCGCTGGCCAACGATTCGTTTGGCGTGCTGGAGCTGGCGCAGATCTTCGGCATCGGCCAGTCGGGCATGAGTCATCACTTGAAGGTATTGGCCCAGGCCGACCTGGTGGCGACCCGCCGTGAGGGCAACGCGATTTTTTACCGTCGTGCCCTGCCCCACACTGACCTGCCCGGCGGTAAATTACACGCGGCCTTGCTCGAAGAAGTGGATGAGCTGACGCTGCCTGCCGATGTGCAGTCGCGGATCGCTCAGGTCCATGGGCAACGGGCAGCGGCCAGCCAGGACTTTTTCGCACGGGTCGCAGAGAAGTTTCGCGCCCAGCAAGATCTGATCGCCGGCCTGCCGCAATACGGCGATAGCGTGGTGGCCCTGCTCGAAAAGCTGAGTTTCAGCGAAGGCGCGACCGCCATCGAAGTCGGTCCCGGGGACGGTGCCTTTCTACCGGAACTGGCGCGCCGCTTCACCCAGGTCACGGCGCTGGACAACAGCCAGGCGATGCTCGAACTGGCACGGCAGGTGTGCGAACGCCAGGCGCTGGGCAACGTCCACCTGCAATTGGCCGATGCCCTGAACGGCGTGAGCCTTAAAGCCGATTGCGTGGTACTGAACATGGTGCTGCACCACTTCGCCGCACCGGCCGACGCACTCAAGCACATGGCCAACTTGCTGCAACCAGGCGGTAGCCTGCTGGTGACAGAGTTATGCAGCCACAACCAGAGTTGGGCCAAGGAGGCCTGCGGTGATCTTTGGCTGGGGTTTGAACAGGACGATCTGGCCCGTTGGGCCACCGCTGCGGGACTCGTTCCCGGGGAAAGCCTCTATGTAGGCTTACGTAATGGTTTCCAGATTCAGGTCCGCCACTTTCAGCGGCCGGCTGGCGACACTCACCATCGGTAATTTCAGGAAAACATCGAGATGAGCGAATACTCCCTTTTCACCTCCGAGTCCGTGTCCGAAGGGCATCCGGATAAAATCGCCGACCAGATTTCCGATGCGGTGCTGGACGCAATCATCGCTGAAGACAAGTTCGCCCGCGTGGCGTGCGAGACGCTGGTGAAAACGGGCGTGGCCATCATCGCCGGCGAAGTCACCACTTCGGCCTGGGTCGACCTGGAGCAGATCGTTCGTGACGTGATCACCGACATCGGCTACACCAGCTCCGAAGTCGGCTTCGACGGCGCGACCTGCGGCGTGATGAACATCATCGGCAAGCAGTCCCCTGACATCAACCAGGGCGTCGACCGCGCCAAGCCTGAAGATCAGGGTGCCGGTGACCAGGGCCTGATGTTCGGCTACGCCAGCAACGAAACCGACGTACTGATGCCTGCACCGATCACCTTCTCGCACCAGCTCGTGCAACGTCAGGCTGAAGCCCGCAAATCCGGCCTGCTGCCTTGGCTGCGTCCGGACGCCAAGTCGCAAGTGACTTGCCGTTACGAAGGCGGCAAGGTTGTCGGTATCGACGCCGTGGTGCTGTCGACCCAGCACAACCCGGACGTCTCGTACACCGACCTGCGCGAAGGTGTGATGGAGCTGATCGTCAAGCACGTGCTGCCTGCCGAACTGCTGTCCAAGGACACCCAGTTCCACATCAACCCGACCGGCCAGTTCATCATCGGCGGCCCGGTGGGCGACTGCGGCCTGACCGGTCGCAAGATCATCGTCGACAGCTACGGCGGCATGGCCCGTCACGGCGGCGGCGCGTTCTCCGGCAAGGATCCATCGAAGGTTGACCGTTCGGCGGCCTACGCCGGTCGTTACGTGGCCAAGAACATCGTCGCCGCCGGCCTGGCCGAGCGCTGCGAGATTCAGGTGTCCTACGCCATCGGCGTCGCCCAGCCGACCTCGATCTCGCTGAACACCTTCGGCACCGGCAAGATCAGCGATGACAAGATCATCAAACTGGTGCGCGAAGTGTTCGACCTGCGTCCCTACGCGATCACCAAAATGCTCGACCTGCTGCACCCGATGTATCAGGAAACCGCGGCATACGGCCACTTCGGCCGCATCCCGGGCACCAAGACTGTCGGTGACGATACCTTCACCACCTTCACTTGGGAAAAAACCGACCGCGCCGACGCTCTGCGTACTGCTGCCGGCCTGTAAGTCTTTCCCGGCTGTACCAAAAGCCCCGCACGGTTTTGCCGTGCGGGGCTTTTTTGTTTGCTGCCTTCAAGACCGTGTCACCCCCTTCGCGGGCAAGCTCGCTCCCACAGTACTGCGCTCGTGA